>JBAUAJ010000001.1:0-1900 GCA_049675585.1 Thermoplasmata archaeon
GTATAGGTATATGGGGAGCCTTCCGGACGGCTGCGCAGGCGGCGGCAAATCTCGATGCCTTCGATCTCGGGCAGCACCCAGTCGACCAACGCCAGCTTGGGCCCATCCTGCTGCACCAGTATCTTCCACGCCTCTTTGCCGTCATGCGCTTCCACGAAGTCGAAGCCCCATTCCTTCAGGTGCTTGGCGATCAGGCGCCAGTAAAAAACCGAGTCTTCTGCGAGCAGTATCATCATGGCAAGGTCTTAGAAAGCGCATTCTCCGGGTTCACTTGCGGTTCAGAGTCCGGGCTGCATCCGCCGCGGGGTGTCGCCAGAGCGCTGGCAACGATTCGGAGCAGTAGATCCGGATTCTTGTCCAATCCCAAAGCTGATTTCTCGACGTAAGCGGCGGCGCCGGCCTTCTTCAGCATCGTGTCATTACGCTGGGAAAGCCCACTCAGCACCACCACCGGAATCGCCGCCGTGGCTGCATCCTCCTTCAGCGCTTTCAACACGCTGAGGCCGTCGAGTCCAGGAAGCATCATGTCGAGCAGAATCAGCGAGGGAACCACTCGCCGCGCCTCTTCCACACCTTTTGAGCCGTCCGCTTCGGCCATGACCTCGTATCCCGCCCTCGTCAACGCGCGTTCGAGCAGCCCGCGCAGAAAGCGACTATCTTCGATCAGCAGGATTTTCATTCGTCTCCAACGTGTGCAGCAATACAGCGACTCTTACTGATTGAGCGGCAGCAAAGCTTGGCAGGCCGCTTCACTGGCGATCGCGGCGCCCGAGGGCTGCACCCGAACCACTGCGTCTTCAAACGAGCAGAAGCTGCGGATACCGGTCTGGTTGACGGTGATCGGCACCGCCGTTGCGTAATACTTGATAGCGGGAGGGCCACCTGCGCCAGTTGTGGCGAAGTTGTAACCGCTCTTCACGCCAGCCGCGAGCACGCTGTCAATCAAGCAGGCCCCAGTCGACGCGGGGGTGCAAGGAGCAACGCCACCGAGAACAGTCAGAGTGGCGCCAAAGCCAACGGTCGGGTAGGTGGAGTTATACGTGATCTGAGCGGTGTTGATGGTACGAATGGAGGCGACCGCAGACGACTCATTCGCCGCCATCCGGGCGCGCAGCAGGTTAGGAATTGCGATCGCAGCAATGATCAGGATGATTGCAACTACGATCAGCAGTTCGATGAGTGAGAATCCAGTTTCTTTCCTTCCGTGGGTATGCATTTGGTTATTTAGGACTTGGACCTTTCTCGCCTTGAGGCGCATGTTGTTCGAAAAGCAAGTCGAGTGCCACAATTGCAACCCGCGCAGATACTCTGTTAACCACGCGATTGGCGTTAACTGTCTCGCGCTGCGCGCGGACGAATTGTTCTGAAAATACACAGAGTCTCGAATCTGAGCAGACTGCCGTCACTGAACATTTCTCAGTGAACTTGGCCCTCTTCCTCGCTGGCGGGCATCTCCGCTTCAGACATTCGAGTCAGCTGCACCGTCAGCCAGCTCTCCAGCAGCTTGATCTCGTTCTCAGGAACGAACGAGAAACAGATTCCAGCCCTGCCCCTGGCGTCGGCATTCACCACTTTGCCCGCCGCATGGATCATGATGTTGCTGGTAGGTAGCAGGAAACTCATGGAAACATTGAGGTTCACGCCTACGGCCTGAGTGCATTGCAGGGCGACGCCACCAACGCTGATGTCGCTGATTCGCGCCTCGATCTTCCCCAGTTCCGAGAAACGCGCCACCACTGGAATATTGACGGGACATCGCGCCGTGCGCCGGCGCTGCAATAACATCGTTCCATAGGCAGCACGCAGGCAGCGCGAGACGCCATCGGTGTCGGAAGACTTTTGGATCAGGAAATTCGCGCCTGACCGCAAAGCGCTGTGCATCTCGTGGTCTTCATTGACC
>JBAUAJ010000002.1:0-4510 GCA_049675585.1 Thermoplasmata archaeon
TTCGGACGGGGGGTTGGCCGTTACCCTCGCGGAGATGGCGTTCGGGGGCGGACTCGGGTTCGACGTCGACCTCTCGGCGACGGGGCTCGCCGGCCCGGGCGTCGCGCTCGCCGCCGAGGGGCGTTCCCGGCTGCTGGTCGAAGTGGCGGCCGGTTCCTCCGCCGCGTTCGAACGGGCGATGCGACCCGCCCCGTGCCGGGCGATCGGGACCGTACAGAGTGGGGAAGGTTCCCTGCGATGGGGAGACCGGGCGGTCGCTTCGGTCGACCTGGCCGGGCTGTACGGCCGGTGGCACGACGGGCTCACCCTACCGTAGCGGAGGCGCGTGACCGTCACCGCGCTCGTCTCGGGCGGGAAAGATTCGGTCTACGCCGCGTATCTCGCGGATTCTCAAGGGTGGCCCGTCGACGAGTTGCTCACGCTCCGTCCCCAGGATCCGGAGTCGATGATGTTCCACACCCCGAACCTCGACCTTGTCGCGCTCCAGGCGCGGGCCTGGGGGCGCCGTCATCGGATCGTCCCGACCGAGGGAGCGGACGAGGCGGCCGAGCTCGAGGCCCTCGGACAGGCGCTCCGCGGCACCACCGGGCCGATCGTCGCGGGCGCGATCGCCTCGTCCTACCAGTGGGCCCGGCTGCTGCGGATCGCGGACCGGGTCGGGCGACGCCTCTACGCCCCGCTGTGGAGGAAGGAGCCGGGACGCGTCGTGCGGGAGGAGATCTCCGCGGGTCTCGACATCCGTCTGGTGCACCTCGCGGCCGACCCGTTGCCCGCCGAGTGGGTGGGGAGCCGGCTGGATGCGCACCGCCTCGAAGAGCTGGAACGGCGCACCGATGGCGGCCGCCGTATGAACCTCGCGGGAGAGGGCGGGGAGTACGAGACCCTCGTGGTCGACGCCCCGTTCTTCTCGGCCCGGATCGAGATCGAGAGCTCCCGGACGACCGTGACCGGCGCCACGGCACGGCTCGACATCGTGAGCGCATACCTCAAGAGAAAGGAGGACGCTCAACCTTCCGGTCGTTCCGGATGAACGCGCGTCGAACCCCCCTGCGCGTCGAGGCGCTCCCCGACGGGTCGCGCGCCGCGGTCGAACGGGCCCGACGGGCGTTGGGGGATCGACGGGCGACGCCCAATCTCGAGTGGCTCGCCGAGCTTACCGGCGCTCGGCGGCCCGAGATCGCGAAGGTACTGGCCGAGCTGGAGCGGCTGCTTCCGATCGAGGAGGAGATCCGGCACCGGCACCTGGCGGCGGGCCGACCGTCGTACGCCCAGATCCGCGCGCCGTTCGAGCTCTACGCGCTCGTTCGGCTGCTCCGGCCGGAACATGTCGTCGAGGCGGGGGTCAGCAGCGGCGTCTCCTCGGCGCATTTTCTCGCCGCCCTGCGCCGCAACAACCGGGGCCGTTTGCATTCGATCGACCTGCCTACCCGGCAGAAGGGCCCCGAGCTCCGCCCGGGGGAGTCGATGGTCGCCCTTCCCCCCGGTCGCGACAGCGGGTGGTCGGTTCCGGACGGGCTGCGGGAGCGGTGGGACCTCCGGATCGGCCCGAGCCAGCAGCTCCTGCCGCGTCTGATGGAGGAGATCGGCTCGGTCGGCCTGTTCCTGCACGACGACCTGCACACCCCCGCACACCTCACGTTCGAGCTCGAAACGATCCGGCCGAGGCTCGCTCCGGGAGCGGTGGTCCTCGCCGACAACACGGTCTGGACCGGGGACGCGTTCCCCCGGTTCGCGCGGTCGCTCGGAGTGCGCGTCGTCCGTCGTGGACGCGGCGATCTCGTCGGTCTGCGGGTCCCCCTGCGGCCCCCGGAGTTATAGACGGGGGACCGCTTCCGGGCGTTGATGGCGGGCAGCAGCGCCACCGCGCCGGGACGGTCCCGCGCACCGAAGGTCTCGTCGGGCGACGCGGTCACCGACGCGACGCGCCGGTGGGAGTCCGATCTGCTCGCCCCGACGCTCGAAAAGAGCCCCGAACGACAGCGGGAGTTCGCGACGCTCGGGGGGATACCGGTCGAGCGGCTCTACACCCCCCGTTCGCCCTCCTCCTCGTTCGATGCGATCGGCTACCCCGGCCAGCCGCCGTTCACGCGGGGGATCCACCCGACGATGTACCGCGGCCGCCGCTGGTCGATGCGCATGTTCTCAGGATTCGGCTCCCCCGAGGACACGAACGCGCGGTTCCGCTACCTGCTCGCCCACGGCGAATCCGGTCTCTCGATCGCTTTCGACGATCCGACACTTTACGGGATCGACGCCGACGACCCGGAGGCGGAGGGGGAGGTCGGAAAGTGCGGGGTGAACGTGAGCTCGCTCGACGACATGGGGCGGCTCCTCGCGGGGATCCCGCTCGCCGACGTCACCACGAGCATGACGATCAACGCCCCCGCGAACATCGTCTGGGGAATGTACCTGCTGACGGGGGCGGCCCACGGCGTGCCGATGGCCCGGCTCGGAGGGACGACACAGAACGACATCCTGAAGGAGTACATCGCCCAGAAGGAGTTCCTCTACCCCCCGCGCCCGGCGCTTCGGCTCGTCATCGACACGATCGAGTACGCGACCAAGCACACCGCGCGCTGGAATCCGGTCTCGATCTCGGGCTACCACATTCGCGAAGCCGGATCGACCGCCGTGCAGGAGCTCGCGTTCACCCTCGCTGACGGGCGCACCTATGTCGCGGAGAGCATCCGTCGGGGGCTCGACGTCGACGAGTTCGCTCCCCGGCTCTCGTTCTTCTTCAACTCCCACAACGACTTCTTCGAGGAGATCGCGAAGTTCCGCGCCGCCCGTCGGATCTGGGCGCGCGTGATGCGCGACGAGTTCGGCGCGAAGAAGGAGCGCTCGCGCTGGCTCCGCTTCCACACCCAGACCGCGGGATGTTCGTGCACCGCGCAGCAGCCCGAGCTCAACGTCGTCCGTACCACCGTCCAGGCGCTCGCCGGGGTCCTCGGGGGGACCCAGTCCCTGCACACGAACTCCTACGACGAAGCGATCCAGCTCCCCAGCGAGGACGCGGTCCGCATCGCGCTGCGCACCCAGCAGATCCTCGCCTCCGAGTCGGGGGTCGCCGACACGGTCGACCCGTTCGGCGGGAGCTACTACGTCGAGTGGCTGACCGACCGCATGGAGGCGGAGGTCACGCGCTACTTCGACCGGATCGACGAGATCGGCGGCGTCGTGCCCGCGATCGAGCGGGGGTTCTTCCAGCGGGAGATCCAGGAGGCGTCGTTCCGCTACCAGCGGGCGGTCGAGGCGGGCGAGGCGAAGATCGTCGGCGTCAACATCCACGCGGTCGACGGCGCGATCCGCGTGCCCAGGCTCAAGATCGGCGAGCAGGCGCGCCGACTGCAGACCCGTCGGTTGAAGGCGCTGCGCGCCGGGCGGGACGCGCGCCGGCACGCCGCCGCGCTCGACCGATTGAAAAAGGTCGCCGAGACCGAGGACGGCAACACGATGCCTCCCGTGCTCGACGCCCTCCGCGCGAAGGCAACGCTCGGCGAGATCGTACGCGCCTTCCAGGAAGTCTACGGGCCGTACCGCGAGCGCTCGACGTACTAGCGCGCTTTTCGAGACGGTTAAGGGCTCGCTCGTCTCGCCCGGGCCGATGGCTCCGGAATCCCCGTCCTATCGGTCCACGCTGGACGGATTGTTCCGGCGTCGGCGATTCGGCCTGAGGCCGGGGCTCGAGGTCATCCAGACGCTCCTCGCGGGGCTCGGCGACCCGCAGCGACGCTTCCCGTCGGTCCACATCACCGGCAGCAAGGGGAAGGGATCGGTCGCCGCGATGACCGCCGCGATCCTCACCGAGCACGGCCTCAAGACCGGCCTCTACACCTCCCCGCACCTCGCAAGCTACCGCGAGCGGATCCGCATCGACGGCCGGACGATCCCTCCCACGGGGATCGTCGACGGGGTCGCCCGCGTCGAACGGCTCACCGCCGAGCGGCTCGCCGCGGGAACGATCGACCGTGAACCGACGTTCTTCGAGGTCACGACCGCCGTTGCGTTCGACTGGTTCGCGCGGCGCGGGGTCGATGCGGCGGTCGTCGAGGTCGGGATCGGTGGACGCCTCGACGCCACCAACGTCCTCGACGCCCGCGTCGGCGTGATCACGACGATCGAGCTCGAGCACATCGAGATCCTCGGCCCGACCGTGGAGGCGATCGCGGAAGAGAAGGCCGGGATCCTGCGCGCGGGGATGCGGGCGGTCGTGGGCGAGCTCCCGGACGGAGCGGCGAAGGTCGTGCGTCGGACGACCGACCGCCTCGGGGTTCCCGCCTGGCGGCTCGGCCGGGAGATCTCGGTCGGAGAGCGGGAGCTCTCCGCGGACGGTCAATCGTTCGACCTGAAGCTCCCCGGGCGGGAGTTCCCGAATCTTGCGATCCCGCTTCTCGGCGGGTTCCAGTGCCGCAACGCCGCGCTCGCCGTGGCCGCCGCGATGCGGTTCCTGGACGCGATCGACCGGCCCCTGGATCCCGCCGCCGTCCCGGCGGCACTCGCGCGCGTGCGC
>JBAUAJ010000003.1:0-1626 GCA_049675585.1 Thermoplasmata archaeon
ACCTCGTATTGCTCGACGAACAGGACTCCACCTCGGTTGGGTTCTCACGTTGTCCCACCTGTCTGGGTAGGCCATCGTTCGCAACGGCGGGTGATTGGCAGGCACAATCCAGATCGTACAGCGCGACAGGATTCTACGCGCCCGCGCGCTTCGACTTGCGCCACGAGGACGAGGACGAGTACCTCCCCGCGGCGACGATCTCTCCGGGCTTGCTCGCGCTGCTCGGTGTGCGCCCGTTGCTCGGTCGCGATTTCACGCCGAACGACACGCTCCCCGGCGCCGAAGCCGTCGTCATGCTCGACTACGAGTTCTGGCGTACGCGACTCGGCGGGGATGAAACCGTCGTTGGGTCACCCATAGCCGGGGTCGACCCGGCTACACGAGAAGCGAAGCGAGCCCGCGTGATTGCGGTGCTCCCCAAGGGATTTCGTCTGCGCGGACCGGCGGCCGTCTGGATGCCGCTGCGCGTGCCGAGTCGGGCGGTACGCACGACGCCGGGCGCATACGTCATCGC
The DNA here is from genome assembly GCA_049675585.1 of Thermoplasmata archaeon. Lineage (GTDB taxonomy): Archaea > Thermoplasmatota > Thermoplasmata > Lutacidiplasmatales > UBA184 > Lutacidiplasma. Next base: position 515 of record JBAUAJ010000003.1, read on the forward strand.
GCGCCTCGCGGCAGGCATCAATGCGACGGCCGCCAATGCCGAGCTCGCGACGATCTCGCGGCGTCTCGCACTTCAGTACCCCGGCGATTACACGAAACACGGCGCGGTTGCTCGCCCTTTGCGCGCACTCTTCGGAGATCCAAGTGCCGGCGCGGGCTCCCGCGAACTGTTTGCGATCATGTCCGTCGTGCTCCTCATCGCCGCTGCGAACGTTGCAGGGCTCTTCTTCGCCCGCGCGGAAGCACGCCGGCATGAACTCGCCGTGCGCGGCGCGCTCGGCGCATCGCGACGCTCGCTCGTGGGCCTCTTGTTGACGGAGGCACTCTGCCTCGCAGCCGCGGGCGGCGTGCTCGGCACGTTCGCTTCGATCTGGGGAGTCCGGCTTGCAGGCGCGGCGCTCGGCTCCGACGCGCTGGGACTCGTGGCCCGGGTCGACTGGCGGGTGCTCGCATTTGTCAGCCTGGTTTCGCTGTTGGTTGGATTGACCACGGGGCTGCTGCCGGCGATCGGCGTCGCGCGAAGCGATCTCATCCAATCCTTGCGCGGAGGACGGCAGGACAGGTCCGCGCGTTTGGGTTGGGGCGGTAAGTCACTCGTTGTGATGCAGACTGCGTGCAGCCTGAGCCTGCTCGCGGCTGCAACGTCGCTCGGTCGTGACTTCGTGCGCCTCCGGTATCAAGCGCCAGGCTTCGATCCCCATCGACTGTATATGGTTGGCATCAGTCTTCCCGGCGCCTCGTCAATGGACGTCGAGCAGCTTCGTTTGCGCGCGTTCACGGCGCGCGAACGGATCGCATCGTTGCCGGGCGTCGCGTCCGCCGCCGTCGAGATCCCCGGCGCGCCGGAGCAGGTGCGCGTCGACGACGCGGACGAAGCGATCCCCATGGCGAAATCCCCGCTCTTCCACGCGGTCGACGGCGGCTTCTTTCACGATGTCGGGATACCGCTGATCTCCGGCCGCGCTTTCTCGGTTGGCGACAAGGCAGGTGCGCCGCCCGTCGCGATCCTGAACGAAGCCGCGGCGAAACTGTTCTGGCCGGGTCAGGAAGCGATCGGACGGCGACTGCTTGTTGGTGACAGCGATACCACGCGAAGTTGGCTCACTGTCGTCG
>JBAUAJ010000004.1:0-3469 GCA_049675585.1 Thermoplasmata archaeon
ATAGCGGGCGGGGGGCGTCATCCGCGGGGCACCGGGCGAGGCGTCGGTCCGGTGAGGTCGATGAGCTCGGACGGCCGGCCCGACGGGGCGGGCACCGCCGGAAGATAGACCGCCACCTCCGACCCGAACGCCCGGCGGGCCGCCGCGATCGTGCGGACCGGGGGACGGCCGTGTCGGTTGGCCGAGGTCGCCACGATCGGTCCTACGCGGCGAGCGAGCTCTCGGGCGATCGGGTGGTCCGGGACCCGGAGACCGATCGTTCGGCCTCCCCCGACCGCCGGAGCGAGCGCCCTGGCCGCGGCCCGCGTAGGGCGCAACAGCAGGGTGTACGCGCCGGGGAGGCGGCGTCGCGCGAAGCGGCGAGCGGCCGGCGACATCGCTCCGAGCGGTTCCACCTCTTCGAGCGAGCTCACGGCCACGGAGAGCGGTTGGCTGCCGGGACGCGCCTTCGCCCGAAGGAGCCGTTCGACGGCGCGCGGATCGGAAGCGCGGGCCGCCAGCCCGAGGAGAGTGTCGGTCGGAAAGACGACGAGCTCTCCCGCGCCCAGCGCCCGCGTCGCGCGCTCGAGCGACGGGCCCATTGGACTAGTAGTACTCCTCGCCCACGCGCGAGTAGGCGAGGTACTCCTCGGCTCGGAAATAGAGCGCGAGCTCCCGTGCGGCCGACTCGGGCGAGTCGGAGGCGTGCACTAGGTTCGGCGTGATCCCGAGGCCGAGATCGCCCCGGATCGTCCCCGGAGCGGCGAGCTGGGGGTTGGTCGCCCCCGTGAGCAGGCGGACGACCGAGATCGCCGACCGTCCCTCGAGCGCCAGCGCGAGCACCGGTCCGCTCGTGATGTGTTGGATCAGCGCCGGGTAGAACGGCTTCCCCTGGTGCTCGGCGTAGTGGCGCTGGGCGAGCTCGGGGGCGACCCGGACGAGCTTCGCGGCGAGCAGCTTCAGCCCTTTGCGCTCGAACCGCGCCACGATCTCGCCGACGACACCGCGTCGGACCCCGTCCGGCTTCACCAGCACGAGGGTGCGCTCGACGTTCCCTTCCGCCATCGGCCGGTCGAAACGGCCCGGCGGGTAAGGTTTTTGGCGCCCCGGTCCCCGCCGGATCGCAGCGATGGGGAACGTCGGCACGGGGGCCCGTCAGGATGCCCGGGCGCCCCGGCGGGGCGCCGTGATCGGGCTCGACCTCGCCGGCAGCCCGCAACGTCGCACGGGCTACTGCCGGCTCGGACCGGGGCTCGCGACCGAGACGAGGGTCCTCGGAAACGACGACGAGATCCTCACCGCCCTCCGGTCGACGCCGGCAGCGATCGTCGCGATCGACGCGCCGCTCTCTCTCCCTCGGGGCCGCGCGTCGCTCGACCTCCCCGGCCCGCCCCATTTCCGTGCCTGCGACCTCGCGCTGCGCGCGCGGGGGATCCGCTTCTTCCCGGTGACGCTCGGTCCGATGCGCATGCTGACCCGGCGCGGGATCGACCTCGCCGGGCGGTTGCGGTCGGAAGGGTTCGAGGTGATCGAGGCGTACCCCGGCGGCGCGCAGGATGTGCTCGGGATCCCGAGGAAAGGCGCCGGCGAGGAGCGGCTTCGGCGCGCGCTCGTGCGGTTCGGGTTCACGGGCGCCGTGGAGCGTCGGTCGATCACCCACGACGAGCTCGACGCCGTCGTCTGCGCCTTCACCGGACGAGAATACCGCGCGGGGCGCTCGACGGTGCTCGGCGACCCGAGCGAAGGATTGCTGGTGCTCCCCCGCGCCCGGCCGCCCTCCCGACCGCCGAGTTCGACCGCGGGTCGCCGACGGAAACCCCGCCCGTGACCGGCTCCCGAGCGTGGACGCATCCGGCGGTCCGAGGGTTCGACCGGGCAGCCTCCGCCTACGAGCGCGCGCGCCCCGGCTACCCTTCGGCGGCGGTCCGACTTCTCGGCCGGGCGTTCGGCCTCGGACCGGGTCGGACGATCGTGGAACTCGCCAGCGGGACGGGAAAGTTCACGCGCGCCCTTCGACCGCTCGGGGCGACGCTCGTCGCGATCGAGCCGACGCCGGGGATGCGCGCGATCTTCGAACGAATGGTCCCCGACGTCGCGGTGCTCGACGGCACGGCCGAGGCGATCCCGCTCCCCGATGGTTTCGCCGACGCGGTGGTGATCGCCCAGGCGTTCCACTGGTTCCGGCCCCGCCCGGCCATTCGAGAGATCGCCCGCGTCGTCCGTCCCGGCGGCGGGCTGGGCTTGATCTGGAACACGCGGGACGACACCGATCCACTCTCGGCGCGGATCACGGAGATCGTGGGGCGGTATCGGGGCTCTTCGCCGAGGTCTCCGCGCTCCGTCGGACGATCCGGACCGGGCGGTGAGGGGCGGTGGCGGAGCGTCTTCGACCGAGCCCCGGGGCCGTTCTCGCCCCTGCGTCACGTCCAGTTTCGATTCGTCCAGCGGCTCACGCCCACCCAGGTCGTGGATCGGGTCCTCTCCGTCAGCTTCGTCGCCGTGCAGCCCGCCGACGAGCGTCGTCGGATCGAACGGGAGGTGCGCGGTTTCCTCGCGGACCGATCGGGGATTCCGTTCCACCGTCCGATCCGGCTCCCCTACCGAAGCGACCTCTACTACGCCCAGCGCCGACCCTAACCGATCGCTGTCGACCGGGCGTCGCAGTTCGGCGCCCATCGGCACCCTCGGCACCGCGCCGGCCCGGGCGTCGCGCGTCCGTCGTTCGGGGCGTCGACCGCGCGCCGGATCGCGAGGAGCTCGGCCCGGGCCGAGCCGTCCCACGGCACCGCGACCTCGCGATCCGAGTAGCGGAGGATACCGAACGGCGGGGCCCGGCCATCCGTCTCCTCGAGGAGGAGGCAGTAGGCCCACACCTGGACCACGTGCGAGCGGAACGGCCCGGTGACCGGCGCGGCGCGCCGCTTCACTTCGACCGGGATCCGCCGCCCGTCGGATCGTCGCCGCACGAGGTCCGGACGGCCGATGAGCCGGTAGCGCTCCGAGCGCAACGTCTCGGGGCGGCCCGAGTCGATCGCGGCGAGCGTCCCCCAACGCCCCTCGCGGGCGCGGCGGGAGAGCTCTACGGCGCAGAGGATCGCGAGCAAGAGGCCGACGGCGAGAAGCAGCGCGGCGAGGGGTTCGCTCACGGGTGGATCCAACCCGCGATCCCGATCGCGGCGACGAGGATCCCGAGCCCGACTCCGGCCCAGATCGCTCCTCCGTGGTCGGCCCGGCGGCGTTCCGCGCCGAGGACGGCGGTGTGGTAGCGGCGGCCGTCGGCCTCCGGGGCGGTCTCGGGGGCGTTCGGCTCCGCGCGACGGTAGTACAGCGCCCTCGGGCAGTAGGCGTACTCGGCGAGATCGGACGCGGAGACCCACTCGGGGCGTCGGCGCACGAACCGCGAGCGCGGCGCGCGAGGGCTTACCGATTCCGCTCGAGTGGCAACGGCCGCACGGGCCCTACGGCGAAGGAGCCGCGGGCGGTTTCGCGG
>JBAUAJ010000005.1:0-17383 GCA_049675585.1 Thermoplasmata archaeon
GGGATCCTGCGTGGCGCGCCGAACGCCGACCTGACGGACGTCGCGCTCTCGTTCGCCCGGCCGGCCGATCTCATCGAGGTCGCTCCGCCGACCTACCGTCGTTCGCCCGGGTCGCTGCGCTTCCAGGTGCGGTGGCGGGCGCCGTACCCGACCGTCGCGAGGCTGCCTCCGCCCGAGATCGTCTGGCGCGACCCGGTCGGCCTCGTCGAGCGGCCGGTCCAGGGACGCGGTGCCCCGCTGTCGATCGACCGGTACCCGGCCGAACTCCTGCGCCTGGGGGCGGTCCGGCTCGACCGGGTCCTCGCCCTGCCGGGCGAGACCCGATCCCGACGCGTCGGAAGCGCGGGCGAGTTCTTCGGCATCCGCGACGCCGAGCCGACCGACCCGCCCCGCCGGATCAACTGGCGGGCCAGCGCCCGCTGGGGACGGCGCCTGGTCAACGACTTCCTGCTCGACCGGACCGGAGATGTCCTCCTCTTCCTCGATGTCCGCCCGACGCGTCTCGGCCCGGCGATCGATGAGATCCTGCTCGGCGCGACGCGCGCCGCGGCGATCGGGATCACCGACTCGTTCGCGCGGGAGAAGGCACGGATCGGGCTCGTGTCGTTCGGAGAGTTCGTGGAGGCGGTGCCTCTCTCGAGCGGTCGCGGCCATCGTTTGAGGATGCACGAAGCGATCCGCCGGACCCGCGGGGCGACCGTCGCCGGCCCGTCGGAGCGGGGCGCCGCCTCGCTCCCGAGATTCTTCCCGCCCGGGGTGACGACCCTGTTGATCTCGAGCCTCACGGGCGATGCCGACCCCGACCTCGTCCTGCACCTGCGCCGCCGGGGGTATCCGACGTTCGTTCTGAGCCCTTCCCCGTCGCAGATACGGCCCGTTCGCTCGTTGCTCCCGGCCGCCGACGAACAGCTCGCCGACCGGCTGGAACGGCTCGCACGACGCCAGCGCCTCGCCCGGGTCTGGAACGATGCGCCGGTGGTAGATTGGGAGGATTTCTGGTCGCTCGGGGGGTTCGTCCGTCTCCTGCGCGAACCCGGACGTCGGAGGACCGTGTGACCGTCCCACCGCCCATCGTCGCCGCGATGCCTCGTCCGAACCTGCCCCTCGGAGTCCCTGCGCTCGCGCTCCTCGCCGTGGCGCTCGGTCTGTTCGGGGTCCTCGCGGCGTTTCCATTCCTGCTCGGCGTGCCGATCGCCGTCGCAGGCGCGGGAGGCGCATTCCTCCTCCGCAACCGGGGCGGTCCCCGAAGCCGGGCCTACGCATTCGCTCCCCCGTTGGTCGGTCTCGTCCTTCTCGCCTCGAACGCCCCCTCCTCTCCGTCGACCGATCTCGTCGGAGGGCTCGCCGCCGTCGCGCTCCTGGCTTGGCTCGCGGACGACCCGGCCCGGGCCGCGGGGGGGATTTCGCGCGCTCTCCCGTCGCTCCTGCTCGTGCTGGTGACGCTCGGGATCGCTTGGGTCGGGGCGTTCCTGCTTCCCACCGGGACGGCGCTGATCGGGGTCGGGGCCGGTCTGCTGGTCGTCGTGATGATCCTAGTCGCCGTCCTGCTCGGCCGACCCGACCTGATCGACCGGGAGCCCCCCGCAACCGCTTAGGCCTCGCCGCGATTCGCACCATCGGTGCGGCCTACGGTCGTGCCCGGGTATCGACGAAGGGTCCCTCTCGACTCAACGTGGACGGGTCGTCCACCGAGGATGACGTGAGGACAACCCCGATGCCCGACACCCCCGGCCGGGGTCAGACCGCCGAGAGGGCAGTCGCCTGCGGTGACGCGGATCGTTACGGCCGGGGAACACGGGTCGACCGGCCCGGTGTTCACTTAATAGGAGACGGCGTGCGGTGCCTCCGAGTGGTCCGATGAATCCGACCGAGACCCGTCCCCTCGCCGACAAGATCCGTGCCGCGGTCCGGACCGCGGTCGTGGGCCGGGAGTACGCGGTCGAAGCGCTCCTGACGGGGTTGATCGCCGACGGACACGTCCTGCTCGAGGACCTGCCCGGGCTCGGGAAGACGCTCCTCGCCCGGTCGTTCGCCCAGGCGCTCGGCCTCGGATTCCAGCGGGTCCAGTTCACCGCCGACCTGCTCCCGCACGATATCACGGGCGGCGAGATCCTGGACAACACGAAGGGGGGGTTCGAGTTCCGCCCCGGCCCGCTGTTCACGAACGTGCTGCTCGCCGACGAGATCAACCGGGCGCCCCCGAAGGTGCAGTCGGCCCTCCTCGAGGCGATGCAGGAGTACCAAGTGACGAGCGAGCGGACGACCTACCCGCTCCCCCGCCCGTTCCTGGTGATCGCGACCGAGAACCCGCTCGAGCTCGAGGGGACGTACCCTCTTCCCGAGGCGCAGGTCGACCGGTTCCTCTTGCGGCTCAAGATCGGCTATCCGACGGCCGAGGAGGAGCGGACGATCCTCGAGCGCCGGCGCGGGCGCAAGGACGACCGGGTCGACGCCCCGCAGGTCACCGACCCGGCGTCGTTCCGGGCGCTCCAGCTCGCGGTCGAGTCGGTCGAGATCGACCCGGCGGTCGCGGGCTACATCGTCGACCTCGTTCGCGCGACCCGGGACGATTCCCGCGCGGAGATCGGCTCCTCGCCCCGCGGGTCGCTCGCGCTCCAGAAGCTCTCCCGCACCCGCGCGATGCTCGCGGGTCGCGACTATGTCCTCCCGGACGACGTGAAGGCGTTCGCCGAACCGGGGCTCGCGCACCGGGTCCTCGTCAAGCCGGAGCCGTGGATCCGCGGCGTCCGCGGTGAGGCGATCGTCAAGGCGGCCCTCGAGCGGACGCCCGTCCCGAAGATGCGCTGACCCCGACCTCGCGGAAAGGGCTTTTGAACGCGGCGTCGCTCGGTGGGCCGATGGCATCGCCCCGGCTGGTCGTCGTCGCCGACGCGATCGACGGCGCTTCGATCGAGCAGCTGCGCCACGGTCCCTGCCGGGTGATCGACGCGAGCGCCGACCCGGCGCAGCTCGGCGCGGCGCTCGCCGAGGCGTGGGGTCTGATCGTGCGCAGCCGGACGAAGGTCACGGCGGCCCTGCTCGAGAAGGCACCTGGGCTCCAGCTGGTCGCCCGCGCCGGGGTCGGCGTCGACAACATCGACCTGGTCGCCGCCGGCGCCCGCGGGATCCGGGTCGTGAATGCGCCGGCGGCGGCGACGGCGAGCGTCGCCGAGCTCGCGGTCGGTTTCTATCTGCTCCTGGTTCGAGGGCTGTTCCCGTCGCTGGTCGCCACCAAGGCGGGCCGCTGGGAACGGGGCACGCACGGCCACGAGCTCTCCGGCAAGACGGTCGGTTTCGTCGGCTACGGCCGGATCGCGCGCGAGATCGCCCGCCGGCTCGTCCCGTTCGGAGCCCGCACGCTCGCGTTCGACCCGTTCGTCGCGCGGTCGGGCGACGCCACCGAGATGCGATCGCTGCCGGAGCTGCTCGCTGCGTCCGACATCGTGAGCGTGCACGCGGCCCTCACCCCCGAAAACCACCACCTGATCGACGCGCGGGCCCTCGCCCAGATGCGGCCGGGGGCGTTCCTGGTCAACGTCGCCCGCGGAGCTCTCGTGGACGAGACGGCGCTGCTCGCGGCGCTTACTTCCGACCGGCTGGGCGGCGCTGCCCTCGATGTGTTCGAGACGGAACCCCCGACCCGCGCCGACCTGCTCTCCCACCCGCGCGTCCTCCCGACGCCCCACGTCGGGGCGTCGACCGAGGAGGCGCAGCAGCGGGCGGGCGGCGACACGGTGGCCGAGGTGCTGCGGGCCCTGCGCGGCGAGCCGCTGACCGCGCAGGTCCCCCTACCGCAGGTGGCCCGGTGACGTTCGATCCCGAGACGGCGACGTTCCTGATCGCCGGTCCGGTCCGGATCCACCCCCGCGTCCTCCGCGCGATGTCGATGCCGTCGGTGAATCACCGCGGCGACTTCTTTCACGGCGTGGTCGCCGAGATCCGCGAGCTGCTGCCCGTCCTTTTCGGAGCGAAGGGCCGGCAGGTCATCCTGTCGGGGAGCGGCACCGCGGGCCTCGAGGCGATGTACTCCTCTCTCGTCCCGACCGACGGCCGCACGCTCGTCCTCACGAACGGCAACTTCGGCGAGCGGACCGACGCGATCGTCCGTCGCTACTCGAAGCAGGTCACCACCGTGACCGCTCCGTGGGGCGCACCGATCCCCGAGGCGGCGGTGCGCGCGGAGCTCGAAAAAGGGGACGTGCGCGCGGTCTGCGTTGTCCACAATGAGACGAGTGTCGGGCTCGCCAACGACCTGGCGCACCTCGCCCCCGAGATCAGGAAATCCGGGGCGATGTTCCTCGTCGATGGGATCAGCGCCGTCGCCGGTATTCCGCAGGCGATCGATGCCTGGGGGATCGATGCGGTGGTCGCCGGAACGCAGAAAGGGCTCGCGGCGCCCGCCGGCCTCGCGCTCGTCCATCTTTCGGAACGGGCGGTCGCGGCACTCCGTACCGGGACGTTCTATCTCGATCTACCGGCCCATGTGAAGGCGCTCGAGAAGAACGATACTCCGTGGACCCCGGCCGTGCCGCTGTTCCTCGCCCTGCGCGAGGCGCTCCTCCTGCTGAAAGAGGAGGGGCTCGTGCGACGGCTCGAACGCACCCACCGCCTCGCCGAGGCGACCCGGGCCGCGACGGCGGCGCTGGGGCTCGAACTGTTCCCCGATGTCCGGTTCGCTTCCGATACCGTCACCGCGGTGAAGAACCCGGAAGGGCTTGGCGACCCCCAGCTGCGCAAAGTGCTCGAGCACGAGTACAACGTCCTGCTGCAGGGCGGGCAGGGCGCGTTGACCGGCAAGATTTTCCGGATCGGTCACATGGGGATCGCCGACTGGCCGGATCTCCTCGTCACGTTCGCCGCGCTCGAGCGGATCCTCGGGAAGGCCGGGCGCCTCCCGAAGCCGGGGCGAGCGCTCTCCGAGATCGTCGATCGAATGCCGTAACGATCGGGCCTCCGCCCGCCGTCCGCGGTTTAGATGTCCACGATGACCCGGGCCCGGCCGCGCCGGGTGTCGAAGACGAGTTCGTGGAACGTCACCGCCTTCACTTCGATCCGGGCGGAATGCCGGCCGGGTTCGAACGTCTCCCCGACGGCGACCGCTTCGATCCCGGTGGGCGGAGAGCCCCGCGTCCGGGCGGTGATCTGCCGCGCCACGAACCCGTCCTCCGCGTGCGCGACCAGGAGCTCCGTCAGGAACGCCACCACGAGACCCGGTGCGTCGGAGGCGGTGGCCCGAACGGTCCGCGATTCGCGGGACCGGACCCGGCGCAGATCCGTCATCAGGGCGTAGACGCCGAGCCCGAGCGCCTCGAAGAGCGCCGCGGCGTCCGGCCCCGACGCCCAAACCCCCACATCCGCCGTCGTCGGGAAGCTTCCCCAGCGCCGCCGGGGAAGGCGAGTCTTGGGACGGGGCGACGTGCGGCGGGGACGGTCCGCTCGGGCTTAAGCGGCCCGCCGGCTCCGGGGTCGGTCATGCGGGCGACGCTCGTCATCCCGACGCTCGACGAGGCGGGGTCGATCGCGTCGGTGCTCCGATCGTTCCGGGCGGCGGCCGACGCGGCGAACCGCACGCGGTTCCGCGACGACCCGCTCGACTGGGAGATCCTGGTCGTCGACGGAGATTCCCGCGACGGGACCGGGGCGATCGCGACCGCGGAAGGGGCGCGCGTGATCGTCGAGCGGCGCCGCGGATACGGACGGGCGTATCGCACCGGGTTTGCCGAGGCGCGCGGGGAGGTGATCGCCACCGCCGACGGCGACGCCACCTATCCGGTCGAGACGATCCCCGAACTCGTGCGCCGGCTCCTCGATCAGAACCTCGACTTCCTCTCCGGCGATCGGATGGCGTTCGTCGACCGCCGGTCGATGACGACCGAGCACCGCATCGGCAACTGGGTGCTCAACGAGTTCCTGGCGATCGCCTACCACCGGTACGTCCGAGAGCTACCGAACGGGACCCTCGCCGACAGCCAGAGCGGATTCTGGGTGTTCCGCCGCCGGGTGCTGGATGTGGTGGCACTCACCCAGGACGGGATGGCCCTCAGCGAGGAGCTGAAGATCGAAGCGATCCGCTGGGGCCTCAAGTTCGTGGAGGTGCCGATCCACTACGGTGAGCGCGCGGGACCTCCGAAGCTTCAGAGCTGGCGGGACGGGCTACGAAACCTCTGGTTCCTGTTCGAGAAGAGGCTCGAGATCGCGCGGGAACGCCGGACGACTACGGACGCGCTCGATCCCGGCCCGGGCCGGGTGGGCTGATCCGGTCTACTGGGTCTTGCCGGAGCGCTCGCGCGACTTGACGCGCAGGCCCTTGTAGCCGCACCGCCGGCACTGGACCGCCTTCGGTGGATTCCGGGCGGAGCAGTTCATACAGATGCGCTTGTTGAGCAGCCGTTCGACTGCTTCGGGGAACGGCATGGGAGTGCGCGGGGACCGTCCGTTCGGTATAAAACGTCCTCCCGAGTCGCGGCTTTGCCCGAAAACGTTCGGGCGTACTGAAACGCGGTATCTCGCACAGAAACTAACTCTCGGACAAACACGAACAACCCCAACAATTGCTACGGTGAATCTGTGAATGACATCTACCCGTCGGACACGAACTCCTACTGTCACGCACTGTACGGCGGAACGTGGTATAACGGTGCCTTGCTAAGTTACATCAGTATGAAGACCCTAGGACTTTAGGGGAGCACGCTCTTAGGGGCGCCAGCCGGCTGCACGTTCTTCACGGGCGGCGCCGGAGCTGGTCAACCGCCCCTGCTGCGCTCAGGACAGTGCGGCCGCGAAGTGTCGAAGCTCAGGCGTGGGATGGCAGGCATCAGCTCAGCTCCATCGGCTAACTGACCGATCTCACACATAGTACCGAACCCCGTTAAAAGGCGTAATAATAGGAAACGGGGCGACAATTGCCCGGACTCTTTTGCGCGAAAATAAGCTATTAGTCCTAGTCACCCCTTGTCGCGCTTAGCGATGCTCGCGATCGAGGCGGTATCAAAGGAATACCCGGGAAATCCAATCCCGGCTATTGATAGCGTCTCGATCCAAGTCAATCCTGGAAAGGTCGTGGGCCTTATCGGACCAAACGGAGCGGGTAAGACTACGACGTTGCGTGTCGCCTGTGGTGTTTGTATTCCAAATTCGGGTCGGGTTGACGTGGATGGCATCGACCTAGATCTCGATAAGGCAGCAGCTTCGAGGATCATTGGGTGGGTCCCCGAGCAGCCCATACATGACTCTTCGTTGAACGTCGGCGCGCTTCTCAGGTACTACTCCGATATCTCGGGCCAGATACCATACCGTGTTGGAATGGACCTTCTCGATGTTTGGGGATTGGCGGATCACAAACGAAAGCGGTTTCGAGAACTGTCCCTGGGTCTTAAGAAGCGGTTCTCTATTGTTGTCGCGAGCTTGAACCGCCCGCGCTACTTCCTGCTCGACGAACCCTTCAATGGGCTGGATCCTATCGCGACTGTACAGTATCGAAACTGGATTCACCTGCTTCGTGAATCCGGATCGGGTGTCCTCCTCTCCTCTCACAATCTTCGAGAGGTTCAGGCCTTATGTGATGACGTCGTAGTAATCAATCGGGGTCGGATTGCTGCGTCGAGCTCGGTCTCCGATATAGCCACACGGACCAGCACTACCGTGGTGGTCGTGTTAAATCGAGTCGACCCCGAAGCCCTGCGGATTCTAGAGCGATTTGGGAAAGTAACGGTTTCAGAGAATGTGATTACGATTCGGGGAGCGGGCATCGATACCGGAGAACTCAGCAGCAAGCTTGTTGAGGGAGGATACCGCTTGAAGGGATTGACAACCGACGAGGGGAATCTCGAGGAGTACTTCCTGAGGACTATCAGGAACGACAGATGAGGGGGTTCGCCAGTGAAGCTCTTCGCCTCCTTAGGAACCCCGCCGCAATTGTTGTCGTACTTCTTCTAATCGGTTCTGGAGAAGTTGCCCCGCGGCTTGCTCCATCCCCCGGCCCGGATAATTCCTCCACGCTAGACTTTGGCGTTTCCTACAACTACTCGTCAGCCTACAAGTTCAGTCTCATCGCCTTCGACGGGATTGGGACCAGTGTCTCTGGTGCTCTTGCCCGAATGACGTTCTTCCTGGCTAACTCGACGGGCCCCTCCCTTGGAGAAGTGTCAGGCGAAACCGACTATCGGGGTCACCTGACGATGACATGGAGTCACGTCGCGTGCCGCTGCGTGGCCGATTTCAGCCTACACGACAGTAACGCCGGGGTGCAGTTTGCCATACCCATTTCCGGGTCTCCCCCGAGCAACCTGAGCCCGCTAGTCAGCCCGTTTTGGACTATTCAGCCTGGCTTCTTCGTAGCCAGGCCGGCGCTGCTCGTCGCATTCGCAAACGACTCCGGGGGCGTCCCACCGGGTACCGCCCTAGAGTACTGCATCGAGAGCGAAGTCCCCCCGCCCGCGCCATGTTCCCCAATCAGCCTAGGTACTTTGACCGGCATCGTCGAGACAGTTCCTATAGGATCGTTCGGGAAGGTGTCAAACAGCTCAATCGTCAATCTCAGCTTGGTGGGGCCAGGAGACGTTCTGATCGCCTCCGATCTAGTCCCATACAGCGCCTTGAATCAGGACCTCGTTGCAAACGCCGAGGTAACTGGGGAGGGCACCAGCCTCCAATCTGCGGCGCTGACAATGTCGTTTATCGTTGCACTTGCGGGGAGCTTGATCGGATACGTGGCTTACGGTAAGGACCGTCTAGCGGGGAGCCTAGACGCGGTCCTCGCGCTCCCGATAAGCCGTCGGAAGCTCATCTTCTCCCGCTACGGAGCGGCCCTGGCGACGGGCTTGATTGGTTCGACTGCAGGAGCCATCGTCGTGGGTATGGTCTTGGATCCTCCGGGAGGAGGTATGCCGCTCTCGATATGGTTCGACCTAGCTGGAGCCTTGGGGGTAGAGGCGGTAATCTTCGTCGGAATCGCATTTGCGGGGGCTCACCTTACCCGTTCCGGGTCGCTTCTACTGACCGGCCTGATGCTCCTCTCGCTGCTGTCGACCATTCTTTGGAATCCCATCATCGGCTCTATTTTCCATCTAGGAAATTCGAAACCGAACGGGGTCTTGACATCTACTTTAATCTCGATCAATCCGGCCCAGGTAGCCGCCCAGGTTCTAGCATATCCGCTCGCCCAGATGGTAGGGGGTCCCCCCAATCTGTTACCCACTCTGCAGAACTGGGGTGTCTCTACCTCACTGCTGCTCGCTTGGGTCATGCTGCCCATCCTACTTGCATGGTATCTCTTTAGGACCAGGGACTAAGTCGGCCCTTCGACGCGGACCAATCCATAACAAGTAAATTGACTGAGCTGCCGTCCCGGGTTTCTCCCGAAAACCCTCGGGCGCACAGAAACCGGGTATCTCGCACAGAGGCTGGTTCTCGGGCCAAGCCCCGAGTCGCGCGAAGAACCTTTGCGGCGCGCCGCCGTTACGGGGCATGCAGACGGACCCGGACGGGATCGCGGCGGTCCGACTCGCGCGCCGCGCGGTCGCTGCTTCGGTCGGCGCGCCCGACCCCAGCCCGCGTCCGGCCGTCGGGAACGGGCAGTTCGACGAACCGCGCGGGGTCTTTGTGACGCTCCGGCGGCATCCGAGCGGGGCGCTCCGTGGATGCATCGGGTATCCGCTCCCTCGGTACCCGCTCGGGACGGCGATCGAACGGGCGGCGGAGGCCGCCGCCACGGAGGACCCTCGGTTCCCCCCCGTGCGAGCGGTCGATCTCCTCTCGTTGACGGTGGAGGTTTCGGTGCTCACCGTCCCCGAGCCGCTCCGCTTCACAACCCCCGAGGAGGCCGTGCGGGCCGTCCGGGTCGGGCGCGACGGGCTGATGGTGGAAGGACGGGGATCGAGCGGCCTGCTGCTGCCGCAGGTCGCCCCCGAGCAGGGCTGGGATGCACAGCAACTGTTGGACGGCACGTGCGAAAAGGCGGGCCTCCCGCCCCGTGCCTGGCGATCTCCGGGCCTAACGATCTACCGGTTCCAGGCGGAAGTGTTCGCCGAGACGTCACCGGCGGGTGACATCGTCCGGCTGGACGAGCAGGTTACGCCGCCCGCCGGACGACGCGCGCGGTGAACGGAACCCCGTCGAGGTCCCACTCTCGCACCTCGGGCCCGGCGGCGAGGGGAGATTCCACCAGCACGAACGGGTCGGCGAGCAGCTCCCGGGCGAGCTCCGCGCGGTGCCGGTCGAGTGCGCGCGCGAGCGATCCGGTCGCCCAGATCTCGACTCGGACCGGTTCTTCGTAGCGAAGACCGAGCTCCTTGCGCGTCTGCTGCAGTCGCCGACCGACCTCGCGCGCGAGGCCCTCCTCCACGAGCTCCTCGGTCGGGTGGCGGCTCAGCGCCATGCGCGGGACGCCGCCGTCCTCGCGTACCGCCCACTCTTCGTCCGGGTACTCGGCCCGCGCCGCGGCCGGGACCCGCAGCACCTTGCGGACGTTCAGCTCGTCCGCGAGGAGCGTCGTCCCCGCCTCCCCCAGCGCGGCGGCCGGCGAGTTAGCGTCGCCGAAGAGGACGAGCGCGGGCAGCGGGATCCGAGCGCGGACCCCCGCCCGCTGCCGAAGCTCGCGGCCGGCTTCCACTTCCGAACGGAGCGCGTCCATCTGCGTCTCCAGCAGCGGATCTCGGCTCGCGAGATCTTGGGGCCAGCGCCCCGCGTGCACCGATTGCGATGCCTCCGAGTAACCGAGCTCGCCGACCTCCTGGTGGATCCATTCGGCGACGAACGGAACGAGGGGGGCGATCGTCCGCGCGAACGAGAGCAGCGCGTAGGAGAGGGTCGCGTGCGCCGCGCGCCGATCGTCCGGGGTCGTCTCTCCCCAGAAACGGGGGCGGGAGCGCCGGAGGTACCAGGTGGAAAGGTCGTCGACGAACGACCGCACGGCGGCGGCCCCGGGTCTCGGGTCGAACGATTCGAGCGAGGCGGTGACGGTGGCATGGGTCCCCTCGAGCCGGGAGAGCAGCCACCGGTCGAGCAGGCCGGTTGGGGTCGGCCGATCGGAGACGGGCGGCAGCCGGTCCGGGCCAGCGTTCTCGAGGTGGAACATCGCGGCGTGACGAAGCGTCCCCAACGTTCGGGCGGCCGTCTTCTGGATCGAGTCGTCCCGCAGCCGGAGCCCCTCGGTGAAGTCGGCGCAGAGGAACGCCCAACGCGCGGCGTCGCCGCCCATCCGGTCGAGCAGCGAGAGCGGTTCGAGCGCGTTCCCCTTCGACTTCGACATCTTCCGGCCGGAGTCGTCGAGGACGAAACCGGTCGTCAGGCTCGTCCGGTAGGCGGGGCGATCGAACAGGGCGACGGAGAGCACCAGCATGGTGTAGTACCATCCCCGCGTTTGGTCGATCCCTTCCGCGACGTAGTCGAGCGGGGCGGCCGGATCGAACGGTCCGGGTTCGAACGGGTAATGATACTGAGCGAACGGCGCCGAGCCGCTATCGTACCAGACGTCGATCGTGTACGGCTCGCGGCGGGCCTCCGCGCGGCAAGTCGGGCACGGGAAAACGATCCGGTCGACGCTGACGCGGTGGGGATCGAACGGGGAAGGCAGCGGGGCGCCGCTCCGCTCGGCGAGCTCGGCGAAGCTTCCGATGCACGTTGCGTGGCCGTTGGCGCAGATCCAGATCGGGAGCGGAGTTCCCCAGTACCGGCTGCGGGAGAGCGCCCAGTCTTTCGCCTCGGTGAGGAAGTTGCCGAACCGGCCGTCGCGCAAGTACTCGGGGATCCACGTGACTTTCGCGTTCGCCGCCACCAGTCGGTCGGTGAAACGCGACGTGCGCACGAACCACGAGTCGAGCGCCCGATAGAGGAGCGCCGATTCGCACCGCCAGCAGAACGGGTACGTGTGCCGGATCGTTTCGGACCGGTAGAGTAGGCCCCGGCTCGCGAGATCCTCGGTCAGGATCGGGTCGGCGGCCTTGAAGTGCTTGCCGCGCACGAGCGGCACGCGGTCGGTGAAATGCCCGCGGCTGTCGAGCGGGTCGTAGACGCCGACCTTCTCCCGGGCGCCGATCCGCTGATCGTCGGGTCCGAAGCTCGGGGCGATGTGGACGAACCCGGTCCCTTCGTCGGTCGTCACGAAGTCGTCGAGAACGATCCGATAGCGGCCGGGGCCGGCCCCCGGAGTCTCGAACGGCGGCCGATAGGTCTGACCCGCGAGCACTCGGCCGGGCATCCGCTCGACGACCGTCGCTCCACCGCCGAAGTAGCGGGGGACGGCGGCGCTGGCCATCACGACCTCGGTCCCGTCCGCATCCCGCACGACGCTGTACTCGAGGTCGGCGCGCGCGGCGACGAGCAGGTTCGCGGGCAGCGTCCACGGCGTGGTCGTCCAGACGAGCAGGGCGCGACGGCTCTCGGTGCCCGGGTCGAGCGGGAACCGGACCGTGACCGACGGATCGGTGGTGTCGCGGTATCCCTGGGCGACCTCATGCGACGAGAGCGGGGTCTCGCAGCGCGGACAGTACGGGAGGACGTAGTGACCTTTCTCGAGCAGCCCGCGGTCGAACAGCGTCTTGAGCGACCACCAGACGCTTTCGATGTACGGGGGATCCATCGTCTTGTAGGCGTGGTCGTAGTCGAGCCAGAAGCCGAGCTGGCGGCTCATCTCGCGCCAGACGGAGGCGACCTCGAGCGTGCCGACCCGGCACTCGTCGCAGAACCGCTCGACGCCGAACGACTCGATCTCCTTCTTCGACTTCAAGCCGTGACGCTTCTCGACCTCGAGCTCCACGGGAAGGCCGTGGCAGTCCCAGCCGGCCATCGCGCTCACGATCCGCATACCGCGCATCCGTCGGAACCGCAGCTGCACGTCCTTGAGCGTCCGGCTTTCGAGGTGGCCGATGTGCGGCGCCCCGTTCGCCGTCGGCGGTCCCTCGGTGAATCGGAAGACGGCTCCGTCGGGGGTGCCATACATGACCCGGTCCGGAACCCCGGTCCGCTCCCAGTAGGAGAGGACGCGGGCCTGCACCGACTCCGGAACGCCGGAGTTCCCTTCGCCCTCGGTCACGGACGTCCTCGACGCGGCCGCCGGGATAAAAGCGTGAGTGGCTCCGGCGGTCTACCGCCTGAGCCCGTACGGCGCCGGCGAACGGGATTCCGGGCCGACGCGGCTCGACGGGTGCCGACGCAAGATCGTTCCTTCCACGGCCGCGACGTGGCAACCCGGTCCGAGTACCACCTCGGGGGCGTGGACGAAATCGACCTCGACTCCCTCGAGCTCCACCCGATCCGACTCGATCCGGCCGATCGTCACCCGCGACCTTCGGCCGAGCAGCTGATCGAGGAAGTTCGGGACGTGCGTCCGAACCTGTACGGACCGGCCCTGGATCGATCCGATCTGCGAGCCGTCGCGCGGTCGCAGCTCGACGACAGCGGCGCGGACGGGACCGGGGATCATGATCACGCCGTCCGCACGGAACTCCGCTGCCGAGAGCTCCGGGGCACGCAGCTCCCCCGTCGCATCGAGCCGGCGATCGACGGAGATCGACCCCGCCAGCTCCAGAGACCCGTTCCACGTGAGATCCCCGGCGTGCAGGGTCGCCCCGCCGCGCAGGTCCCCTCCCCCGGTGACCGCGCCCGTGACCTCCATCGCTCCGTGGACCTCGAGCCGACCGAAGGACTTCACGCGCTCGGCCCGCAATCGCCCGCCGATCGAGACCGTCCCTCGCAGCTCGGCGACGGTCACGGTCGCATCGCGTAGGACCTTCGCTACGCCCCGGGCCGACCAAGTGCCGGCGTCGATCGAGTCGTGACGGGAGACGCCGTGCTCCGCGACCGAGGGTCCTCGATCGGAAGTCGGCGTCGATGCGGCGGACATCGAAGGGGAGGTCACGGAGCACCTAGCCGGCCAGAACGGGGGGAATCCCGAGCCGGCGGTGGTCGACCATGATGCATCGATTCTCGAGGACGGTAATCCCGGCCGCCCGCGCCTTCTCGGCGGCCCCGGCATGCTCGACCCCGAGCTGCATCCAGAGCACGGGGGCGCCGCGAGCGATCGCATCGTCCGCGACCGGCGGGACCTGCTCGCTGCGTCGGAAGACGTCGACGATGTCGATCCGCAGGTCCGCCGGGATCGCCGCGAGCGTCGGATACGATCGCTGCCCCAGGACCTCGGGGAGCATCGGGTTCACGGGGACGATCCGATACCCTTGGGCGATCAAGTACCGGGCGACCTCGTTCGAGTCGCGATCCGGCTTGTCGGAGAGTCCGACCACGGCGATCGTGCGGGCCCGGCTCAGGATCGCCCGCACGTCGCCGTCGCTGGGAGAGAACATCGGGGGCGGGACGTACGACGCTCTCTTGATGCTGACGGCTCCGTTCCCGGGTCCCTCGACCGGGTAGAACCGCTCGTACGCGGAGGTTTCGGCCCGCCTCATCCGGGGATGCGTGCCGGAGGAGCGGGGGCCGACGCCGGAGGCGCGAGCCAGCGGGCAAGCGCGCCGATCGGCCCGTTCGGGGGATCGTTCCGGTCCGAGCGCAAGTACGCGACCACGGCGACGGCCGCGCCGGCGAAGACCACGAGATAGTGGATCGCGAGGGCGAGTGGACCGGAGATGATCGAGAGGAACGCCGTCGCGTCCATCTGCCCGTGAAGTAAGGCGGGAATGACAAGGTTCCCGTCCGAGAAGCGGTACGTCGCGGCGAGCGCGAACCCGACCAAGAAGAGCGACGGGAAGATCAACGGCGAGGCGAGACCGTAGGTCGTCCCATAGTAGAGATGGACCCCAGCGAACACCGCGCTCGTCCACACCGCGGGCAGGAGCCAGGATCCTCCCCGGCGGTGCCAGAAACCGAAGATCCACCCTCGGAAGATCGTCTCCTCGATCGCTCCCACGGCGAACGAGAAGGCGATGTACAGCCAGGGGTCGCCCTGCGCCTGCACCAGCGCCGGGTTGGGTCGATTGAGGAGAGCGAGGACCGACGGATCGAGGATCGCGTAGGCGATCGCGAGGAAAAGCACGATCAGGAGGGCCAGGAGCGCGGTGATGCCGAACCACCCGAGCCCTTCCTCCGTGGCGACCGCCAGATTCGCCCGCCAGTGGCGGAGCGGATCGACGCCGACCAGGAGCAGGAACGCCACGATCGGGATGCCGTAGACGATCAGGAGGTCGCCGGGAATGTTGTCGTACAACAAACGTGCCCCGGCCCATAGCTGCGGGACGAAGTACTGGCTCAGGACCGCGAAGACGGTGATCACGACGCCGACCGCGTAACGAAAGATCGACAGAGGGGGATCCGGGGCCGGGTCCGCGAGGGATGCCACGAGGTCGCGGAGCGGTTCGGGGTACTTATGGCTCCGCGAGCCTCGGCGGAGAGGCCGATGGACACCGTCGTTCTCATCAAGGCGGTTCCGGCCCTCGACTCGCTTGAGTTCGACCCCGAGCGCCGCACCGTCCGGCGCGAGCGCGGGCCGCTCTTCCTCAATCCGTTCGACCAGCGGGCGCTTCGGGTCGCGCTCGATCTGCGTCGACCTGCCGAGCGCGTCACGGTCGTCTCGCTCGGCCCTCTCGCCGCCCGCGCGCCGTTGCGCGAGGCGAAAGCGGCGGGCGCCGACCGGGTCGTGCTCCTCTCGGATCCGGTGTTCGCGGGCTCGGATACGATCGCGACGGTCAGCGCGCTGAGGGCCGCGATCGAACTCCTTCGTCCCGCGCTGGTGCTCGCCGGAGCGTGGTCGACCGACAGCGAGACCGGGCAGGTCGGCCCGGAACTCGCCGCCCGGCTCGATTGGCCGATTCTGGCCGAGGCCCGTGCGTTGCGCCGCCTCGACCACCCCGATTCGATCGAGGTGACCGTCGACACGGGGGACGGCTGGGCGCGCTACCGAGGCAGCGCCCCGGGGGTGCTGACGGTCGGCGAGAAGATCGCGAAGCCCCCGAAGCCCACGGCCGAGGCGATCGCCGCGGTAGAACCCGGGTCGATCGAGGTGTGGAGCGCGGCCGATATCGGCGTCGACCCGGCGCAGGTCGGCTTCTCCGGGTCCCCGACGTCCGTGGCGGCGGTGACGTTCGCCGCGCCCGCCCGAGCGCCCGTCGTATTCGCTCGCGGCAGTGCCGCGGACCGGGTCGGTGGCGCGATCGAGGTGCTGACCCGTCACCTGAGCTCGCCCCGACCCCCCGTCGCTCCCCTTCCGCCCCCTCCCGTGCGTCGCATCGCCGACCGGGAGCAACTCGTCCTGGTCACGGGGAGGAACGGACGGCTGGACCCGGCGGTGCTCGGAACGTTCTCCGCGCTTCGCCGGGCCGTCCCCGAGGGGTGGACCTCCGCGCTCTGGATCGGATCGGAGCCGTCGGCGGAGGAGACCGCGGCCCTCGAGCGCGCGGGATCGCTCGCCGGCTACCTGGTTCGTTCGCGCGAGCGACCGATCGATCCGGTCGCTGCGGCGCGAGTCGCCGAGGAGCTGTTGGTTCGACGACCCGAGCTCGCCGTCCTGGCGTGCGGCGCGGGCCCGTTCGGCCGGGTCGTCGCAGGGACGGTGGCCGGACGACGGCGCCTCGGGCTCGTCGGCGATGCTCTCGATCTCTCCGTCGACATCGGCGGAGCGCTGCGCTGGCTCAAACCGTCGTTCGGAGGACGCACCCTGGCGGAGATACGGTGCCGCAGTCGTCCGAACCTGGTCACGTTCCGGAGCGGCTCCCTCCGGCCGGCGGAGTCCCCGCTCCCCGCACGAATCGAATGGAATGAGCTCTCGATTCCCGTGCCTCCCTCGGCGTGGCGTCCGATCGACGACGGCGTCGAGATTCCCCCGGGGGAACCGCTCGAGGCGAGGGATGTGATCGTCGCGGTGGGAATGGGGATCGGCGGTCCCGAAGGGATCGCGCGCGCCGGTCCGGTACTCGCCCGATGGGGCGCCGGTCTCGCGGCGACCCGCCGGGTGGTGGACGCGGGCTGGGTGGCCCGTCAACTCCAGGTCGGGCTCACCGGACGCACGCTCGCGCCGCGGCTCGCGGTCCTGCTCGGGCTCTCGGGGGCGGTCAACCACACGGTCGGGTGGCAGCGTGCCGGCACGATCGTCGCCGTGAATCGCGACCCCGACGCGCCGGTGTTCCGGGACGTCGACGTCGGTATCGTAGGAACGGTCGAGGAGATCCTACCCGCCCTCGAGGGCCCCGTCGCGGCCCTCCTCGGACGGTGAGCGGTCGGCGGCGATCGTTCGCTCCGCGGCCTTTAGGCAGGCGAACAGGTCCTCGAGCGTGGCGCGTGCGCTCGCGGCGGAACGGGCGGTGAGACGGATCTCCAGGTCGGAGCCGTCGACCCCGAGCACCACATAGTCGGGGGTGTCGGCGGCGACCGACGCGACGAGCGCTCGGGCCTCCTCGGCCGACGCGCACCGGCGCCGGACGGCGATCGTCAGCTCGACGTC
>JBAUAJ010000006.1:0-7792 GCA_049675585.1 Thermoplasmata archaeon
GTGTCGACGGCCGTCGCTCCGGCCTCCGCCACTGCGAGCGACGTCATCGTCGACATCCCGCTCGTGGAGTGCGTGTGCACTACGACCGGAAGCCCGACCTGGGAGACGAGGGCATGGACGAGGACGGCACCGTCGGTCGGCGCGAGGAACCCGCCCATGTCCTTCACGCACAGCTCGTCGGCCCCCATCTCGGCGAGCCGCTTCCCGAGGTCGACGAACGCCGGGAGCGTGTGCACCGGCGAAGTGGTGTAGCAGATCGTGGCCTGGGCCCGGGCCCCCGACTTTTTCACCGCGTCGATCGCCACGCGCATGTTGCGCGGGTCGTTGAGGGCGTCGAAGACCCGAAAGATGTCGATCCCCTGTCGCGCCGACTCGGCGACGAACTTCCGGACGAGATCGTCCGCGTAGTGGCGGTACCCGACGAGGTTCTGCCCCCGCAGCAGCATCTGGAACGGGGTCGTCGGCATCGCGCGCTTCAAGAGCCGAAGCCGCTCCCACGGGTCCTCGTGCAGGTACCGCAGGCAGACGTCGAACGTCGCCCCGCCCCAGACCTCGATCGACCGGTATCCGATCGCGTCGAGCCGTTCCGCGGCCGGCAGCATGTGCCGGGTGCGCATCCGCGTGGCGATCAGCGACTGGTGGCCGTCGCGCAGGACGGTCTCGGTGATCTCGACCAACGCGCGGCGCCCCCTCCCGCTAGAGCGGAATGTTCCCGTGCTTGCGGCCGGGCCGGTCGTCGCGCTTCGAGCCCAGGAGGGTGAGCCCGGCGATCAGGCGTTCGCGCGTGGTGGACGGATCGATCACGTCGTCGATGTACCCGCGCTCGGCGGCGAGATACGGGTTCAGGAACTCGCGACGGTATTCGGCGGCGAACTTCTCGCGCATCGCCTCCCGGTCGGCCGGAGCCGCGCCATCGATCTCGCGTCGGAACAGGATCTTCACGGCGCCGTCGGCGCCCATCACCGCGATCTCGGCGGTGGGCCAGGCGAGGTTCAGGTCCGCGCCGAGGTGCTTCGAGCACATCACGTCGTAGGCGCCACCGAACGCCTTTCGCAGGATGACGGTCATCAGCGGAACGGTCGCCTCGGCGTAGGCGTAGAGGAGCTTCGCTCCGTGGCGAATGATCCCGCCGTGTTCCTGCGCCGTCCCCGGCAGGAATCCGGGCACGTCCACGAACGTCACGAGCGGGAGGTTGAACGCATCGCAGAAGCGGACGAAGCGGGCCCCCTTGGTCGAGGCGTTGATGTCGAGCACCCCGGCGAGCACGGAAGGATTGTTCGCGACCACGCCGATCGGGCGACCGGCGAGCCGGGCGAGACCGACCACCAGATTGCCGGCGTACGCGGACTGGACCTCGAGGAACGACCCGGGGTCCGCGACCCGGTCGATCACGGCGTGCACATCGTACGGCGACTGTCCGTCATCGGGAACGACCCGGAGGAGCTCCTGGGCCGCCCCGTCGGTCGGTGCGACCGCCTCGGTGCGCGGCGGCTCCTCGAGGTTGTTGAGCGGCAGGTAGGAAAGCAGCCGCCGTGCCAGGTCGAGGGCGGCACGGTCGGAGTCGGCGGTGAAGTGGGAAACGCCCGATTGAACCGCGTGGGCGTCCGCCCCCCCCAGCTGCTCCATCGTGACCTCCTCGCCCGTGACCGTCCGCACGACGTCCGGACCGGTGATGAACATCTCCCCCATCCCGCGCGCAATGACGACAAAGTCGGTGATCGCCGGCGAGTAGACGGCCCCCCCGGCGCACGGTCCGAGGATCAGCGAGATCTGCGGGACGACCCCCGAAAGGAGGACGTTGCGGAAGAACACCTCGCCGTACCCTCCGAGGCTCATCACCCCCTCCTGGATCCGCGCCCCGCCGGAGTCGTTGAGCCCGACGATCGGAACGCCGGCTTTGCGCGCCGTCTCCATGATCTTCACGATCTTCATCGCGTGCGCCTCGCCGAGCGCTCCGCCGAAGACCGTGGAGTCCTGAGCGAACGCACAGACGGGCCGGCCCGCGATCTCACCCCAGCCGCTCACCACGCCGTCGCCCGGGATCTTGCGCTCGTCGAGGCCAAAGGCGCTCGCCCGGTGGACGACGTACGCGTCGATCTCGGTGAACGTGCCCGGATCGAAGAACGCCTCCAGCCGCTCGTGGGCGGTCAGCTTCCCGGCGGCGCGGTGCTTCTGGACCCGCTCGGCGCCCCCGCCCTCGCGAGATTTCTTCCGGAGGACCGTCCAGCGGTCGAACGCCTCGCTCATGGTCCGTCCTCCACCCGAAGGTCGCCCGCTCTTATCGCCACGCGTTCGGTCCCGGTGTCGATCGTGAGGGCTCCGTCGTCCTCCAGCCCCACGATCCGGCCCCGTATCGTCCCGTCCACGGTGACCGTGCGTCCGACCCCGTAGAGGAGGGTGCGGCAGGCTCGTCGGGCGGTCTCCACCCCGTCGGGTCCCTCCAGCGATCGGCGCGCCCCGACGACCCGCTCCGCGACGAGGGGCTCGAGCTCTTCGAGCGAGGGCGGTGGCCGGACGAACTCGCCCAACGACGTCATCGGGAACGTGAGACCGGGCGGAGCGGCGGCGGCGGGCGCTAGCACATTGAGTCCGACTCCGACGACCACCGCGGCGCCGAGGGTCGGGGAGGGAACCCGGTCGACCAGGATCCCGCCGAACTTCCGTATCGGAGTTGGGACCACGAGGTCGTTCGGCCACTTGAGCAGAGCCGGAACCCCGTAGCGCTCTCGGAACTCTTGCACGAGCGCAGCGCCGATCGCGAGCGGGAGGAGCGGGGACGGCTCCGAGGCCGCGAGCACGATCGAGAGGTAGAGCCCTCCCGCGGGAGAGAACCACGAGTGGTCGCTGCGTCCCCGTCCCGCGCTCTGCCGACGAGCGACCACCCGGGTGCCTTCCGCCGCACCCGCCCGCGCGAGCTCGATCGCGCGGAGCTGGGTGGACGGTAGATCCGCGTGCGACTCCCGCGCCTCCACTTCGCGCCCCTCGACGCCGGAGGCTCGCGTTCGCTTAACGGTGCGGCGGAGCGCCGGCCCACGGGGTGCGAAGCGTCACTTGTCGACGGCCGCCAGGGAGGCAGGGGAGTATCGCTCGCCGGCGACTCGGTCGGTCGGCACCGCCTGCTCGATCCGACCGAGCATCTCGGAGGTCAATTCCAGGTCCACGGCGGCGGCGTTCTCCTCGAGGTAGCGACGGCGCTTCGTCCCGGGAATGGGGACGATCTCGTTCCCGCGGCTCAACAGCCAGGCGAGAGCGAGCTGGGAGGGGGTCCGGCCGAGGTCGCGGGCCACCGCCTCGAGCCCCTCCACGAGCGCGAGATTGCCGGCGAGGTTCTCGGCGTGGAATCGGGGGATCGACCGACGAAAGTCGTCGGGCGGAAGCGCCTCGAGGGAACGGACGCGGCCCGAGAGGAATCCCCGGCCCAACGGACTGAACGGAACGAACCCGACCCCGAGCTCCCGGCACGCCGCGAGGATCCCGCGCTCGGGGTCGCGCGTCCAGAGCGAGTACTCGCTCTGGACCGCGGTGATCGGATGGACGGCGTGCGCTCGACGCAAGGTCGCCGGCGATACCTCGGAGAGGCCCAGGTAGCGGATCTTCCCCGCGTCCACGAGGCCCGCCATCGCCCGGACGCTCTCTTCGATCGGAGTGCGAGGGTCGACCCGGTGCAGGTAGTACATATCGATCCGGTCGACCCCGAGGCGTCGCAGGCTCGCCGCGCAGGCGGTTCGGATGTGCGCGGGGCTCCCGTCCACCCGGGGCGACCCGGCCGCCGCGTCCGGCACGAGGCCGCATTTCGTCGCGAGGAACACCCCTCGCCGGCGATCCCGGATCGCCTTCCCGACCAGCTCCTCGTTCGCTCCCGCCCCGTAGGCATCCGCCGTATCGAGCAGCGTGATCCCCAGTTCGAGCGCCCGATGGATCGTGGCGATCGACTCGAGATCGTCGCGCGTTCCGTACGACTGGGACATCCCCATGCAACCCAGTCCGAGGGCCGAGACCGTGGGCCCCCGGGTCCCGAGCGTCCGCGTGCGCATCGGCCGTCGAATGGGCGGCGGCCTAAGACCGTTGTGCGCGGGGAAATCGACCCGGCCGGGGGAGGTATATCCTGCCGCCGGGCTGGGCCGGCGATGCCGGCCATCGAGGAGCTGCTTCAACCGCTCGCGGCGCGGGCCGAGGCGGAGGTCCGCCCTCGGCTGAACGGGTTCCTCGGCGGCATGCTCCGCCAGTACCTTCCCCAGGTGTGGGTCTTTCAGACCGACGCGGGGACCGCCTCTCTGTGCGTCGCGACCGACGGAAGCGCCTCCATCGCCCCCGGCGCGGTGACGCCGTCCGACGTCACGGTCGAGGTCGGCTACGCGCGCTTGAAGGCCGCGCTCGCGCGATCCTCCGGCGGAAAGATCCCTCCCGGTCCGGTGACGGTGACGCCGCACACCGCCAAAGGGCGGGCGGCGTTCGACTACCTGCGCGGACGCCTCGGGCTCTGAGCGCCCTACCCGAGCTCCCGAAGGCGACGGACCATCTTCACGACCGCACGGACCGCGTTCGCCGCGTTCTCGATACGGTCCTGCGCCTGAAGGCGGGTCTCCCCGGGCCCCGAGATCCCGAGGCCGACCGGCTTTCCGTACTCCACCGACAGGTCGGTGAGCTTGCGTGCGGCCTGGTTCATCACGACCTCGTCGTGCTGCGTCTCGCCCTCGATCACGGCGCCGAGCGCGACGACCCCGTCGACCTCGGCCCGCTCGAACAGCACCTTCACCACGAGCGGGATGTCGTAGACGCCCGGGGTCCGAACGACCGGCCCGAGCACGGCGCCCAGGAAGTCGACCTCCTCCTTCGCCCGCTCCAGCATCAGGAGCGTCACGTCAAAGTTGAACTCGCTCGCGACGATCGCCACGCGGATCCCCTTTCCCTCGGCCTTCCCCTTCGGCATTGTGATCTTTCCTTCCTTTCGCCCTAGCGGCGCCGGCGCACCGGCCCCGCGTCGGCGAATCCCTGGCGCAGGCCCGTGCCCGCGCGACGCGCGAGCTCCTGGGGCCGGAACAGCATCTGGTAGGCGTTCGCGGCGTGCTCCTCGGCGCGGCGCTCGGCGAGCGTCGCGAGCTCTCGGTCGCTTCCCGCTTCTCCCTCGAAGACGAAGCACTCGACGATCGGCTTCGCCTCGAGCACGCCGGTGAACAGGAGCCCGAGCGACGCCTCGTGGGCGCACGTACGGTCGTACTCGGCCTTCCCGGGCATCCCGAGGGCGAGGCAGAGGTCGACCGACTCCTCGACGAACAGCTTCCGGCACGCGACCGGGAGATCCTTGATCCCCGGGACGGTCCGGCGGACGATCCGGAAGCCGGTTCCCTGCGCCTGGAGGGCGCGGACGGCGGCGCGGGCCATGTCGACGCGGGCGAACGTCGTGTCGACGACCCCGATCCGCTTCACGAGCGCGCCTCGGGGCCGCTCTTGGCCCGCTCGAGGATCCGCTCCACGATACGTCGAGTGGCGAGGTCGTCGTGCGGGAGGGCACCGATCCGGACGACCTTCACCCGGACGCCGCGGGCCGCGCACTCGCGCTCGACCTCGGTCTCGTTCCAGAACTGGTCGTGGCCGAGCGCGATGATCGACGGACGCTCCGCGACCACGGTCGCGTAGATGTCGGTCGTCGAGCCGAGGATCGCCCGGTCGACCGGCTTCAGCGCCTCGACCATCTGGCGACGGATGTGCTCGGGGACGTACGGCTCGTGCTTCAGCCGCCGCGCCGTCTGGTCGCGAGCAACGACGACGACGAGCTCGTCGCCGAGCTTCTTCGCTTCGGTGAGAAAATGCACGTGACCGGGGTGCAGGAGGTCGAAGACCCCCGTGGCCATCACGCGGACGACCATTTCCGCCACGCCTCGATGAGGGTCGCGCCCTCGAGGAACTCGAAGCCGTGCGCTTCGGCGTACCGGCGCGCGGCGTCCGGCGCCCGCGCGCCGCCCGAGTCGCCGAGCATCTCGCAGACCGTCACCGACT
The DNA here is from genome assembly GCA_049675585.1 of Thermoplasmata archaeon. Lineage (GTDB taxonomy): Archaea > Thermoplasmatota > Thermoplasmata > Lutacidiplasmatales > UBA184 > Lutacidiplasma. The sequence goes on from JBAUAJ010000006.1 coordinate 5,998, forward strand.
CGGAGAGGCCGGCCATCCGGGCGAGCGAGATGGCGAGTTCCGTATGGCCCTTTCGTTCGCCGAGGAGGGTCGGGGCGGAGTAGAGCAGATAGACGTGGCCGGGGGAGATGAACGCCTCCGAAAATCGGGCGCGGAGCGCCGCGTCGTCGAGGCGGGGGGCGGCGGCGGCGAGCTCGCCGACGCTGCGGATCGTCTTCGCGCGATCGTTGTCGGGCACCCCGGTGAAGTTCTCCCGATGGTTGATCGTGATGCCGAAGGCGCTGCGGCGGTCGTAGCGCGGCCGCTCGGCCAGCCGGGCGACCCCGGGATGCTCCCGGTCCGCGAGGCGCAACAGGTCCGCGAAGAACGGAAGGTCGAGCCGCGCCCGCAGCTCTTCCGGGATCGCGGTGCAGATGAGACCTCCCGCGTCCTTGCGGGCGAGGTGGATCAGCTCGGGGGTCGCCTTCTCGGAGAGGAAGACGAGGTCGGTCTCTGCTTCGCGGTCGACCGCATCGAAGATCAGCACCGGTTCGCCGGCGGCGAGCGCGCGGCCGGCGCGCACCACCTCGGCCGGGACCGGCCGGTCGGGGAGCAGCCGCAGCATCGGTCGAACGAGCCGAACGGCCGTATTAAGCGAGGCGTAACTACTCAAAAATGGGTTGATAGCCCGAAGGGTAGAGGAGAGAGAGATCGCGACGTCAGCCTCACGGATCGCGACCTGGTCCGCCCACGGACAGTGGGCGTTCCTAGGAGGTGATCCATCTGCAGGTTCCCCTACAGATACCTTGTTACGACTTAGTCCCCCTTGCTGAACCGAAGTTCGAGCGACCCAGATGAGCCACCCTCACTCCGACCCAACTCGGATGACTTGACGGGCGGTGTGTGCAAAGAGCAGGGGCACATTCACCGCGGGATGTTGACCCGCGATTACTACGGAATCCATTTTCATGAGGGCGAGTTACAGCCCTCAATCCAGACTACGATGGGGTTTCAGGATTGCCTTCCCCTTTCGGGGTCGGATCCCATTGTCCCCACCTTTGTAGCGCGCGTGTAGCCCGGGAGATTCGGGGCATACGGACCTACCGTAGACCTCTCCTTCCTCCACTTTAGCAGTGGCGATCCCCCCAGTGTGCCCTCAGGCTCGCGCCTGAAGTTGCGACTGAAGGCGAGGGTCTCGTTCGTTATCTGACTTAACAGAACGCCTTACGGTACGAACTGACGACGGCCATGCACCACCTCTCGGAGAATCGGGCAAGGTCTTCGGCCTGGCTTTCATCCCTCCGTCGCCCCCGGTGAGTTTTTCGGCGTTGAATCCAATTGAACCGCACGCTCCTCCCGTTGCGGTGCTCTCCCGCCAATTCCTTTAAGTTTCAGTCTTGCGACCGTACTCCCCAAGCGGCAGACTTAACACCTTCGCTCCGGCACTGGGAGCCCACGCAGGACCCCCAACACCAAGTCTGCAGCGTTTACACCCTAGACTACCGGGGTATCTAATCCCGTTTGCGCCCTAGGGCTTCGTCCCTCACTGTCAGATTCGTTCTAGGAGAACGCCTTCGCCACCGGTGGTCCCCCTCGGATTACAGGATTTTACCCCTACCCCGGGAGTACCTTCACCCTCTCCCGATCCCAAGCCGAACAGTGTCTCCGGAATTCGGACCGTTGGGCGGCCCGATTTACCCGGAGATTTGTCCGGCCAGCTACGGACGCTTTAGGCTCAATAATAATGAGCACCACTCGGGCCGCGGGTATTACCGCGGCGGCTGGCACCCGTCTTACCCGGCCCTTACTTCTCGAGCTTTTTAGGCTCGAGAACAGC
>JBAUAJ010000007.1:0-1635 GCA_049675585.1 Thermoplasmata archaeon
GCGCCGATCCCGATGCGTCCCTCGTTCAGCGTTTCCATCGCGATCTTGTAGCCGGTGCCGACCGGGCCGAGGACGTTGCACGCGGGCACCTCGACGCCGTCGAGGAGCAGTTCGGTCGTGCTCGATGCGCGGATGCCGAGTTTGTCTTCCTTCTTCCCGACACCAAACCCCGGAAAAGTCTTCTCCACGATGAATGCCGTGATCCCCTTATAGCCTTTCGACGGGTCCGCGTTCGCGAAGACGATGAACACACCCGCCTCGGCGCCGTTGGTGATCCACAGCTTCCGGCCCGTGAGGATCCACTTGTCGCCCTTCTTCTCGGCGCGCGTGGCGAGGCCGAACGCGTCCGAACCCGATCCGGCTTCCGACAGCGCGTACGCGCCGACCGTGTTCTCGCAGAGGCGCGGCAGGTACTGCTGGCGCTGTTCTTCCGTGCCGTACACGAGAATCGGATAGGCGACCAGCGTGTTCTGCACGTCCACGACGATTGCCGCGGCAGCGTCGACCTTGCTGATTTCCTCGACGGCAAGCGTCACCATCATGAGCGAACCGCCGCCGCCGCCGTACTTCTCGGGGACCTGGATCCCCATCATCCCGAGCTCGAAGTATTTCGGGATCAGGTCGGGATCGAGTTTCGCGGCGCGCTCCATCGACGCCACGCGCGGACGGATTTCACCGCAGACGAACGACTCGACGGCATCGCGGAATGCGCTTTCTTCGTCGCTGAGGACGGTAAGCGGGGCGTGCGTGCTTGTCGGCATCCTATCGGAACGCCGGCAACTCAAACCTCGTTGACGGCGCCCCGAACAGGTTGCCCTGGGCCAAGTCCGCTCCTGCCGCGAGCAGTGCGTCCCGTTCCGCCGCGGTTTCGATTCCTTCTGCGATCAATGGCACCTCGAGCGATGCAAACATTGCGTATATCGCTCGTACCGTGCGCTGGCGGCTCGTGTCCTTGTCAATGCCGGCGAAAGCGCTGCGGTCGAGCTTCGCAAAGTCTGGTGAGAGTTTCGTGAAAATGTCGAGGCCCGACGTGCCGGTGCCCACATTGTCGATCGCGATCCTGAATCCGGCACCGCGGAGATCCGGCATCGCTCCAGCCAGTGCGCCAAGCTGCTCGCCTGCGACGCTCTCACGCACATCGAGCACGACGTTGCGCGCGATCGGTTCGAGCGACGCGCCCGATCCGGTGAGCAGCGACTCCTGCGCATCGAGCGGATGGATGTTCACGAACAGTAGCGCGCCCTCCGGCAGCTCGCTGCAATCTTGGCCGATGCGTTGATAGAGCGTGCGCGAGAGCGCCGTGCGCCATCCCACCCGTTCCGCCGCAACCAGCAGCGCGCTGTATGACGCGAACAGCGTTTCGTCGCAGCGCATCAGCGCCTCGTAGCCGATCACGTTCTTCTTTCGCAGCGACACCACCGGTTGGAATTCCGCGTGGATCGTCGCGAAGGTGCGCGTGAGCACCGCTTCGAGCGTTGCACGGTCGCCGTAAGGAATCGCTTTTCCGGACTGAAGCGCGAGCGCCGTCCGTTTCATGCGCGCGAGCTCCCCGAGCGCGGCGGCACGTCCAACGGACAAAACGAGCGTCTCCGGTTCGACCGGTTTGAGCAGGTACTGCTGTGCGCCGTACTCGAT
>JBAUAJ010000008.1:0-1769 GCA_049675585.1 Thermoplasmata archaeon
AGGCTGAGAGACTCGAACTACTCAGCCTCTTGCATTGCCTTGATGACCTGACGTGCCTTCTCTTCGCTGATAGGTTTCCCGTTTGCAGCACGAAGTTTCATGAACTCTTTAACAGATTTCTCGAAACTGACTTCGGTCGAAGAAACTCCGTTGAGAATCTTGGCGCGTGTGTCAGCCTTTGCGCGTAAGTCCTGACCATAATGCCAGTCATTGATTAACTGACGCGCGTCCTTTTCATTGGACATAAGTTTGAGTACGTCATCCGTAGTCACACTGGAACGAACGATTTGAGCATAGGTTCCAGAAAATTCCTTGGTACCTACGTTAACGGTTACTACACAATCTTGAACTTCCATTTTTGGTATTCCTTTTTGATTTGGTTTTGGTTTTCGGTTTAAGTCCGCCAACCATCTAAGACAATCTTAAACGATTAACGGACTTTTGTCAAGTGAAAAATGAACTAAAACTTGAAATCTTTTTCAACTACTTCAAGTTTCGTTCCGGTCGGGAAATAGAAGCCGGACTGACCGATGTAACGACCGTTTGAATCAAGAATTGAAACTGCGATACGGCCATTGGTAATTTCGACGTTGCATCGGGTCGTCACACAGATTCGATTCTTGTCAGAAGTTCTAACGAAAAACATTATTCTTTCTCCTTCTCAAGAGATTTAATTCTTTCCTCTTGAATGTGATACAGACCGAGTAACCTTGAGATTAATTCAGAGTTAGGACTTATCCCATATCGTGAGCATAACTCTTTAATAGTCTTTTCAAACATTATTCTTTCTCCTTATTTTGCGGAAATCTTCGCGCCCGATGAATTATTTTATAGCATTCAAAATCGCTTGCTTGACAAGCAAACGTTCAACAGCGGATTCGAGATCAGGAAAGAGAGCACTCAGGACTTCATGTTCACCCGGAGTAATCTCTCGTGCAGCAATTTCGATATCCCATGATCCATCAGCGTTTCGACGTGGCTCATCAAACACACCTGTAAGTGTTACTATCATTCTCATAATTCTCCTCTTCAGTGTTGGATTAACCAACATACGTGCGCGCGAATCAATCGGGCGCACGTTTCGGAGTTAGTGTTCATCGTGTGAACGGTTATTTATTTGCCTCCAGCATGAATTTTCTCTTTACCTCCTCCGGCCATGTACAGTCATCAAGCACAATCCAAGTTCCGTTGTGACCTCGACATATTGCTGTAAGCGGTGCATTGTCTTGGCAGGCATCCTCCTGCAAGGCGCGCCAGTAATATGGTTTTGATCCAGTTGTTTCATGCCAATGTTTGATGAACTTATAATCTTCGGGTTTATTCATTTGTACTACTCCTTCCTTCTGATACCATCTTAGCTCGGTCAGCCTCTCAAGTCAAGAGAAGTATTGTAAAGGTTTGTAAAGATTCTCGAGACCGTGTGAATGGTTAAATCATACAAAGCAATTCGTGACAAGCTTCGAATCCTTTACAGTCCCAACCATCAAGGAATATCTGACCTTGCTCGTTTGATAGTTCCCAAACCGAAACGTGGCGTGATTTAGCAATCTGCATTGCAGTGCGTGCGATATCCCTTGCTTCGTCACGCTGGATACGACCGTCAGTAATGTCGCGAATATCGGCTGCTGTGATAGTTTCCATGATTATCTCCTAGTTCAGAGTACCACACAATCGCGCGTCCGTGCCATGAGAATTGTAAAAGTTTGTAAAGACCAATCCTCTTTCACCAGCCACCCCCATAGCCCCTCCTGAAAGGGACCCATCAGACG
>JBAUAJ010000009.1:0-1582 GCA_049675585.1 Thermoplasmata archaeon
CCTCGCGATCGTCATCTTTCGCGCCTGATGAAAGGGAGCCCGCGCGTCCCGCCGCGGCGACTTTATCGGCGAGCGTACGTATGGTGGGCGCGTCGAAGATGTCGCGTAGCGTGAGGCGAGCGCCCAGAGTGTGCTGGACGCGGGACAGGACGCGTGTTGCGAGCAGCGAATGCCCGCCAAGTTCAAAGAAGTCGTCCTGCATTCCGATTCGACTCACACCAAGCAACTCGGACCAGATCCCGGCGAGCTGGCGTTCCGTGTCGGATCCAGGCGGTTCGTACGGGGTCGAAACGGCGGAGCGGGCCTCTGCCGGTGCGACGCTTGGCAAGTCATCTGCGGGCTGCGCGCCGACATCGGTCGCCAAAGGCATCGAACCAGCGGCGTGTGCGCGCACCAATTCCATTATACGCGACAGGTCGTGCGGGAACACGACGACCTGATTGCGCCCAGAGGCAAGCGCCCGGGCGAACGCTTCGATGCCCTCAGATGGCGACATCGAGAACGGCCGGGAGCCGTCGTTCACCGCTCGCCTGCGAGCAACGCCGCTCTCGAAGAGTCGTGACGCCATGCCGACCTCTCGCCACTGCGCATAGTTGATGGCCGTGACCTGGCGCCATTGCGTGGGGCGTCTCGCGGAATCGACGAACGAATCAAGCACGGCGTTGGCGGATGAGTAGTCGGCCAGCCCTGGCGCTCCCAAGAGCGAGTTAATCGAACTGAGCAGCACGACGAAGTCGAGCGGTACGTTGCCGAGCAGTTCGACCAGAACAGCGAGGCCGCCCATCTTCGGCGCGAGTACCGACGAGATGCTCGCCGGATCCTTGAGGAACGCAATCCGGCCGTCCCCGGGGATGCCGGCTGCGTGCACCACGCCGTCGATTGCGCCCCATCGCGCTCTCGCGGATTGGATTGCGGAACTCATCGCAACCGGATCTGCGGCGTCGGCGATGGCGACCAAGACTTCCCCTCCAGCGTTCTCGACGTCGCGGATTGCCCTGATCGCAGCGCTTGCGCGATCGCCGGCTGCGTGGGAGTCGAGCCAGGCGTCCCACTCACGCCGATCCGGCATCGCGGTACGCCCCGTCAGCAACAGGCGCGCGGAGGTCTGTGCGGCAAGCCACCGCGCGACAGTCAATCCGATTCCGCCGAGGCCTCCGGTAACGAGGTAGACGCCACGCAGCTTGAGCGGAGGTGAGCCCGCGCCGGACGCCGGGAGTGCGAGACGTTCGAACCGACGAACCCAGCGTCGCCGGCCCCGGCGCGCAACCATGTTTTCACCGTCGCTGTTCGCTGCTTCGTCGACTAGTTCGCGCGCGGCGACGTCCACCGCTGCAGCACCGTCGGCCGGCTGGAAATCCACGGAGCGCATTCGCAGCCAGGGCACTTCGGCGGGGAGCGAGAGCACCGGTCCACGGACGAGGGCGCGCTCTGGAAAATCCACCGCTTCATCGAGCACGCTCTCGGCGCCGATCGTTGCAACGATGACACGGACCGGCGCAGCGTCGAGGGACCCGTCGAGTGCGGCCGCGAGACCGACAAGCGAGTGGTACGAGAGCGCGAGTTCGGCACCGCTGCCCGGAAC
>JBAUAJ010000010.1:0-2334 GCA_049675585.1 Thermoplasmata archaeon
GCCATGCTGTATCACGCAGCCGACCTAGGCGCTGACGGCATCATTCTCAATGCGTCACAAATCGGCCAAGAGAATATCGCGCCAAACAGTCAAAAGCTGAACGTAAATGTCACAACGGGTTTGATAGGGGAAATGATCGGGAATGGCACCAAACGCGCTTTTCGTGCGCAAGCGATTCAATTCACAAACACGAATTGAATTTTCCCGATCTGGCAGAGCAAGCCGCCATTTTGCGTCATACATTTCCCGCCGGTTCGGTTGCTGGCTTGGCTGCGGTTCAGGCAGCGGGGCGCAACGGTGTCCGTTGACACTTATTGTGGTGTCTTGGGCTTTAGTCTGGCGCCAACATAAAAGTCAATGTGGTTGTGTGTAGTCTGTTTCTGGTCCCAGCCGAACAGCTTGGCTGCCGAATCAATAGCTGTTCGAGTGGCATTAAGATGCGCTGGCAAACCTTTGAAGGCGCTTGGTACTGTCTCGCGCAGGACTGCGACAAGGCGTTCCAGGGTTTCGATCAGGTCTAGGCACGTCTTGGATTCTCTCACATCTTTTACTGTAGTGTAACCCGAATAATCAGCCTGAACCAAGGTTTGACCACTGGCACCGACTTGCCGGGCCAGACGCCTTTCCTTGGCTGCTTGTGAACCTTTCAGACGTTCCTCAGGGGTAAACGTGTGGTTAGGCCTGCGCTTTTCTGTGGTGACAACGGCGGTTTCAGTCATACAGCAGAGATACGCTCTGGTGCGTTTGTGGTCAAGGTAGCGTGTTGTTCATATCACTGGACGGCAAAATCTGCGGTCATAGGTAAGTGTTTTCTTCTTTGATCGCGCGGCGATTAAACTGGTTTAATCAGAAGTTAAAGGGCACCATCAACCATGATAAGAATTAAGTTGCCTCGCCGCATTCACCAACAACCTCTGGAAGCCGGTCAACTCTGGAGTATGGCGCATGCAAACCTTCAAGTGGCAATGGTCGGCAAACTGCTCGTACATTACAAATTGGGCAAGCCAAACGCAGCCCGCGTCCCCAATTCGTGCAATGGCATAAAAACCATTGAGAAATATCTGAAAGCGAACAACGCCGTCTTAGTTTAAGCGAAGTAAGATGTTGGGGGAATAACCGCGAAGCGGAACTGAGAGCGCCATCCCGCGTTGCCTGCAGCGAATTGTTAGCAAACCAACCGCCTCCGAGGCGGGGCAATGACAGAAGTAGCTCGAAAGTCATATGTCTTTGAATATCAACGTTTCGCGTTTCTAGCTACTTATGAGGCCTTGGTTGGCTCATTCTCACTCGGGTTCCCGCGATTCATTTATGTACTGTCTGGCGGAACACCCAGAAGATAAATACCTGAAGGGCAAGAATGAAGAAGGCAGCGATCTTGTTGCCAACTCCCCACACTTTAAGGTTTCCGTCTTTATCATAGGCGTTCTTGTAAACATCACCGGTCAAACAGATGACGCAAAGCGCAATGGTTACGAAGCCGCAAAATAGCACGCCAACAAATGCCAGCGCCCCAGGTTCCCGCCGATACCAAGGAACGTCTTCGTACTTCAGGTATCTTCCATTCTGCGATTTTTGGGGCGGCACCCGCGGCGGGGCAGTGGCCGGAGTGCCTTCCGCGGTGACTGGTTGGCCATCTAAGGGACAGTTTAGGACATCGTCGGAGTATTCTTTACCGCAATAGGTGCATTTTTTCATGGGTCAATGGCCTAACGGCAAAAGCTCAGGCACGTGGGAACGGTGACATTCGTCAACCAGCGACTTCTCGACAAACTGAAGGCGCAACCCCGCGTTGCCTGCAGCGATCTGTTAGACGCCAACTTCATAGCTCAAAATATCATTTTGAGTCTTTTCTACCAGCTTGCTTAACTCACAAAAGGCAGGATGGCACACATTCGCTTCGGAGAAGAGAACCTTCCCGTAGGTTTCTGGCGGGAGACATCCCTGGCGACCAAGAACTGCCAAATTCTCAAGTGCAATGTATAAACGATCAAGTGATGGCCGAAGACTTGGAAACGGGCGAGACAACTCTTCTGCCTTCTCTCTGAAACTTGACCACTCATGCACCATCGCCTCGCGAATTTTAGGTGACGTGGCGTAGGTGTGCATCTGAGCTTGAGTCAATGCCATTGTTACGAGTAAGTGCAGCTCTTCAAGTCGGCTATCTAATCGTGGGGAAGACCTGCTTGCTCGTCGGGCGAACAGCCAAGCCCATAATCTGCTCGTGATGTTCAAAGCGTGCGGCATGGCGTCTAACGATCCAAAGAAGGCATGAGTTGAGTTGGAGGTCGCGACGGGCGACAACTCCTGTATATGAAAAACACACTCAACCATGCC
>JBAUAJ010000011.1:0-1522 GCA_049675585.1 Thermoplasmata archaeon
TCAGCAACGCACCCGATCGGGCCATCGGCCCTCCTTGGGCGCTGCTGATTCTCCTTATCTCTCATCTCAGAAAATTCAACTACCTTCTTTTCAAGACCCTGTATTAGGTTATGCAACAGCTTCTAGAACATTCTTGCGGAAAGAGACGCTGGATGGCTGGAGCATGATGGTTGTTCCCACGAAGACCGACGCGGCGTCGAAACTGGCAGATCAGGAACGGCAGAACGATATAAGCGCCCTTGTCGCCACTCTTCCGCAGAGGACCGGAGACAACCGCAGAGATACCGCGTACTTTTTGATGGAGTTCAACGGACTGAGCGAAGCAGAGAAGGCGCTGGTGCGGCCTGCAGTCCTTGCAGAGTTTGGCCAAATGGAGCCTCTGGCGCAAGCTATGCTGCTGGAGACGCGATGGAAGGACATTCGCGATCCATCCCTGGTCCCGGATTTGGAGGCCATGCTGGACGCTCCGGACGAACTTTCGGCGCACAGGGATGCCCTCCAGCGATTGATCGAACTCTCTCCCGAAACGGGAAAACCATCCGCCGTACGCGAGATTTGCGATCCGAAGTCTGAAGTGATGCTGGAACAGATCACAGATCTGCCCGAAGAGACGTTGCCTGAGGTGGACGGCTGCCTTGCAGCGCAACTGTCGGCATCGAAGGAATCACACAACCCTCGATGGCAATGGAAGGTAATGATCGCAACGCGGTTTGGGAGCAAGGGTATGCTGCCAACGATGCGTGAGATCTACTCAACACGCAAGGACTGGAACCCGCAATCCGAAGAGGGCGCGTTTCTCGCATATTTCTTGCGCTATTCGCCGCGGGAAGCCGTGGTGCACATCGACGCGCTTGGCACTAATCCTCAACCGGGTTTCTTGTTTATAGATAAGGTTTTCACGGCCCGGAAAGCGGCATTTCCGGACGAGCTTGAGGCATGGTTTCGCGGGAAGCTAAAGAAGGGCTCGGCGGACGAGGCGGGCTTGGCGGCCTATGAGCTTTCCATGTTCGGCAGAGCGGAAGACAAAGGGATCGTAGAACAAAAATTCGAACAACTCCGCCAGCATTGGAACGGAAGCGGCGCTGAGATCGAAACCGCCAAGATGGGCAGTCCGGAATGCGAGACGAGCAAGCTTGAGATAAACCTGGTGAGCGCCCTCGCTGGCAGCAATGGCAAGGTCTGGATTCTAACGCCGGATGAAAAGGCGCTGCTCGGAGCAGGCTGTTTGACCTCTCAGTGCACGAGATATTTTCCCGCAGATCCCTGATTCTCCGCCGCCAAAGCTGATCTCTGCGTGGAAAATTTACGAAATGACCCACCGGTGTGTTCTAGCAGAGGTTTCGTCGACAACCCCGAAGATGACCCGCCGCCTGCGACTCCCTTGCTCGCAAAACGGTCAAGCGGGTGTACAATGCCGCCTGTTGGAGTCCCTCGGCCCGCAAAACGTCGCGCGGATACGCCGAGCAACTCCCCGATCAGAGTGAGGCAGTGCAAGGCCAATCAAGGGATGGCTCCTTTCGAG
>JBAUAJ010000012.1:0-1537 GCA_049675585.1 Thermoplasmata archaeon
GTGCCCTTACACCGACACTCCAAATATTAGGATTAGCTCTCCCGGTAGTGGGTACAGCCATTGCGGCTCTGGTCACAGTAGGAATCGCCATTGCTAACTGTTTTAAAGGGTGTGGGCAGACATGCGTCCAGGCTACACAATATGCTAACCAAGCCGACACCATCCTCCAACAGAACTTAGAAGCTTATATCTCATCCCCTGTCCGGTACGCCTCCATGCAGACCGCCGCCCTCAATACCTTTGACACAACATGGGCCGCGTTACAACAGGCATGCGGGCAACCCGCGTTAGCCCAAGCCGGGGTGAACTGCATCAGTGACCGGGCGTCTACTGGATGTAAATGGGAAGCGTCCCCTGGTGGGTGGAATAGTGACGGGACGTATACGTTATGGGGGGCGGCGGGATCGGGGAACACTTGTTGGAATTGGTTTGTGGGGATGCGGGACCCTATTGCTAATGACCCATTTGTACAACCGGACCCCGTAGTAGGGGACACAACGACTTCGGCAACGGGGGGAGCTACCAATACTTCCTCATCAACTACAACTGGCACTGGAGTTAATTCGGTGCTGTCCTCGTTGTCAAACACAATTCAATTGGGAAGTCTCAGCATCCCGTTATGGGGATTGCTGGCGGCGGGTATCGGCCTCGCCCTGGTGGTGGAGTAATGAAATCCGTAATGCACCAAGTACCACGGGACCATGCGGCGTATGGGTTGGGGAAACTGGATGCCATGAAGATTTACTCCACGATTGTGGGGGATCAGCATAGAGGGTATGACCTGATAGTACAGGACAAGGATTATGACAAGGCACAGGAAGAATTAAAGGTGGTGGCCAGTGATACTTAATACCAGTCCGGGGGTGGGGATGTTGACACGAACGGGGAGAGCCCCGTTTAAGTATGGCGGGTTGGGTCAGGCCATGATTACGGGGTGTCCGGGGGGAACTACGCCAACGGTGAGGAATGTGAGCGGGGGGGTGCCTCCTGGGATGACATGTGGGCCGGTAACGGGGGGAGAGGCGTATTGCTGCTGTGGGGACCCATCGGACCCTAATTACAGTGCGTATGCGGACCCGTGTTCCTACCAGAACACTGTGGCGCAATATTCAGCCCCGCCACCCAGCGATAATGCCGACGCGAATGCTCTGTTGAGCTACCCGAATAACATTGCTATGGATGCCTATGCGTGTTTCGCATCCCCTGGGGTTTCGTTTGTGGATGAGGCGGGGGTGAGTATTACTTGCCCTAGTGCTACGGAGCCTAGTCCAGCCGGGGGTGTGGAGTCGGCATACACGGTGCAGCAGTTGGCCGCAATGTTGAATGGGGGGGTAGTGTCCCCATTGACAGCGGCGACTACGGCAGGGACGAATTTGACGCCCACACCAGCGGGACCGGCTAATGTGTTGAACACAGTGGCACCTACACAGGTACAGGTTAATCAGACTCCGGCACAGTCGAACGCGTTGGCCAATGGGGCGGCACAGACGCAGATGAATACGCCTAGCCCCAGTCAGATTGTGAATGGGAGCAATGT
>JBAUAJ010000013.1:0-61005 GCA_049675585.1 Thermoplasmata archaeon
ATTGGGGAAGTGTCGGACCGGAGCCGGTGGCTGCGAATCTCATCGTGCGCACCAGGCGCGGATAAGTGAATGCGGAACCGGCCAACTCCAGAACGGAGGGTCCCGATGAACAGGTGAATTGGACGACTTGCCAGTAAGCTCAGCTAAAGCGCTCAGGGGCGGCACCGGCGCCACCTCTGACGAGGAATGGTGGCTCCTGGGCTCCACTGGCTCCGCAGGCTGCCTCGTCCCGCCTACGGTCGGGCGGGAGAGCATAAGTGAGCTTAGCTTACTCTCGGGATCGGTTCCGGGAGCCCTTCCGGTGGATTCGGCGGATGCGTTTTCGGCTCACTCCCAAGGTCCGAGAGATCCATCGATCGGACCGACCCTCGCGGAGTGCTCGACGGATCTCCCCCTCGGGCACCGGGCCGCGGGCCTTCTCGTGCCGTTCGAGTTCCTCGGCCTTCCGTAAGGCGAACTCCCGAGCGGCTCGCTCGGCCCGCGCCACGTACTTGGCCCACGCTAGGTCCCCGCGGGGATCGTTCCATCGAAGCGGATTCCACTCGCGGTCGAGGTACAACCCTCGGTGGTCGGACCGGGAGTAACGCGGGGAGAAGTGGCGAACATGCACCCAGGCGGTGCCACGTTCGCCCTCGTCCCGGCGCTCGACCGTGACGCGATACTTCAGGATCGACTCGCGGAACGCCACGTCCAGGATCATCAGGTCGGGAATCGCGAGCACGGAGACGATGCCCAACTTTCGTCCGATCAGCGCGGCTTGGACGAGAGCGATCGCCTCCTCGCTCATGAACCCCCGCGAGAGCAGGCCCAAAGCGGACTCGTCGTAGATCGCCACCTGACCGCGGCGCAGCGTCCCGTATAGGCGCAGCATCTCTCGCGCGCTCAGGGCGACCTGGTCGACCGAGAACTTCGGGTCCATGCGCCGACCGATCTCCTGGGCGAGGGCGGACTTGCCCGAGCCTCGTTCTCCGTCGATGACGATCATGACATCCCAGTCGTCTGCGAGTCGCCGCCGCCACTCGCCGATCCAGTGCTGCCAGACCTCTGCTGCCGTGCGGATCCGCTCGGGCTCGACCGGGTTGTAGACCCGGAGCGCCAGCCCCAGGTCCACTACGGGTTCGTCGGCAGCGTCTCCGCGCTCCTCTCGTGAATCGTCCATACCGATGACCTCAGGAAGTGCCGCGCCACCCCCGCCGCGAGCTGCGACCGGAGCCGGTCGAACTCCGGACCCTCCAGCGCCAAGACTTCGGCGAACGCAGGATCGGCGAGCATCACCTCGATCAGGTCCCGGTCCTGAGCCTCCTCCGCCGAGACCGGAGGACCCACCTGGAGCATCTCCAGGTCGGCGAGCAGACTCGTCTGGGCGGACATGATCGCCGCTGGCATCCCGTGCTCGCGAGCGATCTTCGGCAGATCTTTCAGGTGCCGAACCCACCGGGCGTAGTTCACGTTCCGATACTGGTCGAGGGCCGGATGCCCCGCGATGCCGCCCTGGGTAACGTCGGTCGTCGACCCGGGAGTTGTGATGTCCCGCAACGCTGTCTCGGCGCGATCCGCCCGAGCTCGCTCGACCGCGAGCTGGGTTTCGAGCTCCTTCAGGCGCGGGTCTTCTCGCGCCGTTCGCTTCGTCGTTCCACCTCCTCGCGGTCCTTCCCGCGGGCTCGACGGGCAGTGGCGGCCTCTCGGTCGAGACGCTCTGCCGGCTTGGCCCGGAAGGTGCCGTGGAAGCCCCGCAAGAACGCGTCCAGGCGGGTCCGGGCCTCCTCCCGCGAGATCCGGCCGACGTACCCCCGCAGCAGCTCTAGCTTGATGCGGGTCCGCGCGTGATCCTCCTCGTTCGTCTCGAGGCCGCGCATCCCGGCCACGAAGCGGACAATCTCCCGCGCCTCCCGGGCGGCGAACTTCGCGGACAGCGAGCCGACGACCACGTGTGGGCGGAAGCGGCGGCGGGTGACCGTCTGGGGCACGATTGAGGTCGAGCCCGTTTCCGGGTCGCGCATCGGTCGCTCGACAGTGCGGGTCTCCTCCGTCCACCACTCAAGGTGCGTGTACGTCCGCCGGGGCAGCCGTGTCGCGTCGTACCAGTAGATCCGGTCGATCCGCACGCCCAAGCGGCTCCGGAGGGCCCGGAGCGCGTCCATCCCGAACGGGTGGACCGCCAGCTCCTGCCCATCCACCCGGACCAGCTCCAGGTCGATGGCAGGCAGCGGTTTACCATAGAGCACCCACCACGCCTCCCGGACCGTTTCTGGCGCGAGTTTGGGGCCCCCGGGCTCGTCCACGATGGGCATCGCGAAGTACGGGAACCGTCCCGACTCGATCCCGGTCGGTTCGAACCCGATCGCCACCGACCGCACCGAGCGGTCCCAGAGCCGGGGAAGGTAGGGGAAGAAGGCAAGGCCGATGGCGAGTGGATACAGGAGGGGCGAGACCACGCCGAGGAGCTGGTTCACCGGGACGTACCAGCCCGTGAACGCCGCGGTCGGGGCGCCGATGACCAGGAGGGGCCACCACAGGGGCCAGCGAGGTACTCCCTTGATGCGGCCGACCAGTGCCTTGGCCACGAACAACAAGGCCATCACGACGAGGACGGAGAGCAGCGACTCGACGGCGAGCGCGAAGTAGGCGCTCCCGGTCGTCAGCAGGTCCGAAAGCGAGCTCGTGGCCGGGGTCAGATGGGTCAGCTGCCAGGACGCCGCCCCGATTGTGACCGCGAGGTCCTTCTGGGAACCGGTCGACGGAAGGTCGACCGTCGCCGCCGTGACCGTTCCTGCTAGCGCGGTGACGCTGAGATTCGACCACTGGACGTCCACTCGGACCGGAAGGGTCACCGGCTCGAGGATCGTGGAGTTGCCTCGCGTGACGTTCTCCTCGACCGTCTCGCTGCCCCAGACGAACTGTTCCGCCGTGATCTCGACAGGGACGGGGTAGGGTTCCCCGTTCAGGAGGAAGACCTGGAGGGAGGTGTCGTAGACGAGGTCGCCGTCGGTGAAATACTGCTGCGAGAACGCGGTCGAGCCCTGGCCGTAGAGGTAGCCCCAGACCCCGGGCGCCACCGTCTTGCCCGGAGCAAGCCCCGGCTGAGCCGCGGCGGTCCCCGGGACCACGGAGGCGAGCAGGACGACCGAGATCGCCAGCAGGGCGGCGAAGAACGGCGATCGCATCAGCGTCGACGCCTTTGGGGGTGCTGGTGGGTCACTCGACCCGCGCGACAGTCTCGGGAACACGGACCCGGGTGGTGCCCGCGGGAGTGCCGGTGCGCCCGGGCCTCTCGCTCCCGCTTGACCTTTCCTACCGTGGCGCCGTAGATGTAGTCGGCCCGCTGCTTGGAGTAGCCCTGGTCGCCGTACTCCCGCTCGAACTGACGGCGTTCCTTCTCAGAGGCGCCCAACCGGTACAGGTGTCTCTCGGGATCGGCCATGGTTCCCTTACCGATCCTCGAGGTAGGCGAACGTCAGGGCACCGAAGACGAACAGAGCTCCCAGGATGAACAGGCCCAGCGACGTCCCGGTCAGCCTCTCCTCCGACAGGTAGAACGCGTAGACGCCCGCCCCGGCGAACACCACGCCGAGACCGAGGACGATGGCGTGGTGAACCTCCAGCGCGCCTCGCGAGTTCCGCCGTCGGAATCGACGTGGTCGCGGTCCCGTGGCTCGGCTCAGGAAGAGCGGGCTTGCAACCCCTCGACTGCGACCGCCGCCCGCCGAGGCGAGGCGGTAGAGCACGTAGAGGACGAGTCCTACCACGACGACCGCCACCACGAGCAGCAGCAGCTCGCCGATGGTCGCGAAGATCCCGGTACAGGGGAGACCGAAGAACCCGAGGAACCCGCAGACGACCCCTCCGACGGTCAGACCACCTCCACCCGACGGCGGAGTCGGGCACGCCGACGAGTTGGCGGAGCACAACAGCTGGACAGCCGTCACGTTCACCGTGTAGACCTGAGCGGAGCAGTTCTTCGTAGCCACTCCATTCTCCGCGCAGGACCCGAGGAAGAGAGCGTTGCCCGCGGTTGCGTGCGTGGCGTAGGTCCCATTCGCCGTCCCGTTACCCGTCAGCTGCAGCAGGACGAGCGAGCCGCTCCCGACACCGAGGACTCCCACCATGAGGGGAGCGCTGCTCGGGACCTCCCACGTCCGGTTGACGGGGATGGTCACGGCGTTGAGCTGAGGGAACAGGAGCAACTGCTTGCCGACGTACGACCAAGTGGCGGGAGTCGAGAACACCTCCGTGTGATCCGACGCGTTCTGGGGGGTGCCATTCGGGATGTAGACGGCCCCGACCGCGACGGTGTTCAGGTTCCCCCAGTCCGTGCAGTTGGCGATGCAGGGGACCGGACCCTTCTGGTACGTCGTGGAGTTGAAGAACCGCGCCATGCTCTGTAGCTCGGCGAGGTAGAGGCTCATCGCCTCCGTCGAGTTCAGGTTCGCGCAGGTCCCCGTGTAGGTCGTCCCGCCGTAGATGCTCGAGTTGTCGATGCACAGGTCGTCCGGGAGGGCCAGGGCCGGCGGGAGGATCGCGAACTGGACGGGAATCGCCGACGGATTGGTGTATCCCAGGTCGCGGAGATAGGTCCAGTACGTCTCGCCCGTCTGGACTGCGTTGAACTCGAGCCCCGCGGTCTCGTTGAAGAGCGCCGAGGCGTTGGCCAGGCAGACGTAGCTGCCGGCGTAGCAGCCCAGCTGGATCGATCCGCCGGATACCGAGTCGTAGATGTCCTCGCCGAGGAGCGAGACCGTGAACGCACACGAGGAAACCGCCGGGCAGAAGGGCGCGCCCGCGGACAACCAGGTGTGGGTCTCCTGCGAGTTCGCCTGAAGGCCGGTGACCACGGCGGGACCGCCGGAGACCGAGAAGAGGGTGTAGTTCGCGTCCTGCTGAGGGTCGCTCGAACAGCCTGCCCATGAGGGAGTTGTGGTGGGCGTGGAGGCCCAGCCCGAGAGGGAGAACGGGGACCCCGAGCACGCCCCACCGCCGACCGTTCCCGGGTAGTAGGCATTGATCGCAAGGCCTGACGAGGGGACGACCAGGTACGAGTTCGCGAGTGCCGGTCGGACGCCGAACGGAACGTACGTCGCCGGGATCGCCCCCCCGTTCAGGAACTTGAGCGGGTGGCCGTTCGCCTGGGCGAACTGGATCCACAGTTGGACCACCGAGTCCATTTCAGCGAGGACGGTGTTCGCGATGGTTCCCAGCTGGGAAACGATCGTCGAGACGTTCAGGTCGAGGTAGGCGTTGAACGTGGAGTTGCCAATCTGTTGCTCCGCGGCCACGTCGGCGAGCCGACCCCAGAAGTAGTTCGTCGCGGGGAGGATGGCATCCACGGCGGAGACTTCTCCCAGGACCAGTCGGAGCTCGTTCGCGGCCTCGGCATCCGCGACCTGGAACGACTCGGTGTTCGTCGCATGGTTGAACGACTGACCGAGGGCGTCTCCGAGGGCTCCGGCGGCCGCCCCCGCCACGCACCCGATGCCGGCACCCGGGAGGGCGCCGATTCCTGCGGCCGCAGCGCCGATCAAGCCTCCGACAACGGCTCCCGCTACGCAGCCCCCGACGGCGGCCCCAAGGAGTTGACCCCAGTCAAAGGCGGGGGCGATGGTGAACGCAGCTTGGTCGGCCGTCCAGACGTCACTGGTTGACGAGTTCGGATTGGCGTTCACCTCAAGGAATCGCTCGACCGTCGA
Organism: Thermoplasmata archaeon; assembly: GCA_049675585.1. Lineage (GTDB taxonomy): Archaea > Thermoplasmatota > Thermoplasmata > Lutacidiplasmatales > UBA184 > Lutacidiplasma. Next base: position 5,685 of record JBAUAJ010000013.1, read on the forward strand.
GAGCGGAAGTTCCGGTACTCGCTCTGCGTCGCCTGGATGGCCACCGGCTATCAGGCTCGCTTGGAGCTGAGTGGCCAGCTGTGGATCGGAGGCAACGGTCGGCGTCACGAGGACGTGCGCGCTTCCCGTTGGACCCTGGCCTGCGTTGATCGCCGTTCCGAAAGCAAACGGCGACGGCAACAGGAACAACGCGGCCAGGACCGCTGCCGCGAGTACCGTCGCGGCCCCGGTGATCGTCTCGTGTCCTGCACCCCTACGGACCCTCGTTTCGTTCATCTCTGGGCGGCCCTGCGGGCGGGCTGCACTCGGTGCCACCGGCCCGCCCGCGAGAACCATCCTGAGAGTGGGGCTGTCCGGTATTTGGGTAAATCGTAAACGATAGTTACGATGGCGACGGGTCGCCCGTCGGCTCAGCCGACGCCGCAACTTGATGTCTGACGCAACGGGGCCGATTGTCCGGCACCGGCGGGGCGGGACGGGGGCTTCCGCGGGACCGTTTCAGGAACTCGGGCCGGGTTGATAGGTTCCCAAGTGGAATCTGATCGTCCCAGAAGGGAGGCCCACGATGAATCGCTTCGACAGGGAGTACTGGGACGGCGCTCGAGAAATGGCCCTGATGTTCTACGAGTCGATCAAGGGGCGGAAGGACGTCCCGGAGGACCTCAAGAGGCTCGCCGAGACGGCCCTACGTGAAACGGGCGAGCGGAGGAACCGTGACTTCCGAGAGGCTATCGGAATCGCCACCCCCACGTCCCGGGCCATTCCGGCCAGGTAGGAGAACCGGCTCGAGGCAGTTCGAACCCGCGGATCGGGTCCTTGAACCGGGGAGCCGCGAGAGGAACCTCGCCCTGATTCAGCCCCCGAGAGGGGTACTCACGAGCTGGTCCGGAATGTCTTGGTAGGGCGCGTTACACGAGCACGATCCGACGCTCCCATTGGAATAGAGCGATAGATTATTCGGTCCGCAGTCCGAAGTCACACGCGTGGGAGTCCTACGAATCTTACTGCGATCAGGGCCGGCCCGCGTGGCCATCGTGGAACCGATCCGAAGCCTCGCCACTCCGACGTACTTCCCTGCCGTGTCCTCCACGTGTTCGACCGCAACTGCAGATTCCCTGATTCACTTCCTCGTCGATACACGTTACCCACGCGCACTCGTATCGGCGTTCGATTGCAAGCGACGGCTGAGGGGCGGTGTTTCGGGTGCGGCGGAGCTACTTGCCCGTTTAAGATCCGAAGGATGCACGGTCATGCTCGACAGTGGTCTCTTCGAAAGTCAAGTACGTGGGGAGACAACCTGGAGTTCCGAGGAATACGTCGAAGTCAGGAACGCCGTGCCCCACGACATTCTGTTCTCGTTCGATGCCCCGACCGAACCTCGCACCAAACGGCGGTCACCGGTAAAGACCGCCGGTAAGCCAGCCTCGGACCGAGACCCGCCGCTTGTCAGTATTGTTCATGGGACTGACCGAGCGAGCATAGTGGATGGCGTTCGCAGTGCCTTGCGCGCGGGACAATCCCTTGGGATCGCAATCGCCGATCGTGAATCCGGACCAGACTTGGCTGCGCGCACTCGTACTGTGGCGGTGGTTCGTAACGTTATAAACGTTACCGACGAAACGCTACTACTCCATGTACTCGGGTGTGGCAATCCGGTAGTGATGGCGGCCTACACCTTGGCCGGTGCCGACACCTTCGATAGTCTCGACTGGGCACAAGGAGCGGTGGACATTCGGTCGTTGACTCTGACTGATCCACTGCTTTTGCGGAGCACCGGCTGCAAGTGTAAGGTGTGCCTCGACCTGCCGGGACCTGACAACCAATTGGCGTTGTTACACAATCTGCTGTTCTACCAAGAGTTCTCCCAGCAGCTGCGCGAGATGGTCCGGTCAGAGACGCTCACCGACTTTCTCCAGGAGTTCATAGGCGAACACCGCGCCGCAGTCCTGACCGGAACACTGAAGGATGCCTCAAGTGGGTGAGACACCCATGCTAGCAGACGAGTCGGGCAGATACTTCCCTGCTTCGAGAATGCTACCGATTGGCATCCTATCACGGTACAAAGAAACAGTTGGGAATCTGGCCTACCAGCACTTTGCATGGCCACCGAGTGAGCCGCGCATGTGGAGGGAGCTCTGCTTCTGCATCCTCTCGCCACTTACACGTTTCGAGGACGTGAGATCATCCATGTTTCGACTTGAGAACCGGGGGATTCTTGCTCGCCTCTCCTCGACACCCTCAGAGGTGCAGATCGAGGACGTTCATGGCGTCCTAGCAACGCAACCCGGGGCTTGCCGGTTCGCCCGAACGAAAGCAGCGCGGCTAAGAGAGGCCGGCCTCCTTTTCTATGGCAAATCTTCGGGCGGCGGAGTCCTCGGATTTCTCGGGCGGAGTCAGAACACGCTCGACGTACGTAAGGCACTCGTCGATTCCGTCCCCGGCCTAGGAATGAAGGAGGCGTCTCACTTTCTCCGGAACATCGGTCGCGGCAGTAATCTTGCGATCCTTGATGTCCACGTTCGCCGGTTCCTTGCAGAAATGCGAGTGGTTGATGATGAAACCGCCGCCTCGCACTCTCTGGCCGGCTATGTCAAGATGGAGAAGGCACTTGCGTCTCTTGCGTTCAACGCAGGGCTCGATCTTGGTGCTTTCGATCTGGCCATCTGGGAATTCATGCGAGGAAGGTGACCCTTGAAGACCGTCGTCCTCGCATCTGGAGGACTCGACTCTTCGACCCTAATGTTTCTGCTTAAGCGCGAACGGGCCGAGATGCTTCCCGTTCACGTCAACTACGGGCAACTCGCTGAGCAGCGAGAGTGGATTGCAGTCAGACGGTTTTGTGCGGCAGCAAGGCTGCCCCAGCCGGTGAAGGTGGATGCGTCGGGCCTTGGCCAGGTCCCGAGTGGGTTAACGCGAAGGGGAGGGAGGTGGAACTCGGACCCATTCTACCCTGGACGGAACCTCCTGCTCGCAACGGTCGGCGCGATCATAGGGTATCCTCGGGGCTACCGGACCGTCGCCCTTGGTCTGGTTGCGAACGCACTCTATCCGGACCAGACTCAGGAGTTCGTTAGAACAGCGCGCGACGCCCTGTCAGAGAGCCTTGGCTGCAAGATGAGTGTCATCGCCCCATTGCTACAGCTGCCGAAGACCCAGGTCGTGGAACTCGGGCTGAGGGCAGGTGCTCCCCTAGATAGGACCTATTCATGCCAACGCGGGTCCGTCCCACCATGTGGCCACTGTTCCAGCTGCAAAGATCGATTGAGTGCCCTGCAGGCGGCTGCAGGACGGGCAGCGAGAAGACGTCGGGTTGGACGGGTGCGAACCAAGAGTGAAGGCTGATGGGCGGAGGGGGCGGCGGAGGTGGCTCAGGGGGCGGTCCCCCTGCTGAGAGTTTACGAATCTTCAAGTCAGCCGTGGAAGAGGCTCGATCCGAGGAAGGCGGCCCCCCGCGTACCAGAAACGTCTTCATCAGCTTCCATGTCCAAGACGAGCCCCAGGTCAATCTTCTTCGCGCTCAGGCGAGAGACTCGGATTTCGGTATGGAGTTCCGCGACTACTCAGTCAAAGAACCCTTCGACGAGGCATGGAAATCCAACTGCCGCCAGCAGATTGGTCTCACTTCACTCACGATATGCATGATTGGACCTGACACTGCCACGCGCGATGCGGTGATATGGGAGCTCGAAGAAAGCTACCGCCAAGGCCACAAAGTCATTGGCGTCAGGGTCTACCGGGACCGAAGCGACCCGTTGCCTCGTCCGCTCGTGGAACATCAGGCACCAATCATGAACTGGAACCGGGACGACATACGAGCCCATCTGGAGAGGGATTGAGCCTTGAAGTCTGAGGGCAGCCCGAACCCCCCAGATCGGTTGTTCGCAGTTCGAGCGGCGGATTACGGACCTGAGTATCGGACCCACCTGCTCAAGCAATACAAGCTCGCCGTGGAACGGGCCGACGCTGTGAGCGAGCGACGTGCGACAACGAACGAATTCTATCTCGTTCTCATGTCCGTGATTCTATCTGTAGCTGGAATAGGGGTCGGAGGGACCTTCGTGGGGACTCCCGTCATTCCTCCTAAGATCGCCCCCTGGATCAGCCTCGCGGGAATAGCTGTGTCGGCGTCTTGGCTTGCCGCGATCTACGCTTCGAATCAGTTGAATCGGGCGAAGTTCTACGTAATCAATCGACTGGAGGAGCAGCTCCCAGCAGCGGTCTTCACCATTGAGTGGAACTATCGCACTTCCGGGACCGAGGACGGGTTGACGAGAACTCGGCGCCTTTACACATCAAGTACAATCGTCGAATCGGTCGTACCGTTATCAATGCTCCTTCTGTTCATCGGGTTGACGGTTTACCTCTTCTAATCCTCTCGACTGCCCGTCGTCGATTTCCTGCCACCGTCACGTGGAGGCGGATGTAGCGCGGGCAGTCAAGCCGGATGGGCTGAGGCTAGCCCCGACGCCTGCGTGAACTCCAACGAAAGGATTAGCTCCCATCTCGTCGCTCGCTCGATCCGGTGGACCGATGGTCCTGAAGGAAGTCGACATCGCGGTCGAGTTGAGACGAATCGAGCGGATGGGCTTCATCAGGACATTGAAGAGCGGCGATACTGGAGTGGGGTACACTCTCGAGACCCTTCTGGGCCTGCCTCCCACAAACAAGCGTGGAATAGCGGACTTCTCCTACAACGGCCGGCCAATTGAACTGAAGTCCCAGAGGTTAGAGACGCAGTCTATGACGACACTATTCGCATGCGAACCAGCCACTCGAACGATGAACGACTACCAGCTCGTCCAGAAGTTCGGGTACATGGACGAGGGAGGGAGAAAGGCTCTGTATGTCACCCTCGGCTCACACGCCTATGTCCCCCAGGGGCTTCGCCTTCGGGTCGAGGGCGAATCCAAGAAGGTTTGCCTGGTTGATCGGCAGGGCGGGAGGATCTGGGAGTGGGACTACTCACAATTCAGTCGCAAAATCGGCAATCTACTCGTAGTGAAGGCCAATACACGAGGATCTGGAAAGAGTGAGGAGTTCCACTACTCCAGCGCAAAGCTCTGTCTCGGCCTTGACGAGGAGAAGTTCACTACGGTTCTGATCGACACGGGCCTGGTGACAGTAGACATCCGAGCTCATGTGAAGCCGGGTCGGACGTCAGCTCGGAATCACGGGACGGCGTTTCGTATTCGGAACCTGGGCATGCTAGAATCATGCTACGAGACCGTCGAGGCGCTCCTCGGGGGTTAATCCCGTCGCCAGAAGTCGAGGACGAACTCCATAGTTGTTCCCAACGAGATGAAGTTGTTTGGCCATCCGAATATGCCTACCTGGTTGATGAGTGGCCGCTTGTCCCAGATGAACGTGTTTCGGAACTCGAGTCCCGCACGAACAAGCGCATTCATGACGTGAACGTGCGTCGGATAGCGTCGGTTGTTCTCCCACACATCGTTCACATTGACGATGCAGTGAGCTTTGGGGCGGAGTAGCGGAAGAATCCCTCGGTAGATCTCTGCGAGAGCGTCCTCGTAAGCCTCGTGGTTCATGGTGCCCAGGTCGCGCGGGTCCTTTGAGTATTGCTGGACCTTGAGGAAGTGAGCGTTCTGCCTGCGATCCCCGCGGATACTCTTGTTTAGACGTGGGTGATTAAGCATGTTGGCGTACGGCGGAGACGTAACCGATAGGGCCACAGTTCCCTCTTCGAGGTACCTCGGTATGTCGTGAGCTTCGGCTTGAACCGGAATCTGCACTGTCGAGCGACCCAATCGCTCTTGTGATAGTCGCTTCTTCGCAGTCTTCACATATCCTTCGTGGAGGTCGAATCCTACAGCATTTCGGTCTAAGTCTTGCGCGGCAAGCAACATGGTACCCACTCCCATGAACGGGTCTAGAACGAGTTCACCTGGGTGAGTCAGGGTCCGAATGAAATGCTTAGGAAGCGCGAGCGGGAAGACCGCAGGATGAACGTCTTTATCTCGAATGTCGCGGCCCTCGTAGAAGAACTCTTGAATTGTCACTTGGGCCTTCAACCACTCCTTGGCGGTTATGCAGCTAATGTGGTTCGCAGGGCAAGCACACGTTCGCTCGTGGCCGATGTCCAGACGCTCCACGAACGTCGGCTTGGAAATCAATGCAGATGTCTCCAACTCGGAACTCATGGGGTCCCGCTCTCCGTTCAACTACCGACGGCCAAACTGGATGCTCGGTATAAGACAGACTCTCGAACTGGCCGCCATGTCTCGCGTGACCGCTCACGGACCCTTTCACCTGAGGCCCTCTCTGTCCTCACCCCACCTCACCTTCGAGGCGATGGAGAACCCAGGGGGTGTTCCTTCTTCCACCGGTCGATCTTCTCCAGCACGGCCTCGCGGACGAAGTCTCCCAGTCGGTTGTAGTGGTCATCGGCGTCGATGACCCGCACGAGGTCCTCGTAGTAGCCTCGCTCGATCCGGCCGGCGACCGACACCTTCGGCAGGACCTTCTTCTTCGGTTTGGGAAGGGGAGGGGTGGGCGTCACTAGGGTAACGTCAGTACTCGAAGGAGCCAAATACTTTGTGCCATTTCGTTACGTTAGATACGAAAGGTGCGAAGAATGCGTGCGAAGGGGGTCGGCGAGGTCGTCACGCCGCGGAGCGGAAAGTCGGGCGTCCGGGTCACCCTCGACTCCGCCAAGGAGGCCGTGCGCGTCCATCGCGAGACCTGGAAGCAGCTGGCGGCGCTTCGCCGACCCCTCATGGACTCGGAAGGGAACCTGGTCGCCTTCGAGTCGTTCGACCGCGTAGTTCGGAGGCTGATCGCGGAGCGGAAGGCAGACACCGCGCCTCGCGAAACGGCTCGAGAGGTTCGACCGTGAGCGCGGCGGCTCTGGACGCGTCGGCCTATCACGGTCGTATGCCAACCCGAGCGGTTGAGCCGGTCGACATCGAAAGCGGCTCCTGTGCCATCTGTGACCATCCCGAGGAAGCTCACGAGCTGCTCCTGACCTCGGCGGTTTCCTGGGTCATCTGCCACGAGCCAACCGACCAGGGGGAGTGCTTCCGTGTCCGCCACGCCCGGGGCATCGCCTTCGGGGCTTGTCGGAGGGACCCGGCGTGAGGTGCAGGCAGACGGGGAGCAGACGTAACGTGACGGCACAATCAGTAGAAGACGTTCCTGCCTTCCGAACGGCAGCGCAACTGAGAAACGAGGAACGCCGACTCAAGGCAGGGGCGCGAGGGTCGTCGAAGGAGGGACCGGAGCCGTCGGCTCTATCGAACGTTCACGACCTTGTGGTATCGCCTGTCATCGGGATCGAGCAGGCGAAGCGGATCTGGAACACCTTCCTCGAGTTCCGCGACACCATCCTGGGTGACCCCGCCTGCTACGACGAGATCGAGGGGGTCCGCGAGATGAACCGGACGGGGGCAACTCGCCTTGCCGTGCCCTTCGGCCTTTCTATCGAGGACCGGGGCATCGACGAGGGACGGGTCGAGCTTGCGGATGAAGGGACCTGGGACTACCGGTTCAGAGTTCGGGTCCGGGTCAGCAAGGGAGGCCGCTTCGTCGACGGGGTCGGCTCCTGTCGTCTCTCGGAGATCAGCGAGAAGGCCGGCGACCTCTCTCGCCGCGAACACTACGCGCTGACCAAGGCGTGGACCCGCGCGACGAAGCGGGCCATCGCCGACATCCTCGGCGGAACCGAAGCGGAGCACCCGTCCTACGGAGCCGCTGAACTCGAGTTCGAGGTCTCCAAGTAGATGTTCGGGTCTCCTGACTCCTCGGAGGTAGTCCCCCTGCCGAGTTTGGCACGGGGGTGGGGAGAGCAAGCAGAACGGTATGTGGAGAAGAGGAGCCAGGAGAGCCTGTCGGCGCATCACGTCCAAGAGTTGCGACGGGTCCTCAGAAAGACGGGCAGAGAACTCGACCAGGCTGGCCTCGCGTGCCTGCCAGCGAAGTTCGGCGACGCCCAGTTGGACTTCCTGCTGAACGGACCATGGAGACCCGCGACGGAGTACCAGACCGGGTTGGCGCCGGTCACCCGGCGGTACCTCGTCTGCATCGTGAACGGCTTCCTGAAGGAGTCCGGGAACCTGACTGTCGAACGCCGACGGCTCAGGTTCCCGCGATCGGGGGTGCGACCACTGCTCGCGCTGACACCCGAGGAGGCGGCTCGACTGCTCGACGTCGCCGCGACGTTCGGGATAGTCACCCATGCCGTGGTGGCCTTCGAGCTCCTGATGGGTCTCCGCCGGAGCGAGGTTCGCCGCCTCACGGTGGGGGACTTCGGGGAACAGTTCCTTCGGGTCCGTGGCAAGGGGCGAGCCGGTGGCAAGATTCGGATCGTGCCGTACCACCCCGAGATCCTTCGGATCCTGCCATCCCTGCTCGAGCACCGACGTCAGAAGGTCCAGGGGTATCGTGGGCCGGATCCGGGGTTTCTCTTCGCCCGGCGGACCGGGAAGGAACTCAAGGTCTGGTCCCGGAGCTGGCTGGACGAGCGGATCATGGGCCCGGCTTTCGAGGCCGCCTCTGTTCGGCGGGCCTGGAACCTGCACCACGCGCTGCGTCGGACTTGTGGGCGGACCCTCTGGAAGAACGGCGTACCGATCGAAACGGTCAGCAAAATCCTCGGGCACGCCGACGTCCGGATGACCACGCGCTACCTGGCCATCGACCAGGACGACATGGCCCAAGCCATGGAAGTCCTCGGCCGCGTTCTTCCGGGCGCGCGCGCAGTATAGGTGGTAACCATGGAACGGGCAAAACGGGCATTTTTCTTGACGAGGCGGCCTCGAATCCGGCCGAGCCCATCCGAATTGAACTCCGCGGCGGGGACGACCGGCAACTCCGAGTCCCCGAAACCGCGGACCCTCTCGCGAAGTATTCTATAGCGGTCCTCCTCTCGCCCTCCGGGGAGCGAGGGGCGATACTCCATGGCCGATCCATCGAAGCTCGATCAGGAAAAACTCAACCAGTTCATCGGCAAATTCGTGCAGGACCTCGGAGCGGCCGCCCACGGTTCGACCGTGGTCCTCGGCGAACGTCTTGGGCTGTACAAGGCACTAAACGTCCCCGGGGGTCGTACGCCGGCCGAACTCGCGACGGCGACCGAGACGCACGAGCGTTTCGTCCGGGAATGGCTCTCCTCCCAAGCGGCGTCCGGCTGGGTCGGCTATCGCAAGGAGGACGGGAAGTTTTTCCTGACCCCCGAGCAGGCGTTCGTTCTCACCGAAGAGAAGAACCCGGCGTACTTTCCGGGCGCGTACTTGGTCGTCGCCTCGACCTACCAGGACCTCGGCCGCACCGTCACCGCGTTCCGGGACGGAAAGGGGGTCGGCTGGCACGAGCGGTCCGAGATCCTCTTCGAGGGAACGAACAAGTTCTTCCGACCGAACTACGTCGGCAATCTAGTCTCTGGATGGCTACCCTCCCTCGAGGGCATGGTGCCCCGGCTGGAGAAGGGTGCGCGGATCGCGGATGTCGGGTGCGGGTTCGGGTCGTCCACCCTCCTGATGGCCGCCGCGTTCCCTCGTTCGGAGTTTTTCGGGTTCGACTACCACCAGGGATCCATCGACGCGGCCCGTTCGCAGGCCGCGATGGAACGGGCGGTGGAACGGGTCCATTTTGAGAAGGCAAAAGCGCAGGACTATCCCGGGAAGGCGTACGACTTGGTCACGTTCTTCGACTGCTTGCACGATATGTCGGACCCGGTCGGGGCGGCGCGCCACGTCCATTCGACCCTCAAACCGGACGGCACCTGGATGCTCGTCGAGCCGTTCGCGGGCGAATCGTTGACGGCGAACCAGACCCCGGTGGGCCGCGTGTTCTACAGCGCCTCCACGATGATCTGCACTCCGGCGTCCCTCTCGGAGAAAGGGGGCGCCGGACTCGGTGCGCAGGCGAGCGAAGCCCAGCTGCGGGAAGTCGCCACGGCCGGGGGGTTCACCCGGTTCCGGAAAGCCTCCGAGACCCCGTTCAATCGCGTCTTTGAGATCCGACCGTAGACTCACGGCCCGGGAGCCACGCGCTCGGCGCCCGTTTGGAGAGCGACGCGACCTTCTCCCCCGGTCCCGCGGCGTCCGAGCCGCTAGAAATTCGGGCGTCAACCCCGACTAGCGGCGGGGGAAGGCAGCCCGAATCCGTCCGACCGGACCGCAAAGGTTCGGGGGAAAGGCAGAAGAATCCGAACCCCTAGGGATTTCGCGTCTCGTGCCGGTCCTCACCGCCGCCATGCAACGGGTCGTCCGCGAGCAGCGCCTCGGATTCGTGGCCACGGTTTCGGCCGATGGCTCCCCGAACGTCTCGCCAAAGGGATCGCTCACCGTGCTCGATGACGACCACCTCGTCTTTGCCGACGTGGAGTCGCCGCACACCGTGCTGAACCTCTCCAAGAACCCGCGCACGGAGATCAACGTCGTCGACCCGCTCGTTCGCAAGGGGTATCGGTTCCGGGGCAGCGCGACGGTCCTCCACACGGGAGATCAGTACTGGAAGATCCTCGAGATGTACAAGACCGAAGGGGCCGATGTCCGCCGCGTCCGCTCGGTCATCATCGTCAAGGTGGATCACGTCGCGCCGCTCGTATCGCCGATCTACCTGACGGGCAACCACCCGGAGGATGAGATCCGGGCGCTCTGGCTCGAGTACTCCCGAAAGAGCCGGGACAAGACCGTCCTCGACCTCATTCCGCCCCAGGAGTTCTAGGGGGTCCCCGCGTGCCGTTCTACGACCTCCGGGCCCCTCTCCGGAGCCGTCCCTAGGAGGCGGGAGTTCTCCCGAGGACCGGATGGGAGCGATATTCGGAACCCCAGCGCCGCCCCTCTCGGACTGGGTCGCCCTGTTTGAGATCGGGATCGCCGGTCTTCTCCTCGTGGGCATGTTCGTCGTCCGCGCCGGTCATGTCCGGCTGCACAAGTACATCCAAAGCTCGATGATCCTCGTCAACATCCCGGTGGTGCTCGCCTGGATGGTCCCGCAGTACCTCACCTACGTGCTTCCGGATCTCGGGAGCGAGATCTCCCAGCCGTACTACTATCTCCCGACGATCGCGCTCGTCGCCGGGTCGCTCGCCGAGCTGCTCGGGATCTACATCCTCCTGGTGGCGGGCACCAATCTGCTCCCCGAACGGTACCGGTTCCGTCGCTACAAGCTGTGGATGCGCACGGAGCTCGGCCTGTGGTGGACGGTCGTCGTGATCGGCCTGCTCACCTACTACTTCTGGTACGTCTCGGTCGCGCCGAGTTCGGGCTCGGGCGGCTGGTAAGTTCGCCCGAGCACGGGATCGGCACGGGCCGCCGACCCGCTCGCGAAGCCCTCCGGTCGATGCGAGCGGAGCGGTTCAGTACCCGAGGCTGCGGATCTCGGGCAACAGCATCGCCAGTCCCGCCGAGGTCGCGAATCCGACCGCGATGAGATCGGTGAGGGCGGTCGGACCCCACACGGTCGAGAGAGAACCGATGGTGAACGCTCCGGCCGCGCCGGAGATCCCGGGGAACAGGTAGTTGTTCCCCGCGATCCGGGCCAATACCTCCGGGGCGAATCTTCCCTGCATGTAGTTCGAGAACGTGGTGACGCGGGCGGTCATCGCGAGCCCGACCCCCAACCACGCGCCGAGGCTGAGGAGCACCGAGCCCGCGACGAGCTCGGCGGAGATCAAGGCGACCGACGTCGCGGCGAGGGTCGCGATCGCCACCGGACCGAGATAGCGTCGAGGGTTGAGCGCCCCGAGCACGAGCCCGATCGAGATCCCTCCGATCAGGTACGCCACGTAGAGCGCGGCGTACGTCGACTGGGAGCCTGCGAAGTCGCGCGCCACGTACAACGTCAGCACGAGGAGCGGGGCGCTGACGAAGAACCCGTAGACGAACTGGAGGACCGCGAGGTGCCGAAGCGGGCGGCCCGCCTCCCCTCGGTACAGCGCCCATCCCTCTCGGAAGGACGCGAGATATCGCTCCGTCGGGCGCGCGGGGGTGACGATCGGGAGCAGCACGGCGAAGCCCGCCGCCCCGGCGAGCAGCGCAGCGTAGAGGTACGAGCCTCCGGCCGCCCCGAAGAACGCAATCGTGACGCCCGCCGTGAGGTACAGCACGATGTCGACCCCGCCGCCGATCGCGGTGCCCAATCCGGAGACGGCGAACAACTGGTCCTTCCCGAAGAGGATCCGGGTCGAGGCCGCGTCCGCGGCCCAGGTGAAATCCCACAGCACGGCGAGCACGACGACGAGCGCGAGCAGCAGCGGCACCGTGAGCAGCCCGGCCATGTACGTCACGCCGAGGGCGAGCGCGGCGACCGCCTGGATGGGGTAGCAGAGCAGGTACACCCATCGTTTGTCGTGGATCCGATCGACGATCGGGCCGGTCAGGAACGTGAAGGTGTAGACGACCGTCTCGACCCCGATCGCGATCCCGGCGAGCAGCACCCCGTGGGTGAGCCGATAGGAGAGCCAGAGGACGGTCGCGAGGTAGACGGTGTATCCCACGCCCGCCGACGTGCCGCGGGCCTGCAGGAGGAAGAACGCCCGGCTGCGGAGCAGCGGGGCGATCCCCCGCGCGGGCTCGCCGTCCATCGATCGCACCCCCGTCGGTCGGTTCGACTTCGCTTGGATGCCGGCCGCGGGTTATTCCGAGCGGCGACCGACCGAGCGTCCGTTCAGCGCACGGCCTGGAAGATGTGCTCCCAGGTGTTGAGCACGCCCCCCACCCGTACCCAGAGCGGCACCATCGCCTCGAGCCAGCGAGCCCCCTGGAGATCTCCGACATCGAGGGCTCCCGACCAGCCGAGTTCCCGGAGCAGCTCGTCGGTCCGTTTCTTCGCGGCGGCGTCGTTGCCGCAGATCATCATCGGCGGTGCGCCCGAGGAGAACTTGGGGTCGATCATCCTCGCGTTGCCGACCGTGTTGAAGCACTTCACGACCTTCGCGGAGGGGATCTTTCGCTGGACCCGCTCTCCGAGGGAATCGGTCGTGCCCAGGAGGAGCCCGGGCGGCATCCCGTGCGAGAAATCGAGCGGGTTGGTCGCGTCGATCACGAGCTTCGTTCCGAAGCTCGGAGCGCCGGCGAGCCCGACCGCCGTTTCGGTGCCTCCGCCGTTCGTGGCGAGGATGACGAACTCCCCGTACTCGGCCGCCTGCGCGAAGCTGCCGACGCGCGCCGGCGCCCCGACCTCCTTCTTCCAGGCGTCGAGCTTCTCGGGGTCGCGCGTGCCCAGCATGACCTCGTAGCCGTGCCGGATCAACCCGCGCCCCAACTGCTGCGCCACAACCCCGCTCCCCAGGATCCCGACTCGTTTCGCGGACATTCCGCGGACCCGAGCTCCTCTCTGGATATTACGCGGCCCGGGCGCCTCCCCCGGATGGCAACCCCCGCGTAGCGCCACGCGGTCGGGGTGCTCCGCGATCAGAACTCCGGGGGAGTGTACCCCGGCGGCCCATCCCGTCGGCGCGACCGGAGCAGGGCGACGACCGCGATCACGACCACGAGGGCGCCGACCCCGACACCCACGTAGAGCCATGGGATCGAGGCCGCCGCCGGGTGAGCGGTCGCATTGAAAGTGACGAGGACGGTAGGGTCGGAGTTGTCGACGACCACGCGCCCGATCGCCGGACCGGCGCTGTAGCCGCTCGGGCTGGTGACCGCGAAAGCGTACGTCCCGTTCGGAACGGAAAACGCGATCGATGCGGACGTTCCCGAGAGCGGCGTGCCGTTCATGGTCACGGTCCACTTCGGCTTTCCGGAGAGCCCCGTCTCGGAGAACGTGACCGAGAAGACCGTCTCGGTCCAGGTGATGCTGCGTTCGTTCACGTCCGCGCCGGCGACCACCACCGTGCCGGTGCGCGCGACGTTCTTTTCGGTCCACCCATTCACGCGGAGGATCGCGTAGGAGTAGCTCCCGTCAAGCTCGCTGAAGGCGATCGGGGAACCCTTCCCCGTGGTCGTCACTCCGTTGAGCGTCACCGACCAGCTGACGGAGGCGGGGAGGCCGGTCTCGGCGAAGGAGACGGTGTAGAGGGTCGCGAAGTCGATGGTGATCGTCAGGTTCGTATTCGGGAACAACGGAACCCGTCCGGAGGCCGGGGTCGGGACGAACCCCGGGGTCGGGAGCACGGTGTACAGGTAGGACGTATCCGGTAGGCTCCAGGTCGGCAGGTACAGGAGGGGCTGCGTCGCGGGGAAGTCGATCCCGAGCAACGAGACCCCCCACGGCGTGAGGACCGGGAGGCCGACCGCGACGAACTCGAGCCAGTGATGGATGAACAGGGCCACCGGCGCGGTGTCCTTGATGATGGGAGCGGCCGAGCGGACCACGTACGCTCCGCTCGCTCGGTCCGACCAGAAGTTGCCGACTCCGGTTCCGTTGAAGAAGATGTTCGTTCCGTTCGCCGACGCCTGCACGTGGGTGGCGGAGAACGTGCCCTTCGTGTCGGCGCCGTTGTTGGCGACGAAGTTGTTTCCTTCGATGTGGTCGAAGCTCCCGTTGAGCAGCTGGACCCCGTAGGAGCTGCTCTCCTCGAACGTGCTCGCGGTCACGAGCGTCCCCGACGTGTTGGAGAGGTTCGCTCCCAGCACGTTGCCGTACAAGAACGCGCTCGCGATCTCGTCCCCCGTGGTCGTGTTCAGGGCGATCCCGATGTATCCGGAGTACGCCCGGACCTGCTCGATCGTCGAGAGGTTCGTGTAGTTCGCCCAGACCGCGAACGGGTAGTTGTGGGCGGTCACGTTCTCGACCGTCGCGTGCGACGAATCGTAGAGGGCGACCGCCGCGCTCGGCTCGGTCTGGAACGTGAGCGGGTTGAGGATGTAGTGCGAGGCGTTGTCGCCCAGCGCGCTCTCGGAGGCGTTCACATCGCGGATCGTGAAGTTGGTGGCGTTCGACACCTCGACCCCCAGCGACGCGTTGCCGACCGACACGGCGCTCACCGTGCCGGTCGACCCAAAGTTCCAGAGCAGACCGTCGGAAAGGTTGGTGGCGGTGAGGCCGACCGCGTTGACCCCGGTCGCGTTCTGGAGGTACGCCCCGACGCTCCCGTTCTCCGCGCTCACGTTGGAGACCGTAACGCCGGTCGCCAGCTCGGCTTGCAGTCCGATCGAACCGTTGATCGCGTGGACGCCGTTGAACACCCCGGCGGAGGAGGAGTCGAACTCGTCGATCGCCGTCGACGAGCCCACCGCGGTGGCGTTGATCACGGTCACCGCAGAGTCATCCTGAAACTCGACCCCGACCGAGAACGTTGTCGACGTCAGGTTCTCTACCCGGAGATCGGTGGCGTTCTGCCAGAGACCGGTGAGGGGGGAAAGGGTCGCCGAGATGTTCGAGAACGACTGGTCGGAGGAGTTGTTCGAGAGCACTCCGTCCGAGGAGGAGAGGAGGAGCCCTCGGTCTGTCACGTCGTTCGTTCCGTTGAGGAGGAAGGCGTAGGCGGGCCGAGCGGCGACGACGGTCGTCGCGGCGACATCGCTCGCCGTGATCCCCGAGCCCCCCTGGGTCTCGACGCCGTACGCCCCTTCCTGGGCGGTGAGGCCGGTCACGGTGAGGTCGGTCGACCGGTAATCGAGAATGCCGATCGACGCCGCGCCCGCGTAGTCGACCCCATTCGTCAGCGTGCCGACCGCGGTCACTCCCGTGGAGTTGACGATCGAGATCGCGTTCGCCCCCTCTTCGGAACTGATGTCGCGCAGGACCGTCCCCTTCGAATCGAGGGCGGCGACGCCGAAGGAGTCCTGCAGAGCCAAGATGTTGGCGGCACTCGAGTCCGTCGTTCCGTAGAACTCAACCGTCGCCGGGGAGTAGATCGACCGGTGATAGTACAGCGTGCTGTTGCCCGTCAGGGTCGTGTTCGCGACGGAGAAGCGCCCCGAACCAGAGAAGAAAAAGTAGCCCTGGGTCCAGCCGTCCGGGGGCAGGACGATCCCCGAGTACGATGAGCTGTAGACGAACGATGCGAGCGACTGGACGAATCCGTCCACGTGGATCCCCAGCGTGAGGCGCTCGGCGACGAACAGAACGAAGGTAGGATAGTCGAAACCGTTCACCCGCAGGAACGGCGCCGCGACGTTCGCGGTCGACGCGTTGATCCAGAGCGTGCCGGCGGTCGAGGCATAACCGGTCCCCGGCAGCTTGGCCGCGCCGAACGCGGCGGCCTGCGCGTCGCCGTCGAGGTACACGGGCGCGTCGAAGGTGCTCGGCGAGGAGGTGAGCATGAGGGAGGTCGTCGTGCTGGATCCGACGGTGAGCGAACCGTTCAGGAACCCGTCCGCCCACGCGCGGACGACGTACGGATCGGCCGCTCGCGGCGGGGGAAGTCGCGTGGAGACGACCCCCGAGCTATCGGACGGCGCGTAGCTGAAGTTCGCATTCGCGAGGGGCTCCATCGAATCGGTGAACGTCGTAACGAACGCGAACGCATAGATCGGAGATAGGTCGAGATCGATCCCGATGGAGCCGGGGAGCGCCTCGGGACCGGCCGGCCCGCTCGAAGTGTTCCAAAGCCCGTACAGGATCGAGGGCCCCGGGTTCAGAAACTCCGTTGCGCTCAGGTTCGAAGGATAGTAGGCCGCGACCCCGGTGGACGTCTCGCCGCTATCGACCCCGTGGTCGTAGGCGGACGGGACGGCCGCGTATCGGTGGGACGAAGCGTTCCAGGAGTCCAGGGTGGCACTCCCGGCGAGCGAGACGATGTTGGCGTTCGTCCCTCCGCCGTCCCCTCCGATCTCGAGCTCCGCATCGTACTCGCTGCCGAACGGGTTGTACGCCCCTCCGTTCACCTGGAAGACGGGGACGGGAACCGCGACGCCGTCGAACGAGACCGTGTCGTACGTGCCCACGTGGGTCGTCCCGCCGGTCGTGAGCGAGTAGTTGAACTGGACGGTGGGGAGCCCCGAGATGGCGGCGAGGCGCATGGAAAGGGTGAGCGAGAACGGATCGCTCACGTGGAACGACGGTCCGTAGTCGTAGTAGAATTCGTCGAGCTGGATCGTTCCGTTCGCGCCGTGCGAGAAGATCGTACGGGGCGGGAGGAATGCGCCGCGGGAGGAGAAGTTCCAGATGTTATCCTCGAACTGGAGCTCGGAGCCGTTGAAGTGGACGACGTTCTGGAACCAGAACGTGCCGGTCGCCGAGCCGGGATAGGTGATGTTCGTCCCGACCGCGTTCAGCTGGATCGTGGTCCAGTCGGGGGCCTCGGCAAACTCAGCGTATCCGGCGCTCTCGGCGGAGTAGGAGGTGAATTGCACCGTACCGGCGAAGCTCGAGGTGTCGTAGATGTACGGCGCCCCGCTCGGCCCGATCCCTAGGTCCGCGACTCCCATCGGGGCGGGGGAGCTCAGCGGGTTCGGAGTCACCGCGGCGCCCTGCACCGGGTCCGCCGAATGGACGAACGGGCTCGGAAGGAATGCGTTCCGCCCGTCGAACGCACCGGCTTGGATCTGCCGTTCGACCCGCTCTACGAGCGGCGAGGCGGTGACACCCGGGGCCGACGGGGCGCTCTTCGATGGGACGGGACCCGCGCCGCCCGCAGTGACGGCGCGGACGGCGGGAAGCCGGGGGCCGCTCGCGGAGGAGGAGTGCGTGATCGCGGGGCTCCCGGGCCCCCCCAGCGCCGAGGGGAGCAGGAGCAACAGGAGCACACCGACCACCGCTACGAGGCGGGCCGGCGAGCGGAGACCCCCCATCATCGTCAGGACGACCAAACCCCACTATATACCCCCCCGGAAGGGCACCGCGGGGGCCGGGCCGGCCCCTCGGACCGTTCAGGCCGAAGAGGGTGCCGGGAACGCCGTCGTGGCCGCCCTCGACCGCAGGAAACCCCGGGTTTTTTCTCGATGGCACTGCCGGCAGACGGTCTGAAGGTTCGAGTATTCGAGTGCCGCGCCTCCCCGTGCGATCTCGATGATGTGATCGACCTCCAGCTCGCGGGCGCGACGACGCCGACCGCAGAGCCGACAAGTGTACCGGTCCCGCAGCATGACGTAGCTTCGGGCGGAGTCCCAGAAGTAGTGCCCGTGAAACCGCCACTGGCACTTTCGGGAACAATAGGGGGTCCTCCGCGAGGGGAGGGAGGAGCCGCATTCGACGCACTGCGCCGATTGGCGGGCCTCGGTACGCCGTCGAGCCCCATCCGAGAACCAGGCGGCGGAGAGGGCGATGATCCGGCCGTTCGGACCCACCTCCACCGACGCGCGGGAAGCCGACATGGGGGGCGCTCGGAGAGGAGGGAGATGAGGCTTCGGTCGCATTGGAACCCTCGCACCCGCCCTGAACGATTGGTTTCGGGCGGGGAGTGGGCTCTCCGGCGCGCGTCTTTCGGGTGGGGGTTCCCCGCATACGCCATACGCCCGCCCCGTTCCCTTCGGCCGTGAAGTTCCCCCTGGCGGATTGGATCGATTCCCATACCGGATACCGCCACGACCTCGCTCGAAGCGGCATGGCCGGGTCGATCCGCCGTCCGAGCCTAAGCGTCTCCGAGCACCGGGCCACCGACGCGGAGGAACTCCGTACCGAGCTGGCGGCCTCGATCGGAGTCGCTCCGGAGCGCGTGTTCCTGACGCACGGTGCGACCGAGTCGAACGCCTGGGTCCTGCTGTACATCGGGCGGTCGCTCGGCCGCCGGGTCGGCACGTGCCGTATCGCGCTCCCCGAGTATCCCCCGCTGGTCGACGGACCGCGGATGGCGGGGTTCGAGGTCGGCGAGCAGGACGGGCCGAGCGACCTCGCCGTGCTCTCCCAACCGCGCAATCCCGAGGGCGACGAGTGGTCCGCCGACCGACTGTTCGAGTGGGCCTCGGGGGCACGCCACCTGCTGGTCGACGAGACGTTCCGTGAGTTCGGGGACCGCCGCTCGCTCGCGACGCTCCCCCGGGAACGGCTCTGGGCGACCGGTTCGTTCACCAAGTTCTACGCGGGGGACGACCTGCGCGTCGGATTCGTGATCGCTCCCGAGACCGACGAGAAGGCGTTCGCGCGGTTCTGGGGCCTGTTCGCCGACGAGTTGCCCCCCACCTCAGTCGCCGGCGCGCTGTCGGCGCTCCGGCACCGCCCCCGGATCCATGAGGAGGTTCGCCGGATGATGTCGACCCACCGACGCGTCCTCGCGCGCGCCTTCGATCTCTCGACGCCCCCCGTGGCCCCCGTCTGGTTCGACCGGATCGGTCCGCGGGCTCCCGAGCTCGTCGATCGCCTCCTGCGCGCCTCCGTGCTCGTCTGCCCCGGGTCGTTCTTTGGTGAGCCCGCCGGGGTTCGGCTCTGCCTCACTCGGCGCACGTTTCCTGCCGACCTGGCCGCGTATCTGGCCGTGCGCGGGCCGGCCGGCGCACCAGGGCTCAGATCCGCCCGAGTCCCGACACGGGCGGTTCGACCGCGCCGCGGGGCGAGCGCCCGAGCGAGAGCCGGGCCAGGGTGATCTTCGGGACCGCCTCGACCCGCTCGGGTCGGGGGGACCCGGCACGCTCTCGGAGGAAGGTGGAGGCGAATCGCAAGGCCCGTTCGGGATCGGAATCGCGCACGAGCAGGAATCCGCGGGCGAGCTCCGTGAGCACCGCGGGGGCCGGAACGACCTCGAATAGGCCCTTTCGCTCCGGATCGGTCGGATCGTGCTCCGGCGGGGCCCCGGTCATCCCGGGCGCCGACCCGCGCTCGCGGTTCAAAAAGGAGCGGTTCGACTCGCCCACCGGCGCGGTCCGCCGGGCAAGAAGGGATTTACTCCCCGCGGCGTTGCTCCGATCGGTGCGACGATGAGCCGCAGTACTCCGCCGCCGGTCGACAGTTCTCCCGAGCGCCACGCCCCGCCCGCCCATGGGGTGAGCGTCCGGGTCCCCATCCCGGGTCCGAACGCCCGGCGGATCATCGAGCGGGACCGCCGCTACCTGATGACGAGCACGAAGACCGCACCCGTCGTCGCCGCCTCCGGGGATGGGGTCTGGATCACTGACGTCGACGGGAACCGCCTCCTCGACTTCGCTTCGGGTGTCGGGGTCGCGGCGGTCGGCTACTCACATCCCGAGGTCGTGCGGGCGCTCCGGGAGCAGGCGACCCGGCTCACGCATTTCGCCGGCACCGACTTTTACTACGAGAACCAGACCGTCCTCGCCGAGCGCCTGACGAAGATCACCCCGGGATCGTTCGAGAAGAAGATCTTCTTCACCAACAGCGGCACGGAGAGCGCCGAGGCCGCCCTGAAGCTCGTCCGGTGGCAGCGCCAGCGACCGATCGTGATCGGCCTGCTGGGGGCGTTCCATGGCCGGACGATGGGGGCGCTCTCCCTCACGGCTTCGAAGCCGGTCCAGCGCGGCCGGTACGCGCCGTTCGTCGGAGGGGGTCACCACATCCCCGCCCCGAACTGCTACCGGTGCCCGTACAAGCTCGAGTACCCGAGCTGCGACCTGTACTGTGCCAAGATCCTCAAGGAGCTGTACTTCCAGACGTCCATCCCGCCCGACGACGTCGCGGCGTTCATCGCGGAGCCCGTCATGGGGGAGGGCGGATACATCGTGCCGCCGCCGCGCTGGCACTCGACGCTCAAGTCGATCCTCGACGAGCACGGGATCGTCCTCATTGACGACGAGGTGCAGTCCGGCATCGGTCGGACGGGCGAGTGGTTCGCCGTACAGCATCACGGGGTCGTCCCCCCGATCGTCACCATGGCGAAGGCGCTCGGCGGAGGCCTTCCGATGGGCGCAGTGTCGTTCCCGGCCGAGATGGATTTCCCCGTCCAGGGAGCGCACTCCAACACGTTCGGCGGCAACCTCGCCGCGACCGCCGTCTCCCTCGCCACGCTCGACGTGATCGAGAAGGAGCACCTCCTCGAGAACGCCCGCGTCCAGGGGACGTACCTCCTCGGCCGGTTGCGGGAGCTCATGTCCCGCTACGAGGAGATCGGGGACGTGCGCGGCATCGGCCTCATGACCGCGACCGAGTTCGTCCGCGACCGCATCACGAAGGAGCCCGCGATCGCGCTCCGGGACGCGATCCTCGACGAGGCGTGCAAGCGCGGCCTGATCCTCCTCCCGTGCGGCCGTTCCTCGATACGCTACATCCCGCCGCTGATCATCCGCCGCGAGGAGATCGACGAGGCGATCGAGATCCTGGACGCCTCGATTCGGGCCGCGCGCGCCCGTCCATGAAGTACGGCCGGCTCGGGGACCCCGGCACCGTCTCGCTCGAAGAGCGGCCGGAACCGACCCCGGGCGCGGGGGAGGTCACCGTACGCCTCGCCGCGTGCGGGGTCTGCGGGACCGACCTCGAGAAGCTCCGGGGAAACTACCGGTCCGCCGGGATCCTCGGCCACGAGCCGGTGGGACGGATCGCTGGGGTGGGCGACGGCGTGGAACGGCTCTCGGAGGGGGACCGAGTGTTCGTCCACCACCACGTTCCGTGCGGAACGTGCGAGGTCTGCGTCCGGGGAGATCCCACCTTCTGCCCGACGTACTCCCGGACGAACATCGACCCCGGCGGGTTCGCCGATATGTTCCGGGTCCCGGCCGAGAACGTCCGCCGGGGCGCCGTCCTGCGCCTCGACGATCGGGTCGACTGGTCGACCGGCGCGTTGATCGAGCCGGCCGCCTGCGCGCTCACCGCGCTCGACCGGGTCGGACTCCCCGAAGGCGCCTCCGTTCTCGTGATGGGGCTCGGGCCGGTCGGTCTGCTCTACGCCCGCCTGGCCCGTACGCGGGGGGCCGCTTGGGTCGGGGGAACCGAGATCTCGGCGCTCCGACGGGATGCGGCGCGGCGCGGCGGGATCGATGCCGTCGTGGACCCGAGGTCCTCGGAGGCCGTTCGCGCGGCGGTCGAGAACGCGACCGGAGGTCGGGGGGTCGATCTCGCCGTCGTGGCCACGGGACATCCGTCGGTCGCCGCCTTCGCCGTCGACCTCGTCCGGCGGGGAGGGACGGTCAACCTGTTCGGACTTCCCGAGGCGGGGAGCCGATTGGACGTCGATCTCCAGCAGCTGTATCTTCGGGGGATCCGCGTCGTCCCGTCCTACGCGACGACCGAACCCGCGATCGCGCGCGTGCACGCCGCGATGGTCGACGGCTCGCTCGCGGTCGCGGACCTCGTCTCCCATCGGGTCCCGCTCGCGCATCTCGCGGACGCGTTCCGGCTGGCGGGTCGGCCCGACGAGGCACTGAAGGTCGTTGTCACGGGTCCCGCGTTCTAGCCGGACCGCGGGGCTGTCTCGACCGCGAGGACGACGTTCTCGACCCGGGCCTCGGCGCCGACCCGGACGCCGGGGCCGAGGACCGAACCGCTCACGCGCGCTCCCCGCTCGACGACCACGCCATCCATCAGTACCGAATTCTCGACGTGCGCGCCGGGATGGAGATGCGCATTCCGCCCGAGGGTGACGTAGCGACCGAGGGTGGCGCCGCGGGCGATCGCTCCTTCCATGACCGCGACCGGTCCTTCGCCCGAGGTATCCTCTGGTAGACGGCCGAGGCCGCCGCGGCCCGCGTCGAACAGCGCCCGCTGTGCGTTCAGCACGCCGGAGAGCGTGCCGGCGTCCACGAAGTATCCCGAGAACCGGAATCCGTAGACCCCTCGATCGAGCAGAGGGGGGAGGATCTCGCGCTCAAAGCTCACCTCTCGGCCCGGGGGAATCCGGTCGAGCACCTCGCGCCCCCACACGGCAAACCCGGCGTTGATCCAGTGCGACGGCGCCTCGGCCGGCGGCGGCTTTTCCACGAACGACGTGATCCGGTCCTCGGGTCCGAGCGCCGCGACGCCGTACGGGCGGGTGTCGTCGACCTCGTAGAGCGCCATGACGCCGACCCCGCCCGCCGAACGGTGACGATCCAGGAGCCCCTCGAGAGGCACGGACGCGATGGTGTCGGCGTAGAGAAACAGGAACGGGTCGGTGAGCGCCCGACCGGCGTTCTTCAAGCCGCCGCCGGTTCCGAGCAAGTGGCGTTCGTCCTCGATGACCACGCGCGTCGGCAGACGGTATGGGTGCTCTCGGAGGTACTGCTCGATCATCGCTCCCTTGTATCCGGCGGCGAGCACGATCTCCTCCACTCCGTCCGGCAGAAGGTCGAGGGTGTGGTACAGGACCGGTTTTCCGGCGATCGGGATCAACTGCTTCGGTATTCCGTAGGTGATCGGCCGGAGCCGAGTGCCGAGGCCCCCGGTGAGCACCACCGCCTTCATTCCCAAACCGACCCCGGCGCTCATGCTCTCCCCTCCGGCCCGTTCTCCGCCCGGACCTCGCCCCGCACGTCGACCGCCCCGCGCGCCCGAAGCCGCTCCACGCAGCGGTGCAGGGTCTCCGAGAGGCCGAACCCGATCTCGGTCTTAGCGGGGAGGTCGCCCCGCTCGAACCAGCGGAAATCGATCGCGTCGCCGCCGGTGGGCAAGGGGCGAGGGATCTCCCGGGGCAGCTCTACGGCGAACAAGAGCCCGATCGCGTGCCGTCGCGGGTCGTCCGGATCCCCGGCCCGTCGGGGTTCGGGTAGGTATTCGACCACCGTGAGCGGCTCCTCGGGGACCGCGCCCGCGGGGGCGACGCCGAGGGTCTTCGAGATCTGGGAACGGATCGACTCCGGGATCGTTTCGTCCATCTGCTGACGACCGCCGAGCACGCACCAAACGCGGCGGGCGTTCGGCCACCCGGATTCAGGGTACCACCGTTCGATCAGGCCGATGTCGAGTCGCGCCGGGCGCGGCCGATGATCCCATCGGAACGGCAGCACATCGACGCACGCGATCGGGATCCGCCGTTGAAGATCGGCCCATTCATCGGGCTCGAACGGCTTCATCGATCCTTATCATCCCCGCAGAGAGCAAGCCGAGACGGCATTTCATCTCCCGGGCGCGATGCGGCCCCGAGATCCCCGATTCCGTCCGGCGACTCCGGAGCGCCCTGGGGCGGTTATCGGGAGCCGGTCGCCGGGAGCCACCCCAGTCGCTCGAGCTCCTTGAGTAGAAAGTCCGCAGAGTCCCCCGGCGAGCCGCACATCGCATCGACCACGATCTCGGGGTGCTCGGGCGCCTCGTACGGGTCGTCGACGCCGGTCATCTCCTTGATCTCGCCGGCGCGGGCTTTCTTGTACAGGCCCTTTACATCCCGTTCCTCGCAGACCGCGAGCGGAGTGTTGACATACACCTCCACGAACCGTCCGATCTCCGTGCGCGCCTTCGCTCGGGAGGAGCGGTAGGGGGAGATCAGCGCGACGATCGGGATGGCGCCGTTCCGCGCCAACAATTTCGCGACGAACGAGACGCGCCCGGCGTGAGCCTCCCGCGACGCCCGATCGAACCCCAGGTCCGCGCTCAGGCCCCGACGGATCTCGTCCCCGTCCAAGAGCTCCGCGTACCACCCGCGGGCGGCGAGCCGTTCCACGAGCACCTTCCCGATCGTGGTCTTTCCCGCGCTCGGCAGGCCGGTCAACCAAATGCAAAACCCGAGGGGTCCTCTCGTCATCGTTCGCTCCGATGCCTACTCCGTCAGGATGATATCCGGTCGTCGCAGCACGGCCGCGACCTCCGGCCGCAGGATGTCGCCGGGAAGATCGGCGCCGGTCGCGAGCGCTTCCCGAATCCGCGTTTGGCTGGTCTGCACCCGGTTGGAGAGGTCGTGCGGACAGACCTTTTCGCTTGCCATCCAGCCGCACCGGCGGCAGAAGAACGACTCCTCGTACCGCAGCGGGAGGATCCCGAGGTCGTACTGATCGAAGATCCGGTGGCAGGCGTACGGATCGTAGTACTTTCCGACCCCTGCCTGGTCGCGGCCGACGATGTAGACCCCGCAGCCGAAATTCTTGCGGATGATCGCGAGGAAGAGGGCGGCCTTCGGACCGCCGTAACGCATCGTGATCCCGAGGGGTTGGACGACGACGCGAGAGGCTGGATAGTAGTTGCGGACGAGCGCTTCGTACGCTTCCAGGATCACCTCGGGCCGGTAATCGCCCTTCTTCAGACGACCGACGACCGGGTGGACGAATAGGGCGTCGACGTCCTCCCGCTCGAGCGTGAGGCGCTGAATGTACTCGTGCGCCGTGTGGGGCGGGTTGCGGCACTGGTACGCCGCCACGGTCTTCCAACCGCGCCGCGCGAAATCGGCTCGCGTGTCGGCGGGGGTCGGGTCGGCGGCCGGGCCGTCGATCTGGAGTCGTCGCAGGAGCGTGATGGGACCCGCCCAGGCGGTGTCGCCGGCGGCCAGGAGGTCTGCGACGTTCGGGTGCGCGGGGTCCTTCGTCCCGTAGACTCCCTGCGCGATCGCCCCTCGGTCGAGCGGAAACTCCTCCTCGACCTTCAGGAGTGCGATCGCGGTCCCTCGGGAGTTGAGCATTGCAATCTCGTCGCCCGGACCGACGTCCTTGAGCTCGGCTCTCGCCGGGCCGACAGGCGCGGGCAGGAAGATGGGGATCGTCCACGGAAGCCCGTCCGGGAGTCGCCCCCGGGCGACGACGGCCTCGACCGCTTCGGAGCCCTGGAACCCCTCGAGCGGACTGTACGCGCCGATCCCGATCTTGTCCGCGTCGTACAGCTGGTCGATGAAGGGGATGAATTTCGGAAGGTCCCGGAGCTCCGCGTCGCGCTTGTCTCGCTCCGCGTCGTCCGCGAGCCGATGGATCAGCCGTCCTCCGTGCGGGGTCGGGATCATCTCCCCCTCCCGTACCTGCCGCGCGCGGTGGAGCGTGCGTCCCGGTTCCGATGGCTTCCTATCATGACGCGGGGCCCGGTGGACGCTCGGAGTATTTGGCTCCGTGGGAACGGGGTGGCCCGACCGTCCCGGTCTTTCGCTATGCCGACTCAGGCTCGGGGGTCGCGGCGCGGGCGGTCTCGGACGACGTCGGGGGGGCGGGGGAGGGCGTCGCCAACTCTAGCGGCGGCTTCGCCGCGGACGTGCGCGAGCTCTGCGAGGCGAACAGCGGGCCCCGGCTGACGAGGTAGGAGTGCACGCGCACGACGACGTAGATGACGAACACGATCGTGACGATGAAGAAACTGGTCGGTTCGATCTCGTAGAACGCGATGAAGATCCCGGCCCATGTCGCGAACAGGGCCACTCCCACGGAGATCAGCACCGCGTACAGGGGGCGTTTCGCGAGCCGGATGGCGATCGCAGCCGGGGTTACGGTCAGGGCGAAGATCAGGAGAACGCCGATAATCGTGACGGCGATCGAAACCGCGACCGCCAGCGCGAGCATGAAGATGACGCCGAGCGCGAGCGTGTGCATGCCCTTCGCCTCGGCGACTTCCTCGTCGAGGGAGGCGAACAGCAACTGGCGGTAGACCACCGCCAGGGCCCCGAGAACGATGACCGTCGTCCAGAACGTGAACCACACTTGGGCGGTACTGATCCCGACGATCTCACCGAACAGGATCGAGTACGCCTCGGTGGCGAACCCGTTGTAGAAAGCGAGGAATAGGAGGCCCAATCCGAGCATGAAGGCGAGGACAGTCCCGATCTCCACATCCCGGTGCGACGCCTTCTGGCCCAGGAGGGCGATCCCTGTACCCGAGACGGTCGTGAACAGGAGCAGACCGTAGATCGGAGCGACGGCGAAGAGGACCGCGCCCGCCGCCCCGGAGAAACCCACGTGACCGAGCGCGTGGGCCGCGAACGACGAACGGCGCAGCACGACGAGGTAGCTGACGATGCCCGCCAGTATCGCGATGATCGTCCCCGCGACGAACGCGTTGCGGATGAACTCGTATTGGAGCATCACCCGCAGGTCGCCGACGAGATTCCAACTCCACCAGACCCAGGCGTCCTTCGTCATGAAGCCGGGTCCTTGTGGGAGTCTTCCCCCCCGACGATCACGAGATTTCCCCGCGAGTCCCGGAGTACTTCCACCCGGACGCCGTAGAGCGCCGAAAGACTCTCCGTCGTCAGCACCTCAGAGGGAGGGCCCGTGGCGACCCGGCCGTTCGCGATGTAGACCACTTTGTCAAGATAGCGGATGAGCGGATTGATGTCGTGGGCGACGAGCAACGTCGCGACATTGCGGGTCCGGACGAGCCCGTTGATCAGGTCGACCAGCTCCCGGGCCCGGCGAAGGTCCAAGCTCGCAAGCGGCTCGTCGAGGAGCAGTAGCTCCGGCCGACCGACGAGCGCCTCGGCGAGGAAGATCCGCTGGAGCTCGCCACCCGACATCGCCCCGAGGGGCTTCTCCGCGATCTGGGTTGCGCCGACGGCCCGGAGCGCCTCTTCGGTCGCTTCGCGCTCCGCCCGAATCCCGCCCGGCGTGATGTTCGGGTACCACCAGTTGCCCGAGAACCCGAGACGGACGAGCTGAACCGCCTCCACGTTGGTTTCTTTGTCCACGACGTGACTCTGGGGAACGTACCCGATGCGGGGGTTCCCCCGGCGGGGGGGTTCCCCGAAGACCGAAAGACCCCCGAAGGTCGGGCGGAGAAGCCCCAGCAGCAGGCGGAACAGTGTGGTCTTCCCTGCGCCGTTCGGACCGATGACCGCGACGAACTCCCCGGCGCGAACGGTGAAGTTGGCGTCGCTCCAGATGGTGCGGCCCCGATAGCCGACCTCCAGATGGTCCGCGTGCGCGATTTCGGCCTGCACGGAATCCACGACCCCGAACCCCGGTGGAACTCGTAATCGCTCGGGCGCTAGCTGCCCAGGTGCTTCGCGTCCAGAGCCACATACAATGAGTCCAGTTCCCCGCCCATCCATTCCTGGAACGTGGAGGTTGACGGAACGATCGTTTCCGTGACGCTCATCACGCTGACGTTGTGGTCCTGGGCGATCACTTTCATATTTGTCGTGATCGGGGTCACCGTCTGGGCGTTGAACACCAGGACCTGGACGTTCCCGCTCTCGAGCTGGCACTGGAACGTCACCTGGCTCTGGTCGGGAGGATCGTTCCCCTCGGCGACCGCCTCCATGAACGCAGGCGGCGACACGAGGTTGAGATCGGTCGCGTTGGCCAGGTACACGAAGATGCTCTCGGTCGACGCGACGACCGCGCCGCCGAAATGGTGCCGGATGTGCCCGACTTCGGCGTAGATCGTAGACAGCGAAGCGGTCAGATTGCTGTACTCGTCCGTAAAGTACCCGGTCAAGGACGGTGCGATAGAAGTGAGATTGCTAAGCATCCAGGCGATCGTCTGGTTGACGTACGTCGGGTTGTACCACATGTGCGGGTTCCCCGACACGATCCCGCCGGAGACCTTGACGCCCAGGCTGTCCCCGATGTTCAGTATTGTTTGGCCCGTGACGCCGTCGGCGGCGATGAGCGTCGTCGCCCAGTCGTCGTAGCCGACGTTGTTGACGATGATGTACTGTGCATTCTTGATCGCCTTCGCGTCGGAATCGTTCGACTGGTATTCGTGCGGGTCGGTGTTCGGATCGGTGATGATGCTCGTGACGTTGACGTGGGTTCCGCCGATCTGGGAAACCAAGCTGCCCCAGAAGTTCTCCGCAGCGACGACCTGGATCACGAGAGCGGCCGAGCCGGTCCCCGGGGCCGGGGGGTCAGGGCGAGCCTGCGGCGCGAGGGGTGGGGGCGGGGCCAGAGGATTCGTCGGAACGGCGACGAGGGGCCGTGGGGGCGTCACGGCGGTACTCGACGGCGTAGAGATGCCGGTGCATTTGTTCGGGTTGCTCAGCACGTAACCGACGTAAGCCCCCGATCCAACCAACGCAGCGACTACGGCCACCGCGATCAAGTTCCTCGTATTCTTCTGCATATATCCAGGGGATTCTCTGGGTGACCCCGGCTCAATTTCCACGATCCGGGGTGTGGCAAGGGGCGATTGGCTCGCCGTGCGGGCAGGCCGACGGGTGTCGCTGAGCGCGACAGAGCTCTTCGACAGTGCGATGGGAGATCGCGAGATCGATCTCCCGTGCCGCGGCACAGGTCTCCGCCGGAGCGAGGCCGAGACTTCCAAAAAGGGTCTCGGCGACCCGGTGATGCCGCCGGTACTCCTCGAGCGTCCCGTGACCCTTCTCGGTCAGGCGACTCTTGCCTCGGTAGCGAGAGATAAGCCCCAATACTTCGAGCGGGGTGAGATGGCCGAGCGCCGAGGGAGGACGGACCTTGAGCGCGGCGGCGATGCCGCCGAGCGAGGCCCCGTGATCGGGAGACTCGAGCCGCCGCACGATCAGTAAGGCATCCACCTGCCGCCGGCTGAGCCGTTGCAGGGCTTCCATCAGATTCGGCACCCCTCGGACGTATTTACGCCATACCCTAATTATTAGTTATCACCACAGAACGGATACGGTGGCCCGGCGAGCCGGGCGTTAGGATCGATCGCGCCGAGCTTCCCCCCAGCGGTTCACGGACGGGGCGGTGCGCGGACGCTCGGGGCGGACTCCGCAAGCTTGCGCCCCCACTCCGCGCCTTTTCAGCCCCTCAAGAGGTAGGAGGGAAAGGGGGGATGCACGCGTTCCGCCCAGGGAATGCCCGGCGGTGCGCCCGCCGGGCCGGCGATACGTTCCTCCGCGCTGTTAGGGCGCACTAGTAAGATGCCCGGGCAGGATATCTCCGATGTAGAACCAGGCCGCGATCATCGCCAACGTCACGAAGATGGGGAACCAAATGCTCAGAGCGTACACGTAGGCGGGGAGCCGGAAGGTAGCAGCGGACGAGGACCCGGATGCCGGAGGCGGGGCGGGCCGCATGCTCATCGTGACCGGCGTCCACGTAGGCCCCGGGTGCTCCAGGAACCAGTCGACGACCATCGCCGCGGGCAGCGAGAACACGCCCGCGGCCGCGAACGCGAGGTACAGGAGGAACGTCTCCAAGGGGTCCTTGGTCAGTCCCAGCACCCCCGGCTTGATGAGGGTCGTATATCCCCAGTACCCGTACCAGGCCGTTACAATCCCCGCAATGAAGCCGAAGAATCCGGCGTATTCCAGCTTGAGCCCGAGGTACGCCACGGCGGCGTACACGAGCATGACCATCGCGAAAAGCATCGTGACATCTCCGAAGAAGATGTTGTAGGATGCGAGACCGAAGGAGGCAGGGTACGGCCAAGTAAATTCGGTGAATAGTCCGATGGAAGCCGCAATCGCGCCTACGAATCCCACCGGGATCGCGGAGGCTTTGAGTATCGATCGAACCTGCGCAGGGTCGTTCCGGAACATTGCCAAGAACGCCCGGATCGAGGTCCACGCGAGCAAGGCCCCCCCGGCGAGAATCAGCGCGACGGTCAACCCGAGGTCGTCCACAAATGCCATGGTCGTCTATCCCTCGGACCATCGGGGAGGCTTCGGAAGCGTTAAAGGATACGTCAAACAGAATCGACCGCGGCCCGAACTCCGGGCAATGGAGCTGTCTCGACTGTCTGCCCGCCCCGAAACTACGGGCTGCCGGGGTCGGGCGCTAAGCGGAGCGATCCCCGATCGATCCGAGTCCGATGGATCTCCGCACCCGGACCGGTCCGGACTCGACTTCGAGCGGGAGGTCCGGACGATGTTCACCCATCTCGCCCGCCGATATGACGGGTTCAACCGCGTCGTTTCGTTGGGATTCGACTACCTGTGGCGTCCCCAGGCGCTGGAGGCCCTCGATCGCTTCTGGCGAGGCCGACCGGTGCGCCGACTGCTCGATGTGGGGTGCGGCACCGGAGATTTCACTCTACTCGCCGCACGCGGGTTCCCTA
Organism: Thermoplasmata archaeon; assembly: GCA_049675585.1. Taxonomy (GTDB): domain Archaea; phylum Thermoplasmatota; class Thermoplasmata; order Lutacidiplasmatales; family UBA184; genus Lutacidiplasma. The sequence continues at coordinate 36,216 of JBAUAJ010000013.1, forward strand.
CCGCTCGCGTGGCCGGTGTCGACTTCAGTCCCGCGATGCTCGTCGAAGCCGATCGCCGACGGTCGAAATCCGCAGTGGGGAAACGGATCGAGTTCGGCCGGGCGGCGCCCTGACCCTTCCGTTCGCTGACCGATCGTTCGACGCGGTCATCTCTGCCTTCGTTGCCCGCAACCTCACCCGGCTGTCGGACGCACTGCGCGAGGCGCACCGGGTCCTCGAGCCGAACGGTAACCTGCTCGTCCTCGAGCTCACCCAGCCTCCGTCCCCGATCGTCCGCGGCCGGGCCGCGGCGTACTTCGACCGGGTGGTCCCGCTCGTCGGCAGACTGGTGGGGAGCGCCGGTCCGTCACGGTACCTCGTTGAGTCCTTCGGATTCCTACCGGTACGCTCGGCGATGATCGAGCTCCTTCGCGCGAGTGGGTTCGTGGACGTCACCGCAAGGCCGCAGTCGTACGGACTCATCACCTCCTACCTGGGCCGGGCATGAGGGGGCGCGAAGAACAACGAATTCCCCCACGACGCATCCGAGCGCGGGGCGTCCCAGGCGACCCGTCGGGGCCGCTCTAGGGCCGGTCCGTCCTCGAGCACCAGAGCCGAGGGAGGGAATCGAACCCCCAGGAAACAGATCTGCAGTCTGTCGCATTAACCATTCTGCCACCTCGGCGCGAGCGGTCGGAACCGACCCGGGTTTAAAGCGCTCCAGATAGCCGTCGACGACTCTCGGGAACTCGTGCGCGCGCCGAGCACCGATTTCACACGGCTCGAAACCCGCGACGCACGCGGAGCCCGGTGTTTCGAACGCTCCAGCGGAGCCGACCGGAAAGCGTGAGCGACCGGCCGTCCGCCCGCGTACGGTTTCGGCGGATCGCCTCCAACAGGTCGTCGACCGACGCGGGTGCATCCTCGAGGATCGTGTACGCCCGTCCGAGGCCCTCCACGATGTGCGCGTCGCTCCCTCCCGTCCGGCCGAGCCGGCGGTCCTGCGCCAGGCGTTCGGCCGCGCGGTTCGCCGACCCCGAGTTCTGACCATTGATCGTTTCGATGGCGGCCACGTTCGCGGTCATGGCGCGGGTCCGACCCACCCCGTGTGCCCATCGGAACGGATGAGGGAGGACCGACTCCCCGCCCTGAGCGCGGACCCAGTCGATCGTCTCCTCAAGGGGGCGACGGTCGGGCGGAGCGACCTCGACGCCGTACGCGAGGAGATGACCCGCGGCCGTGGAGACTTCGACCCCGGGTACCAGACAGAGGTCCGGATAGCGCTGCGCCAGCGCTCGCAGTCCGGAGAGGCCGGCCACGGTATGATGGTCGGTGAGCGCGAATCCCTGGAGTCCGGCGGCGCGGATCCCGGACACGATCGCCTCGAGCGTGAGCCGCGAGTCGGGCGATCGCTCACTGTGCACGTGTAGGTCGAGTCGGACCGCCGGGGTCATCGTACCTTCGCACCGGCCGGCACCGCGGCGAGGGGACGAACGGCGCGCCCCGGCCCGAATCCCAACAGCTCCCCTCGTTCGGCCGCCGGATCGGCAAGCCGCACGACGACGGACTCGCCAGCGGGCCAGTCTCCAGCGACGGAGACCGTACGACCGCCGAGATCGACGAGACTCCCCCCCGAGGGAGACGACCCCGTGACCCGACCGATCAGGAGCGGGATCGCCGCGAACTCCTCGTAGGAGATCGTACGCGCGTCCCGGGTCCCGCCCTCCACGAACGTTCCCGGAACGGTTCCGGGAGGAGGCACGACGAGGACGGAGCGCTCCCCTGCGTCGGAGGCGAGGATCATTCCCTGCGAGGTCATCCGTCGAATCGTCCGCGGCGCGAGGTTCGCGAGCAGGAGCACGGCCTGACCGGTGAGCTCCTCGGGACGATAGGACGGGCGAAGGCCCGCGACGACCGTGCGCGGGGACGCTTCGCCGAGATCGACCTCGAGGACGTACAGCTTGTCGGCGGACGGATGCACCGCTACGCTCCGCACCACCGCGGCCCGCGCGGCGAGGGGGGTCACGGACGGCGCCCTGGGGGCCGGCGGTGCGGCCGGGACGGGGAGCGCCTCCGGCGTCGGCTTCGGGAACAGCGGGCGGATCTCGCCGAGCGATTGACCGGGGGGCGGAGGTTCGAGGGCCCGGTCCCACCCACCCGCCGCCGGAGGCTCGGCGTACCCCAGCATCCGGAACACCTCCACGGTGGAGAACGGGATGACGGGTCCGAGCCACGTCGCGATCGCCTTCAGTCGCCAGAGCGTTTCGTAGACGATCCGGGCGCGCTCGGGCTCGGCGGCCTCCCACGGCTTCGACTCGTGGAAGCGACGGTTCGCTTCGCGTACCTCGGCGAGCGCGAGGTCGAGCGCTTCTTTGAGGTGGACCGCCTCATATTCGGCGGCGATCCGAAGGTGGGCCTCCCGGATCCGTTCGCCGACCCCCGTAGGGTCGTCCGGGGTCCATCCGGCAGGCGGTGCCGGGATCCGTCCGTTGTACCGTTCGCGCGTGAGCACCAGCGTTCGTTGCACGAGATTCCCGTACTGATTCGCCAGCCAATCCTGCCAGAGCTGGTCGAACTCCCCCCAGGCGAGTTCAGTATCCCGGTTCTGCGGGGCCAGGAGGGCCGCGTAGAACCGGATCACGTCCGGAGGGTACTTCTCGAGGAGCGCCGGCAAGAACGCCTGGGCGTCGCTCGTCCGGGACTTGGAGACCTTGCCCCCTCCGACGAGGAGCCACTCGTTCGCCGGCACATCGTAGGGTACTCGGAGCCCGGTGGTGCCGAGCAGGATCGCGGGCAGGATGATCGTGTGGAAGAATCGGTTGTCCTTCGCGATGAAGTAGTAGGAGCGGACCGACTCGCGCTCGTCCCAGAAGCGGTGCCACGCCTCGGGGCGTCCGGCGCGGATCGCCCACTCCTTCGACGCGGAGAGGTAGCCGAGCACCGCTTCGAACCAGACGTAGAACCGTTTCGTGGGGTAGCCGTCGAGCGGAATCCGGACCCCCCACTCGAGATCGCGCGTGATGGGGGTCGGGTGCAATCCCTCGGCGAGGAAGTTCTCCGTGACGTGACGGGTCGGTCCCCGCCAATGGGTCTGGGCCGCGACGTACTCCGCGAGACGCGTCTGCAGCCGGTCGAGCTCGAGATAGAAGTGTTCGGAGGGCCGGAACTCGGCGGGGGTGCCGCAGAGGGAGCAGCGAGGCTGGCCGAGCTGTTTCGGCTCGAGCGGACGACCGCACCGATCGCACTCGTCGCCCCGGGCGCTCTCGAACCCGCAGTGGGGACAGGTCCCGCGGAGGTACCGGTCGGGGAGGAAGCGCGCGTGCTTCGGGCAGTACGCTCCGTCCTCCGTGCGACGCTCTACGAACCCGTGCTCGAGCAGCGCGAGGAACGTCTCCTGGACCGTCTTTTCGTGGAGCGGCGTCCGGGTCGAGGTGTAGACGTCGAAGGTGAATCCGAGCCGTTCGAAGGACCGGCGGTTCACCGCGTGGTACCGCTCCGCGATCACCTCCGGAGGCACGCCCTCGGCCTCGGCGGTCACGAGCGTCGGGGTCCCGTGCATGTCGGAGCCCGACACCATGAGCACCTCGTGGCCGCGCAACCGATGGTAGCGCGCGAAGATCTCCCCCGGGAGGAACGCCCCGGCAAGCTGCCCGATGTGGAACGGGCCGTTGGCGTACGGCCAGGCGATGCCGATGAAAACACGGGACATGCGCGACCCCTCCGTGCGACCGGGCGGCCGTCTATACGCTTTCCCGCCGCGGACCCCCGCGGGGAGCGCTTTATGGCTCCGACCGGGTCGGGGCGCCGTGGGCGACGTCGAAGCCCCGATGATCCGCCCCACCGTCGCGGCGGCCGACGGGGAGATCGGCGTGCGACACCCGATCCTCTCGCACGGGTTCGTCGCCCTGGTCGACTACATGGGGGACGATGCGGCGATCGTCCAGGCCGCTCGGGTCTCCTACGGGCGAGGCACCAAGACCGTCCGCGACGACCGCGGGTTGATCCGGTATCTGATGCGCCACCGCCATACGACGCCGTTCGAGATGGTCGAGCTGAAGTTTCTCGTCCGCCTCCCCATCTTCGTCGCCCGGCAGTTCATTCGGCATCGCACGGGGTCGTTCAACGAAGCGAGCGCCCGGTACTCCATCGTTCCCGACGAGTACGAGCTGCTTCCCCCGGAGGCGATCCGTCGGCAATCGACCCGGAATCGCCAGGGACGCGGGGAGCCGCTCCCGCCGGAGATCGTGACCCAATTCCGGGACGACCTCGACCGGATCTCCCGCGACGCCTACGTCGCCTATTCGCGGGCCCTGGACGCGGGGGTCGCCCGGGAGGTCGCGCGCCTCGTGCTGCCGGTCTCCTACTACACTCAGTGGTACTGGAAGACGAACCTCTGGAACCTCTTCCACTTCCTCTCGCTCCGGCTCGACCTGCACGCCCAGGAGGAGATCCGACTGTATGCCGCCGAGCTGGCGCGCCTGGGGCGGTGCGTGGCGCCGGTCGCGTTCGAGGCGTTCGAAGAGTTCGAGATCCAGGGGCTCCTCCTGACCCGCCGGGAGCGGGCCGCGGTGCGGGCGCTCCTCGAGGGGCAGACCCCGGAAGCGGCCTGCGCCTCGGCGGGATTGCCGCTCACGCGCGAGGACGGTAAGCCGATGACGACGGGGGAAGGGGTCGAGTTCCTCGAAAAGCTCGCCCGGCTCCGGGACGCGGACCCGCCGGGCTGACCCGCATCGATCAAAATCGGGGGTTCAGTCCCCCTTCCAGGGTGAAGCCGGGTCGGGGCGCGAACGCGGGAGGCGCCGCACCGAACCGGCCCGGGTCCACGGAGGCGATCCGTTCGCTCGCCGCGGACCCCTCGCCGGCCACGATCGCTTCGGCCAGACGTTGCGCGGCCCCACCGGCCCGCATCACTCCGAACCCGTTGAACCCGCAGAGCGCATACAGGCCCTCCGCCCCCGGGACCGGACCGATCAGCGGGCGGCGATCGGGCGTGGAGACGCAGACCCCGGCCCACGCGCGCACGAGCCCGGCGTCGGCCCATCCGGGAAAGCGGTCGGAGAACGTTTCCGCGAGATGGGTCACGAAGCTGTCGTCCCCGCTCAACGGCGCCGTCTCCGGGTCGACCTCCACGAGCTGGGTGCCGTCCCCGGCGAGGATCCGCCCGTTGACCTCCGGGCGGACGTAGACATCGAGGTCCAGGTCGTGGGCGGAGGGGAAGTCGGATGCGGGTGGGCCGGCCGGACGCAGCAACGCGGCCTGCGTGCGATACGGTGCGAGCGGGAGGGGCGCCTTCGCCTCCGCGAAGATCCGCTTCGACCATGCACCGGCCGCCACCACGACGCGTCGGGCGCGTACCTCGCGGCCGGCGACGGAGAGCATCCAGCCCGACCCGTCGCGGCGAAGGCTGCGGAACGGCTCGCCGAAGAGGAGCTCCGCGCCGGCCGAACGGGCCGTCGCCAGGTACTGCTCCGTCAGGGTGCTGGGAGTGATGACACCGTCCGTCGGATCGAAGGAGGCGCCCTGGATCGGGCCGGTTCGAACCCAGGGAAGATGCTGCGCCACCTCATCGGCGGACAGGGTTCGCACATCCGCCCCCCACTCGCGCAACCTCCGACCCGCCGCACCGAGCGCCTCGGCGACCTCGGCCGAATAGGTCCACCGCAGGAAACCGTTGACCCGGTAGGCGGACCGGTCGTGACGCGCCGCGATCTCGTCGTACTGCGCGCGCGACTCGCGGACGACCTCGAAATCCCACCGGTCCCACAGCTGTTCGGTCACGATACCGGCCGCGCGGCCGGTGGCACCGGCGGACGGGGTATGGGGATCGTAGACGAGCACCGACCCGATCGACCGGGTCGTGAGATGGTGGGCGAGCGCCGCCCCTGCGATCCCGGCGCCGAGGATCGCGACCTCTGCCCGGTCGGACATCGCCCCGAGACCGGGGAGCGCGGGTGGATTAATACTGCGGCTTCGCGCGCTGGTACGCTTCGCGGAGCGCCTGCGTATCGACGTGCGTGTAGATCTGGGTGGTCGCTACGGACGCGTGGCCGAGCAGCTTCTGGATGTAGCGGATGTCGCATCCCCGAGATAGGAGCGCGGTCGCGAGCGTGTGCCGAAGGACGTGCGGTGTCACCCGGCGCGGGATCCCGGCCGCCTGGGCCGAGCGTCGCACGATCCGCTCGACCGTCACCGGTCCGACGGGGAACAGCCGGGGGGAGGACGTTCCCGAGACCGTGCGGTCGGCGAGGTAGCGGTCGATCGCGGCGCGCGAACGTTCCTCGAGCACCACTTCGCGATCCTTGTCGCCCTTCCCCGAACGTACGTGCAGCACGTTGCGCTCGAACTCGAGGTCCTCGACCTTGAGGTGGCACAGCTCCCCGACCCGCAGACCGCCGAAGGCGAGCACGTGGACGATCGCGCTGTCGCGGGGGGACTCCTTCACGGCGTCGAACAGCCGATGCATCTCCTCCTCGGTGAGGTACCGCGGGAGCCGCTCGGGGCGTCGGGGCGGCTGCAGGCCATCGGCGGTCTCGAGCCCGAAGCTGCGGAACAGGCAGGCCAGCCCGCGGATCGTCGTGTACAGGGAGTTCTTCGAGTAGCGCCGGTGGAGCACGAGGTACTCCCGGAACGCCTCGAGGTCCTGCATCGTCACGGCCTCGAGAGGCTTCTGTGTGTAGGCGAGGAACGTGCGGGCGATGTGGCCGTACTGCTTCACCGTGCAGGGGCTGCGCTCCTGCGCCTGGAGCATCCGCTGAAAACGATCCACGAGGTCGGTGACGCTGAATCCGGTACCTTGCGCTGCGACCCCGCCCGCGCCGGCCGGCCACCGGGCGCGGCGGGCGACCGTGGGCGATTGAGACTCCGGCGCCGACGACGCCATGGACGGTCGCTGGCCGGCCTTCGCCTAATAATCGTATGGACGCAGTGGAAGGCTCCCCGGTCGCTTCGGCCTCAAATAGGCCGGGACCGTCCCCGGGGCCGTGCGTTGCTCGGCGTGTACCGCGCCCGCGGTGATCGACCAGCCGTACCGCGGGATGCATCTGTGCGGGGCGCACCTGCGCGCGTCCGTCGAGGACCGGTTTCGTCGGGAGCTGCGACTCCAGCTCCCCCGGATCCGAGAGGGGACGGTCGCCGTCGCGCTCTCGGGGGGGAAGGACTCGGCGGTCACGCTCTCGCTCGCGCACCGGTACTTTCGGTCGAGCCGCACCGTGCGACTCGTGGCGATCAGTGTCGATGAGGGAATCCCCTCCTATCGGCCGGGCACGCTGCGCGCCGCGACGGAACTGACGCGCACGCTCGACGTCGAGCATCGGGTCGTTCGGGCCGCCGAGCAGATCGGCACGACCACGGAACGTACCGCACGGGAACTCCCCGGCACCCCGCCGTGCTCGTTCTGCGGGGTCTGGCGTCGGCGGCTGCTCAACTCCGCGTCCCGCGAGATCGGGGCATCGGCGCTGATCCTGGGGTTCAACCTTGACGATCTCGCTCAGACCGTGTTGATGAACGTGGCCCACGGAGACATGGGACGGCTCGCCCGAATGTCCCCGCACCGAACCCGGCAGCCCGGGCTCATCCCTCGGATCGCGCCCCTCGCCCAGGTTCCCGAGCGCGAGGTGTTCGTCTACGCCACGCTCTCCGGCATCCCGTTCGACCATGCCGAGTGCCCGTACGCCGGTCGGGCGGCGCGGAATCGGTTCCGCGAGGTCGTCTGGCAGCTCGAGGAGGCCCAACCCGGAACTCGGCAGGCTCTCCTGCGCACGCACGAACGGATCGCCGAGATGTTCGGGGACGGTGCCGTCGCGCCGTCGACCTGCCGGGCCTGCGGAGACCCGGCCGCCGGGCCGCTCTGCCGTGCCTGCGAGTTCCTCCAATTGACCGAGCCGTTGACCGAGGCGGCGGGACCGGAGGCCTGGTGACGATGGGCGTCGCGGACCCAGCGCCGGCGGAGATTCGTCGGATATTCATCGTCGGCGCGGGGATCATGGGGAGCGGGATCGCCGCCCAGGGCGCGCTAGCCGGCCTCTCGGTGACGATCACGGATGTCACGGAGGAGCTGGCGCGGCGCGGGATCGAGAACGCACGACGGGCCCTCGACCACGCGGTCGGGCGCTCGAAGATCCGCCCCGAGGACCGGGACGCCGCGATGGCGCAGATCGAGGTAGCGATCGGTCTGCGTCGGGCGACCGAAGCGGATCTCGTGATCGAAGCCGCTCCCGAAGACCTCGCCATCAAGCGCCGCCTGTTCGCTGAGCTCGAAGAGGCCGCCGGGCCGGGCGCGGTGCTCGCCTCGAACACCTCCTCGCTTCCGATCACCTCGATCGGTCAGGAGCTCCACGATCCCGGCCGCCTCGTCGGGATCCACTTTTTCAACCCGGTACTCCAGATGCCCCTCGTCGAACTGATCCCCGGGCATCGCACCCGGCCCGAGGTCGTCGCGCGGGCCGAGCGGTTCGCTCGATCGCTCGGGAAGACGGTGGTGCACAGCGCCGACACTCCCGGATTCGTCACGACCCGGGCGCTCGCCGTGCTCGTGAACGAGGCCGCCTGGATGCTCTTCGAAGGGGTGGCGACGCGGGACGATATCGACGCGGCGTACAAGCTCGGATTCCACCACCCGATGGGTCCGTTCGAGCTCGTCGACCTGGTCGGCATCGACACTGCGGTCGCGATCCTCGACGTCCTCTGGGACGGCTTTCGCGACCCACGCTACCGGGCGTGTCCCATCCTGCGCACGATGGTCGCGGCGAAGAAGCTCGGGCGCAAGACCGGCGAGGGGTTCTATCCGTACCCGGTGAAGCCCGCGACCCCATGACGTCGGTCAACGACGCCGAGTCGCTCCTCCTCCTCGCGCTGTTGGCCCTCCTGCCGGCGCTGATCTACCTCGTGTGGGTTCGCCGCGCCGAACGGTTCCAACGGGAGGGGTGGGGCTCGGTCCTGGGCGCGTTCGCCTACGGTGCGCTGTTCGCGACGGTCACCGCGGGGATCCTCGAGGCCGTGATCGTCGGGCTCGGAAGTTCGGTGAGCCAGCGCTATCCCGGGCCGGAGTTCGTCTTCCTGAACGGGAGCTCGACCGCGGGGGCGTTCTTCCTCGTGCTCGTCATCGCTCCGTTCGTCGAGGAGGCGCTCAAGGGGTCGGGGGTCCTCGCGTACGCCGATCGGGTCGGCCAGCCGTCCGACGGGGCCGTGATCGGCGCGTCGGTCGGCCTCGGGTTCGGCTTCTTCGAGACGTTCCTCTACGGGGTCGGCGCGTTCGTGGTCGGAGGCCTCGCCGCCGGCTTCGCGCTGATCCTCGTGCGCAGCGTCTCGAGCGTCGTACTCCACGGGAGTTCGACCGGGATGTTCGGTCACGGATTCGCGCGGTCCAAGTTCGGGCGGCCCGGGCCGGGCACGGGCGCCTACTATCTGCTCGCGGTCGCGATGCACGCGAGCTTCAACGCGCTCGCCTCGCTCACCGTCATCCTCTCCGTCGTCGGGATCGAGGGCGTCGAAGTGAACCTCGCCTCCCTGATCGCTCTCGTCGCGGCGATCGCGTTCGCCTTCGGGGCGATCGAACACGTCCGCACGGTCATCCAGAGCGCGGATTATCCGGCGCTCGGCGGCCCCCGCCGGACGTATCCGGCGCGCAAGGTCCCGCCGCCGTCCCGCTAGGGATGGATCACTTGCTCGTCGGGGGAGCCCCGCCCTGGCGCCGCCAGTCGGCCTCGTCCATCGACTTGTAGACCTCGCCTTCGTCCGAGGTGTGGGGCACGTCGCCGGACTGCCCGACATCGCGGATCCGGGCTTTCTTGAGCAGCCAGTAGTGGATCCGCCACGTCTTGCCGCGCGAGACGGTGGCGTCCTCCTCCTCGCTCGTGAGCAGGCCTTCTTCCTCGAGCTGATAGAACCGGTCGCGGTCCTCGCTCGAGAGCTTGTTGTCGAGCACGGCGTCGTCCAGGCCAAAATAGCCGAGCACCATGCGCGCGACCGGTCGCGCCCCGTCGAGCGGTACCTTCCCGTGGGCGACCAGGGTCCGCTCGATCGCCCGCGTGAGTTCGAGTTCGTTGATCGAGGGCATCGTTCTCCCCGCGCCCACGCCGTGCCGGAGTAAAACTACGTTCCTCGACACCCCCGGGCCGACGAGGTTTAGTGGAGAACCGCGTCCGTCCGGTCGTGGCCGACCCCCCTACCTTCGAGATCTCCGACCCGATCCGGGCGGTCGCCCGCCGGGCGAAAGACAAGGGCCTCTGCCCCGAGTGCTTCGGCCGCCTGGTCGGACGGTGGGGGCACGGACTCTCCAACCCGGAGCGCGCCGCGCGACTGGGCGAGGCCGTCGGCCCGAGCGATATCCCGCCCTCGGATCCTTGCCCCCTCTGCGGGGGGACGTTCGCCCGGTTATCCGTCTGGGTCGACCGATGCCTGCGGGCGGCCGACGGCTACGAGTGGCACCGTTTCACCTGCGGCTCCCGCTGGGACGCCGAGCGACTCGCGGTAGAGGAGTCGTTTTGGACCGAGGCAGGGACCGAATGGGGGGAGAGCGCCCGATCGGCTTTCAACCGGGAGCTGGGTAAGCTCCTCGAAGCGCGCACCGGGGCGGCCGGAGGTCCGGATCGCCCCGACCTCGTCTTCCTCGCCGACCTGCCGGTCGGTCGGGTCGATCTGACCGTGATGCCGCTCTATCTTCAGGGGCGGTACCGCAAGCTCGACCGGACGCTCCCGCAGACCCGGTGGCCGTGCCGTCGCTGCCAGGGGCGAGGATGCACTACCTGCCAGGGTACCGGTAAGACGTACCCGACCAGCGTCGAGGAGCTGGTCGGCGCTCCGTTCGTCCGAGCGGCCGCCGCCGAGGGGACCCGGTTCCACGGGATGGGTCGGGAGGATATCGACGCGCGGATGCTCGGCCGCGGCCGTCCGTTCGTGCTCGAACTGCTCCGTCCCCGCGTCCGTGCGATCGACGTGGCCGGGATCGCCGCGAACCTGGGAGCCGACGCCGCGGGACGGGTGGAGGTGGAGAATCTTCGGCCCGCGCTCGCCGAGGATGTGGTCCGGGTGAAGGAGGCGTCCCCCGAGAAGAGCTACCGCGTCGGCGTTCTCGGGGCGGCCCCCGTGGCAAAGGTTAATGAGGCGCTCGGGCTCGCGCTCGCCCGAGCGATCGCCCAGCGCACTCCCCGACGCGTGGCGCACCGCCGATCCGACATGGTCCGAGACCGCCGGATCGTCGCGGCGCGACTCGTCGAGGCGACCGAGGGGCGATTCACGCTCGATGTCCGAACGCAGGCGGGAACGTACGTCAAGGAGTGGGTGGAAGGAGATGAGGGACGCACGAATCCGAGCCTCTCCTCCCTCGTCGGAGCACCCCTAAAGGTCGAGTACCTCGACGTGCTAGAGATCCACGATACGGAGACGTAGATGGTCAAGAGTTCAAAGGGCTTCCGATCCCGCTCCCGCGGCACCTTCACGAAGAAGGTCCGAGAGCGCGGCATGCCGCCGGTGACCCGGTTCCTGCGCGAGTTCGGGATCGGGGACAGAGTCTCGATCCGGATCGAGCCGTCCGACCCGCACGGCCAGCCGCACCCGCGCTACCAGGGTCGCATCTGCGTCGTGGTGGCCCGGTCGGGACGCGCCTACCGCATCCAGTTCGATGACGGTGGGAAGCTCAAGGAACTGATCGCGAATCCGATCCACCTGATCCCCGCGGGCACGGAGGCGGCGCATGCCTGATCCGGTACCGCTCGCGAAGGTCAAGGAGCTGCTCACCGAGGAGGCGACCCGTCGGACGCTCCCGCGCGAGGCGGCGCTCGCGCTGCAGCACGCGGAGATCTTCGCTCGGCTCGAGCCGGAGGCGACCGCGAAGATGATCGCGGAGCTCCGGACGCTCCCGTTCGTGGACGCCGCGCTCGCCATCAAGATCGCCGATGTCCTCCCGCAGTACCCCGAGGAGATCCGGCTACTGTTCTCGAAGGAACGGGTCGCGCTCGACGAAGCGCAGGTGACCCGCCTCCTCGAGGTCGTGGCCCAGCACCGATGATCGGGAGGCTCCGTGGAGAACTACGCGCGCATTCTCGATTACCTGCCGAACGGCCGGCAGACGGAGCGGGGGTTTCATCGCGAACCGCTCGCGTTGGCCCTCGGTGAGGACGAGCTCAAGCTCCTCGAGCTGGTCCCGCGCCCCGGCGCGGTCCTGACTACCGGTCAGCGGATCCCGCTCGTCCCGATCGACGGCGCGGTCCCTCCGATCGATCACGTGCGGCGTCGCCTCGGCTACGACGAGCTGACCGTCTCGGCCCGCTCGGAACTCTCGAACGCCCTCGAGGCGGTCGTCAAGGAGAACGCCGCGCGCTACCTGCGCGTGTTCAACGACGCTCCGGCGGTCTCCCGCCGGTTCCATCTGCTCGAGCTGTTGCCCGGGATCGGGAAGAAGACGATGCAGCAGATCGTCGACGAACGGCGCCGGGCACCGTTCCAGAGCTTCTCGGACCTCGAGGCCCGGCTCCACCTGAAGAACCCCGAGCGGCTGATCGTCGCACGGATCGAGCAGGAGCTGAGCGGTGCCGACGACAAGTACCGGCTCTTCGTCGCGCCGTAGCCCCGCATCCGCCTCGGCGCTCCCGGCCGTTCCGGAGCACCCGGCCGAGATCGAAGCGACCCTCCGGCGACTCGGGGTGCGCCCGTCGCGGGCGTGGGGTCAGTCGTTCCTCTGCGATCCGTTCGTCGCCGACGCCGAGGCGGCGCTGGTCGAGCTCCCGCCCGGTCGGCCGGTGACCGAGATCGGCGGGGGCCTCGGGATCCTGACGACCGCCCTCCTGCGCCGCGGGCTCGGGCCCCTGACCGTGGTCGAACGCGACCGCCGGCTCGCCGGGTTCCTGCGCACGACGTTCGGCGACCGTATCCGGGTCCTGGAAGGCGATGCCCTCACGATCGATCTTCCGCCGGCCGACTGCGTGGCCGGGAATCTCCCGTACTCGGTCGGCACTCCGATCCTCGTGCGACTCTGGGCGGCCCGGGCTCCGAAGATCGTCGTGCTCCTGCAGAAGGAGCTCGCCGAACGCATCGCGGCCGGACCGGGGTCGAAGCGGTACGGGCGCCCCTCGATCCTCGCACGCCTGTACGGCGAGGTCGAGTTGTTCCGAACGGTCCCGGCGTCCTCCTTCGCTCCGGCCCCCGAAGTCGCGAGCCGCCTCGTCGTACACCGCGCCCGCTCCGATCCGCTCCCGGTCCCGTCGGTACCCGAGTTCGAGCGGATCGTCCGCGTGCTGTTCGGAGCGCGGCGCAAGCAGCTCGGCAACCTGCTCCCTCGACTCGCCCCTTCGCGCGAGGAGGCCTCCCGGCTCGCCCGCGCGGCGGGGTGGCCCGACGACTGGAGCGGTCGTCGACCGGAGGAGCTCGCCCCCGATCTGTACTTCGCCCTCGCCCGAGCGATCGCGTCGCCCCCCTGAGCTCGGCCCGGCGCGGAGGGCACACCTAGGGAGAGGGCGGCCGGGATCTCAGGTCGGTGATCAACTGGTCGTACTGCTCGCGCGTGATCTCGCCGCGCGCGTACCGGATCCGGGCGGTACGCACCGCCGGGTCGAACCCGGGCCGGCCTTCGAACCGGCCGTTCCGCCGGGCGTCCCGGTACTGCTGCCGCCGAGAGCCCCAGAACGCCATCCGGACGGCCATGAAGCCGAGCCAGATCACGAAAAAGAGGACGAACACGCCGCCGAGCGGGAACCAGTAGCCCGGATACCCGGACGGTCTCGGCAGGACGAGCCAGACCAGAACCCCGATCCCGACGATCGCGACGACGGCGATCGCCGAGATCCAAATCCATCGATGCGGTCGAGGATCCCGGGGATACGGATTCCCGCCGAACCCGGACGAAAGCGGTGGGGACGCCGTACTCATCTTGGCTCGAGGGATGGAAAACAGCCCTACATAATCCCCGGTCTCGAATCCGGGGCGCCGGTTCCGGTCGCCGAGCCCCGGCACGCCGCGGGTACCCTGGGGCGGGCGCCGCCGTGCTTTATATGACCAGGACCGTTTCTCCGATGTCGGGTTCGTATCCTCGACCCCGCCGTTCCGGCGGGGCTCCGGCATCGATCCGGGAAGTCACGCCTCGATGGGGCTGCAGGAGCCGAAGGATCGTCGGGAACGCCTCGAGGCGTTGCGATCGGCCGAAGAGCCGGCCCCCGATCGACTGTTCATCGCGACACTTCGATTGAGGATCCCGAAGAACATCTGGACCGGACCGTTCTCCACGGCGCATCCGACCGTACGCCTCGAGGCGCTCAACCGGGCGGAGGTCGGGTCGAATTCGTCGGTGTCGGACTACTGGATCGGCGGCGGACCTCCGGGAGGTTGGGCTCGGGAGATCGAGGAGTACCGGGACGTCCTGCGGGTGGAGAGCCTCGCGGAAGTGGGGGACGGATGCCTGTACCGCATCACCTATCGAAACCCTCCGATCATCGCCCTCTACCGACGGCTCCGGCTGCCGGTGCAGTTCCCGCTGCGCATCCAGGCCGGGTTCCTGGCTTGGGAGGTCGTCGCTCGGCGGACCGAGTTCGATGAGGTGTTGCGGTACGCCCGCGGAGCGAGCCCGGGGATGTCGATCGTCTCGATCCGGCGACGGCCGCTGCGAAGCCACCTGCCGATCCTGACCGAAACGCAGCAGCAACTCCTCTCGAACGCGATGGCGGCCGGTTACTTCGCCGTCCCCCGCGGGATCACGCTCACCGACCTCGCGAAGCGGCTCGGCCGGAGCAAGTCGTCGATCTCCGAATCGATCGCGCTGATCGAGCAGAAGCTCCTCGAGACCGCCATGCGATCCACGGTCGCCGCGGCGTGATCCGGCGCGAACGCGCTCCCCGGGGACCGGCCCAACCGCCCGAACCCGTTCGGGTGCCCGAAGTGGTTCGGGTCGGGCTCATCCTCCCCAGACCCCATGGACGGGGTCGCCAGGCACCGAGCTCACCATGGATGATCTACCGGAATCTGCCCCGTTCCATCGCGTACGCGCTCTACGGGACGCTCCGGCCCCCTCGGGGCTCGCCGGTCGATCCGAGCGACCTTCCTGGGATCACGTCTCCTTTTCTTCACCGCCTCCGATCCCGCCCCCCCGCCGGGAGGATCCTCCGCCTCCGGTCGGAGTCGTCCCTCCCCGCGGGCCGGCCCCGCACCCGGCCGGACCGGCCGGCTCCCCGGAGCTTGTGTCGTTCCTCGACCTCGCGGCCGTGCTGACACAGAAGCCCGTGACGGTGCTGCTGCACGGAACCTCTCGCGAGCTCGTGAACCTCGTCACCTACGGCCTCGTGGCATGGACGGGCTCGGAGTACACCTGGATCGACGTGCGTCTCGAGACGGCCGTCCTGCCGCGCGAGGACCCGGTCCACCTGGGAGTGATCGCTCCCGAACGGCTGGTCGTCGTGCACCGTCTCGAGGAGATGGCCCCGAACGAGGTCGGTCAGAATATCGTCGGGTCGATGCTCCGGAGCGACGAGCCGCGGGATGCGATGGCCCAGATCTCCGAGTTCGTTCGCCTGCCGCGCCCCGTCCAGCTGGCCATCGCGCGCACCCTACCGGGTCCTACCCCCGGGATCTTGGTCGTATCCAACGCCCATCGGTTGATGGCGCTCTACGACGCGTCGGTCGTCCCGGAAATGCTCCGGGAGGTCGTCGTTCTCGGAGCTTCGATCTTCGTTTCGTTCGGCGACGAGCCGCCGGCCCGCCGCACCGCGTTCGACTTTGTGCTGCGGGTCATCGGGGGATCCGCCGCGCACTGGCCGGACGCCACGCTCGAGTTCGAACGGACCCCGAGTTCGGCGCTCCAAGGCCGGAAGGTCAAGCTGAACGAGATCGGCCCGATCGCCCACTGGTTGAGCGCCGCCCTCGAGTAACCGTCGCGCGGGCCGACCCGGTCCCGCCCCCGAGGGCATGGGCGTTTTTATATACGAGCGCTATCTGCCTCTGACGGTGAACACCATGATGCAGGGCACCCCGATCCTCATCCTAAAAGAAGGCACGGAACGAGAGCGCGGCAAGGGCGCCGCCTCGAACAACATCGCGGCCGCTCGCGCCGTGGCCGACACGGTCCGTACGACCCTCGGCCCCCGCGGCATGGACAAGATGCTCGTCGATTCGATGGGCGACATCACGATCACGAACGACGGCGTCACGATCCTCAAGGAAGTCGATGTCGAGCATCCGGCCGCGAAGATGCTGGTCGAGGTCGCGAAGACCCAGGACCAGCAATGCGGTGACGGGACCACTACGGCGGTCGTCCTCGCCGGGGAGCTCCTCAAGCGCTCCGAGCGCCTGCTCGAGCAGGACGTTCACCCCACCGTCATCACCCGCGGATTCCAGCTCGCGGTCCTCGAGGCGCGCCGACTGCTCGAGACCGAGATCGGCACCCAGGTGAAGGCGGACGACCAGGGGATCCTGGTCGACTGCGCCCGCACCGCCATGGGCTCGAAGGGCGTCGCCGGCTCGCGCGACGAGCTCGCCCTCATCGCGGTCAAGGCCGTTCAGAAGATCACGGAGCAGCGGGGCGGCAAGACCGTCTCGGACGTCGACCAGATCAAGGTCGAGAAGCGCCACGGCGGTACGATCCACGACACCGAGCTCATCGACGGGATCGTCCTCGACAAGGAGCGGGGCCACCCGCGCATGCCCGCCGAGGTCAGCAACGCGAAGATCGCGCTGCTCAACTCCGCTCTCGAGGTCAAGAAGACCGAGATCGAGAGCAAGATCAACATCAAGAATCCGTCCCAGATCCAGAGCTTCCTCGACGAGGAAGACAAGACCTTCCGCAAGATGGCGGAGTCGGTCAAGGCCTCCGGGGCGAACGTCGTGATCTGCCAGAAGGGGATCGACGACGTCGTGCTCCACTACCTCGCCCGCGACGGGATCTTCGCGCTCAAGCAGGTCAAGGAGTCCGACCTGCAGAAGCTCGCCCGCGCGACCGGCGGGAAGATCGTCACCGGCATCAAGGAGCTCTCCGCGAGCGACCTCGGCCAAGCGGCCAAGGTCGAGGAGCGCAAGGTCGGGGACGACGACATGACGTTCGTCACCGGCTGCTCGAACCCCCGGTCCGTCTCGATCCTCATCCGTGGCGGCACCGAGCACGTGACCCAAGAGGTCGAGCGGTCGCTCCATGACGCGCTCAAGGTCGTGGCGAGCGTGCTCGAGGACGGCGTCGTGTGCCCCGGCGGCGGCGCGACCGAGATCGAACTCGCGGTCAAGTTGCGCAAGTGGGCCCAGACCGTCGGCGGACGCGAGCAGCTCGCGGCCGAGGCGTTCGCTCAGTCGCTCGAGGCGGTGCCGTGGGCGCTCGCCGAGAACGGCGGCTACGACTCGATCAACACGCTGATCGAACTGCGCAGCGCGCACGACGGCCCTTCGGGCAACAAGAACGTCGGCGTCAACCTCGCGGACGGCAAGGCGGCCGACATGTGGAAGCTCCACGTCATCGAGCCCCTGCGCGTCAAGCGCCAGGCGCTGAGCTCGGCGGTCGAGGTCGCGAACATGGTGCTTCGGATCGACGATGTGATCGCGTCGAAGCGCTCGAGCGGCGGCCCGCCCGGCGGCGGCGGCGGTCACGACCACTAGGGCGCGCGAGCCGCTAGTACCCACCCTTTCCTCGGGCCGTCGCGGTTCGCGCGTCGGCCCGAAGCTCTCTTAACGCAAGCCGGGTAGGCCGCTCACCATGCGCACGAAACCGGTCGAGGCGGTCCTCCGGCTCGACATCGTCGCCCTCGAGCCCCGGCCGGCGATCTACCTCTCCTACGATGGCCTCGCGGGACTCAGCCAGCGCCCGATCCTGCGGGACCTAATGGAAGAGATCGAGCGGAAGGGGACCGAGGAGTCGCGGGCGTTCCTCGAGGCGATCCGCCGCCGCCGATCGGCGCAGGTCCACGTCTACTTCTCCGACTACGTCAGCTACGGTATCGGCGGAGGAGACGCGGCCGCCGAATTCTTCCTCGGCACCTTCCTCTTGCTGCACGAGCCGGCTCGCCCCGCGGGCAAGGAAGCGGCGGTCCCCGAGCACCTCGCCCTGTTCCGTCCGGGGGGAGTCGAACGGCTCGCTCTCGAGAATCCGCCGAACTGACGGCGGTCCGAACGAGCTGTTTTCTACCGGCGGACGCTCGCCGGAGCTGACCGATGGGCGACGGCACTCCGCTCGAAGAGGAGCGACGGGCGAAGGTCGCCCGCCTGCGCGCTTCCGGCCGGGAGCCCTACCCCTGGGAGTTCCCCCACCGGGTCGGTACGGATGCGGTACGCGCGGCGTGCGCGAGCCTCACCCCGGGCGGAGAGCCGGGTCCGACCTCACTGCGCGTGGCGGGGCGCTTGCGGGCGACCCGTCAGCACGGGCGGACCGCGTTCGCTGACCTCGAAGATCTTGCGGGGTCGATCCAGCTCCTCTTGAGGGTCGACGAGCTCGGAGAGGATGCGTACCGTTCCTGGCTATCCGACCTCGACCCGGGCGACATCCTGGGCGCGGAGGGGCTGCCGACGGTCACGAAGAAGGGAGAACCGACGCTGGCCGTGCGGTCGCTCACGCTCCTCGCGAAGGCGATCTCTCCACCGCCCGAGAAGTTCCACGGCCTGACGGACGTGGAGGAACGATTGCGCCGCCGGTACGTGGATCTACTCTCCTCGCCGGAAGTGCGGGAGCGGTTCCGGGTGCGGAGCCTCATCGTCCGCGAGATCCGGCACGTCTTCGACGACGCGGGATTCCTCGAAGTGGAGACACCGGTGCTCCTGCGCGTCGCGAGCGGGGCCGCGGCCGCGCCGTTCGTCACCTGGTCGAGCTATCTCGACGCCGAGCTCCAGCTGCGGATCTCCATCGAGCTGCCCCTCAAACGCCTCCTGGTCGGCGGGCTCGAGCGCGTCTACGAGCTCGGCCGGTCGTTCCGGAACGAGGACCTCGACTCGATCCATTCCCCCGAGTTCAGCGAGCTCGAGGCGTATTGGGCGTACGCCGACTACCACGACATGCGCCGGTTCACGGAGCGGCTGTTCGAGCGGCTCGCGGCGCGCGTCGGAGAGCTGCTCCCGAACGCGCCGGAGGCCGCGCGCGCCGCCGAGCGGTTCCGCCCGCCGTTCGCCACCCTCGACTTCGTGGAGGCGCTCGAGCGAGAGAGCGGGATCGCCGACCTGCTCGCCAAGGACCGCGAAGAGCTGCGCGCGCTGGCGCGGAAGGCGGGCTCGACGGTTCCCGACAACTCCTCGAGCGGCACGTTCCTCGACAAGTTGTTCGAGCATTACGTCGAGCCGACGATCGACCGGGTGACGTTCGTGGTCGACCACCCCGCGGTGACGACCCCGCTCGCCAAGCGCCACCGCACCAAGCCCGGCCGGGTCGAACGGTTCGAGGTGTTCGCGCCGGGGTATGAGCTCGCGAACGCCTACACCGAGCTCACCGATCCGGACGAGCAGGAACGACGGTTCCGCGAGCAGCTCGGGGAGCGGGGCGACGACCGCTACGCGTTCGACCTCGACTATGTGGAGGCCCTGCGCTACGGCCTGCCGCCGACGACCGGGATCGGGTTCGGCGTCGATCGCCTCGTGATGGCCCTGCTCGGCCTCCCGTCGATCAAAGACGCCATCCTCTTCCCGCTGATGCGTTCGAAGTAGATCCGGGCGCGTCCCTTTATAGACCGGCAGGGGGGATGGAATCCCGATGGCCTCTCCTCGGGATCCGGTCGACCCGCTCCCGCTGAGGATCGATGGCCTCACCGTCCAGTACGGGGAGCGCCGGGCGGTCACGAACCTCTCGCTCCGGGTGCGCCCGGGCGAGATCTACGGCCTGCTCGGGTCGAACGGGGCCGGCAAGTCGAGCACGATCAAGTCGATCGTCGGTCTCGTCCGACCGCTCGCCGGCCAGATCCGTGTCTTCGGGTCCGACGTCGTCGCCGAGGCGCTCCGCACGAAGGAGGAGATCGGGTACGTCCCCGAGACGTCGATGCTCTACGACTCGCTCACCCCGCGGGAGTTCCTCGAGTTCGTCGCGGGCGTACGGCGGATCGATGCGTCGACCGCGACGGCCCGGGCGCGCGCCTACGCCGGCGCCTTCCGGCTCGACGCGGAGTTCGAGGAGCCGATCGTCTCCCTCTCGAACGGCACCCGCCAGAAAGTGCTCCTGATCGCCGCGCTCCTGCACGCGCCGCGCCTGCTCGTCCTCGACGAACCGCTCAACGGGCTCGACCCTCGGTCGGTCCGCATCGTGAAGGACCTGCTCCGCAAGTACGTCACCGAGAGCGGGCGCGGGGTCCTCTTCTCCACGCACACGATGGAGGTCGCCCAAGAGCTGTGCCACCGGGTCGGGATCCTCGACGCCGGCGTGCTTCAGGGCGAGGGCACCGTGCCCGAACTTCGGGGGCGGATCGCCCGCGGCGATGCCTCTCTCGAGGAGATCTTCCTCCGGTTGACCCGGGAGGACGAAGGGCTCTCCGACGCCGTCGCGCTCCTGGGAGAGCGCTAGGATGGGCTGGCGCGAGGCGTGGCACCTCGGCCACGTAGCGTTCGGGGAGCTCTCCTTCCAGGCGGTCTATGCGTTCCGGCAGGGAAACCTGGTCCCGGGAACCGACTCGCACGACCTCGTTCCGAAGGGGCGACGTCGCGTCAACCAGAGCAAAGCCGTCGTGAGCAGCATGCTCGCGCTGCTCGCCGTCGGCGCGGCGGAGTTCCTGCACGATGGCTCGCGCTTCTCGACCCTCTTGTTCGGCTACGCCGTGTCGCCGACGATCCTCGATACGGGCGTTCTCACGGGCCTTTTGACGCTGGACGCCGCGTTCCTCTGGTGGACGGGGCTCCAGGTGCTGCCGACGCTGCTCTCCTCGGCGGTACTCCCGGTCCTCGAGACCCTACCGGTCGATGCGGCCACGTTCCGACGGGCCGCGGCGCTCCTGTACTTGCGCCTGTTCGACCTCCCCATCCTCACCGTGCTCCTGGTCACCCCCGTGGCGGTCGGTATCGGCCTCGGGGCCGTGGCGGGGATCGCGATCGTTCCGGGCGTGCTCGCGTCGGTGGTGTTCGCGCTCGCCCTCTCTCTCGTGACCGGCCGATTCTTCGTGCGCCGCATCCAGGGCGCCCGCGGGGGCGGGGGCGGGAGCGTCGTCCGCTGGGGTCTCCTGCTCCTCTGGCTCCTTCCGTCGTTCGCGATCCTCGGGTTCGTCACGGCCGGCTTTCGATTCCTGTTCTTCCTCGCGGCGATCGCCGGCGGAGGCGCCTCGGCGCTCCGCGACCTGGTGTACGCGGCCTACCCGGTCCCCTTTGCGCTGATCACCGGCGTAGCGGCTCACGGAACGGCCGGCGCGGGGCTCGACGCGGGCGCGGTGCTCGCCGTCCTCCTCGGGATCTCCGCTTACCTCGGCCTGGTCGGCTGGTCGATCGTCTGGCTGTTCCGCGAGATCCGAGAACTGGGTCATCTCCCGACCCTCCCCTCGGCCCACGGCCCGCCGACCGGCTACGCGATCCGTCCCCAGGCGGTCTGGCGGGCGGTCCTCACGAAGGACCTGCGGATCGCGAGTCGCACGCCGGGGTACGCCTTCCTCCTGCTCCTCCCGATCCTCGATGCCGTCGCCCTCGGCCTGCTCACGGTGGTCGACGCGCCCCGGGCCGCGGCCGCCCAGGGATTGGCGCTCGGAACGGTGACCGCGGCGGCGTTGCTCGCAACCTTCTTTGGGCCGGCGTTTTTCGCCATCGAAGTGCTCGCCTACTCCTACGGCCGGACCCTCCCGCTGCGCGACCGGTCCGTCGTGCTCGGCAAGGCGGCGCTCATCGCCCTGATTTTCCTGATCGCGAGCGGGATCGTCTTCGCGCTCGTGAGCCTCCGCGTCAACGACCCCCTCCTCTTCCTCGCGTTCATCGTGGCCGAGCTGCCCGCGGTCGTAGCGGCGGCGTTCGTCGAGCTCGGCTGGCTATTCCGCCGGGCCCGCGCGAAAGGGTTCCCGGTGGCGAACCTCTACTCGGGCGGCTGGATCGCCTTCCTGATCGCCGTCCCGGGACTCTTCGTCGCGGCCGCGCCCCTCGTGGTGTACGCCGTCGTGGGACTTCCGGGCATGGCGCTTCTCGCGATCGCCGAGCTCGCGCTCCTCACACCCTACGCTCTCGGGGGACGCGACGCGTGAGCGCCCCCGCCCTCGCGCCCCGGTTCGATCCGGCGGCGATCGAAGCGAAATGGCAGGCCGAGTGGGAGCGCGCCGGCGCGTTCGCCGCCCCCGACGGGACGCACGGTCCGACGTTCTCGATGATCCTTCCGCCGCCGAACGTCACCGGGATCTTGACGATCGGCCACATGCTCGGGGACACCGTGATGGACATCCTGGTGCGGACGCACCGAATGCAGGGCGTCGCCTCGGTCTGGGTCCCGGGCGTCGATCACGCGGGCCTCGCCACACAGGTCGAGGTCCGGCGGCGACTCCAACGCCAGGGGGTGCGGTTCGACGAGCTCCCGCGCGACCGGGCGCTCGCCGAGATCGAACGGTGGCGTGCGGAGCACGAAACCCGGATCCGGGAACAGATCCACCTCGGCGGATTCTCCGTCGACTGGCCGCGGTTCCGCTACACGATGGATCCCTCGAGCGTCCGCGCCACCCGCGCGGCGTTCTTCGCCCTCTACCGGGAGGGATTGGTCTATCGCGGGGAGCGGATGGTCAACTGGGATCCGCGGCTCCGGACGGCCCTCTCCGACCTCGAGGTGATCCACGCGGAGGAGGACGGCGAACTCCTGTACCTGCGCTATCCGTTCGCGGACGGGAGCCCCGGAGGCGTTGAGGTCGCCACGGTGCGACCCGAGACGCTCTTCGGGGACGTGGCGGTCGCCGTCCACCCGGACGACGAACGGCACCGGGCCGAGATCGGCCGGACGGTCCTCGTCCCGCTGACGGGGCGGCGCGTCCCGGTGATCGCCGACGCCGCGGTCGACCCGACGTTCGGGGCCGGGGCCCTCAAGATCACTCCCCGGCACGACCTCGTCGACCGGGAGATCGCGCTCCGCCACCCGGAGCTCGCGGCGCCGGTCGAGATCTTCGACGAATCGGCCCGGCTGACCGGGGAGTGGGTTCCCGAGACGTACCGCGGGCTCGACCGCGAGGCGGCCCGCAGTCAGGCGATCGAAGCGCTCACCGCCTCCGGCGAGCTGTTGCGGCGGGTGCCGTACCGCCACGCGATCGCCCGCTCCGAGCGCTCCGAGGTCCCGATCGAACCGCGGCTCTCCACTCAATGGTTCGTCCGTATGGCGCCGCTCGCGGCCCCGGTCCTCGAGGGGGTGCGGCGGGGGGAGATCCGGATCCATCCGGACCGGTGGGAGAAGACGTTCTTCCGATGGATGGAGGAGATCCAGGACTGGTGCATCTCGCGCCAGGTGCTGTGGGGCCACCCCATCCCGGTGCATTACTGCGCCGCGTGCGGGACGACGCTCGTTTCGGAAGAGCCCCCGACCGGGTGCACGACGTGCCACGGGACCGACCTGCGCCCGGACCCGGACGTGCTCGACGCGTGGTTCACGTCCTGGCTCTGGCCGTTCGCCGCGCTCGGGTGGCCGGAACGCACCGCGGCGCTCGAGCGGTACTACCCGACGAACGCCCTCGTGACGGGCCGGGACATCATGTTCTTCTGGGTCGCCCGGATGATGATGGCCGGCTACCGGTTCACCGGTCGCGCTCCGTTCGCGGACGTCTACTTCACCGGCATGCTGCGCGACGAGCACGGCCGCCGGATGTCGAAGCATCTCGGCAACTCCCCCGATCCGGCCGACGTGATCCGCGCCCGGGGCGCGGACGCGCTGCGCTTCTCGCTCGTCTTTCCGAACCCGACCGACGAGGACGGACCGTTCGGCACCGCGGCGCAGGACGGCGCGCGCAACTTCCTCACCAAGCTCTGGAACCTGGTCCGCTTCACGCTGCCCCACGTTCCTCCCGGGACCCCCCCGCCGACCCGAGCTCCGGCGATCGGTCGGACCGGGACGCTCGAGAACCGCTGGATCCTCGCCCGCTACCATCGGACCGCGGCGGAGGTCGGGCGGGCGATCGGTGCGTTCGAGCCGAGCCGCGCGGCGACCGCGCTCCACACGTTCCTCTGGCACGACCTCGCGGACCGCTACATCGAGATCTCGAAGGAGGCGCTCGCCGGCGGTCGCGGGGAACCGATCCGCCGGGAGACGCAGGAGGTCCTCCTGTACGTCGTCGAACGGTCGCTGCGCCTGTTGCACCCGATCGTTCCGCACGTGACCGAGGAGCTCTGGCACGCCCTCCCGCACCCCGACGGGTTCCTCGACCAGGCGGCGTGGCCCCTCGCGACCGAGGTCGATCCGGATCCGCTCGCCGAGATCGAGATGGAGCCCGTACTCGAGGCGATCCACCTGCTCCGAAACCTGCGCGCGGAAGAGAAGGTCACCTCCGGCGCGCTCCCGCGCGCCTGGATACGGCCGGCCGGTCCCGAGGTCGCGCGGACCCTGGCGGCCCAACGCTCGACGATCGCCCGGCTCGCGCAGGTCACGGGACCGGAGTGGCTCGACCCCGGGGTGACGCCGCCGGGCCGTACCGCCGGTCGGGTCGCTCCGCTCGGGGAGTGCTTCCTCGAACGATCGCCCGTAACGGCCGGGACCACCGATACGCTCGACCGGGAGCGGGAGAAGCTCACCACGCTCCTCGACAAGACCCGCGCGCGTCTCGCCGACCCGGGATTCCGGGCGCGGGCGCCGCCCGAGGTCGTGACGGAGGCGGAGGCGAAGGCCGCGGAGCTGACCGAACGGATCGGCCGCATCGACGATCAGTTGAAGGGGGACGGCGCATCCGCGCCGAGCGCATGACGCCGGCTCCTCGGCCTCGCACTCGGCGGACCGCCGCCCCCAAGGCGC
>JBAUAJ010000014.1:0-2313 GCA_049675585.1 Thermoplasmata archaeon
GTAGAAGCCGGTACCGCCGCCGCACTATTGGCTGCAACCGCCGTGGCCGGTGTCGAGTTGGCTGTACACACCCACGATGACCCGACTACCCCCGTTGACTGGGTGAAGTTAGCCGTGGTTCCGGCTGGACACGCGCCACTGGTCTGGGATGCTTGGCACGGGTCGGTAGGGTCCACGATTCCCTGTAATTGCTCTAGTGAGGGGCAGTTTGCTTGTCCCAGTCCCCACCCGGCCAGCCCCGGCACAATGGGGTTCTGTGGCACCGCAAACCACCCCGGCATAATCTCCCCGAGGTCCCGCTTGCTATAAACATTCATGTTCATTGGATCACCAACCTATCCCCCGCCACAGTCCTTGACCTCTCAATCACTCCCACGGGCAGCTCCAACACGGCATCGGCTTTGGGGCAATTGACATGCCTCCCCTCCCCCACGTTGTCCGCCACCTTCACAACATTCCCCTGCCTGTCCACGAACACAACGTCAATAGGGAATTGCATCCCAATCGTGTGGATGGATTTAGCCTTGGTAATCAGCAACCCATTCCCCTCCACCAACCCCTTATACCCAAGCAGTCCCACCCGTCTAGTTTCCGGGGAGTCCGCTACTCCAATCCCATGGGCTAACGTTGTATGCCGTGTCATATTCATCACTCTCACGTCAGATGGCTGTCTCTACTACACCCTTGCTACTCCCTGGGTTCTGCATCATGGCACCTACCCCAATTGCCGCTAAGGCAAGATAGAACCACGTGATGTCTGGGCAGGGGGAGGCCTGATCCCCACCAATCTCCACGGTCCCCCGTGTTTTGCACTCCGCTTTTGTTTTCCAACCGAGACACATCATAGATTTCCCCTCCCCCTTAATTGATTGCCTGACTAACCCGTCCAGGGTTGCCGCCAAACCCATTGACCCGTTTCCGCCGGAACCCGGTATTCCCGCCTAACCCCCGGTTCTGGCCCATCATCACGATGTCCCCTACACCCCTTACCCCACTAATCCCCGTCATGCCCGCTGCTGTCAGTGCCCCGGTAAACTGTGCCGCCGTCATTGTAGGATTCTGTGATGCATCGGATGGGCGTCCGTTAGGGAAGAATGTGGAGGCAAACACAGTATCGGAGACAGCCGGGAACCCTAACTGATTCCAGTAGTAATTCCATTGGTCAGCATCCAACACACTCATCCCCGTAGTGTTGGCCGCCGCTAACTGTGCCGTCATTGTGGGTGGGGTGTAAGCCACGGGGGGCTGGGCCGGGGCCGTGGTCGTTGTTGATGGGGCCGTGGTCGTGGCTGTTGTCCCTGTCGCCGCCGTCGTGGTTGTACCTGTCGCCGGGGCCGCCGCTGTAGCCACAGGATTCATCATGGGTTCAATCACGTAGATGTACAACAGGTACGCCCCTACTGCCACCAGTCCGTATTTGATAATTTCTTCGGTTTTCATTTCCGCATTCCTCTCTTACTTCTTGGCCAACATCACGTAAGCCAGCCCGGCCAGCCCCGCCATGACCAGGAGGGCATTGTTATTAACCCAGGTAGCGAAGTCATCGGAACACACGGGGCCTAACACTGCTGGGGCTGGGTTCACGATACTGGGCAACTTCTGAGTCAGCATTTGCGCCGTCAATACTGGGGCTTGTGGTTGCCCCACTTGATTAGCCGTTCCCGTCACAGTGGGCATCGTGCTAATAGTCATCGACGGCATCGGAGCGGGCGTTGGCGCGGGCATAGTCGTCCCCCCGCCTGATGGCATCACACACGTATTCTGTGGGGTCCATTGTCCCCCCGCCTCCACGCAACACTCCAATCCCTGTCCCCATCCTGAATTCATAATCTGTTCCTTATATGGCCCACACACAGGGTCGTCACAGAATCTCCCGCCTAACGGCCCCTGCCACCCCGCCGCCGTACAGGCCGTGGCAAACGCCATTCCATTCACGTTATTGGCCGGGTCATTCAACGTGGCCGCCGGGATCGCCCCGCACTGCACCATTTCACAATTTGTCTGGTTAAGCTGTAGTGTGGCCATGGGTTCCTTATCTATGACTGAGTAGGCTAGGGAGAATAATTACCGCCGCCAGCCCCGCTGCCAACAGCATCCAATTACTCTCCACCCAAGTAATCACCTCATCCGTGGTGCCGTCATCCGTGGTGCCGTCAGAGTTCACCTGAGTACTCGTATTCGGCGTAACATTGCTCCCATTCACAATCTGACTGGGGCTAGGCGTATTCATCTGCGTCTGTGCCGCCCCATTGGCCAACGCGTTCGACTGTGCCGGAGTCTGATTAACCTGTACCTGTGTAGGTGCCACTGTGT
>JBAUAJ010000015.1:0-7235 GCA_049675585.1 Thermoplasmata archaeon
GGAGAGCGGCCGGCCGAGCATCGCCCGCGCCGCCTCGCGCAACAGCGGCACGCCGGTCGCCTTCGTGAGGAACGGGAGCGATCGGCTCGCGC
The DNA here is from genome assembly GCA_049675585.1 of Thermoplasmata archaeon. Taxonomy (GTDB): domain Archaea; phylum Thermoplasmatota; class Thermoplasmata; order Lutacidiplasmatales; family UBA184; genus Lutacidiplasma. The sequence continues at coordinate 93 of JBAUAJ010000015.1, forward strand.
GCAGGTTGAGCTCGATGATCTGATAGGCCCGGTCCTTGACCAGGAACTGGACGTTAAACGGTCCCCGGATCTTCAGGGTCCGGGCGAGCCGGGCGCTCGCCTCGAGCAGCTGTTCCTCGACCTCGGGCGGGGTATGCCGCGGCGGCAGGCAGAAGATCGCGTCCCCCGAGTGGACGCCCGCCCGCTCGACGTGCTCGAGGACCCCGGCGACCAGCACCCGATCGCCGTCCGACACCGCATCGAGCTCCACCTCGTCGGCCCCTTCGATGAACTTCGTGATCACGACCGGGTGTTCGGGCGAGACGCGCGCCGCCTCCGAGAGGAACCGGTCGAGATCGGTGCGACCCGCGATGACGCGCATCGCCTGGCCGCTCAGCACGTACGACGGGCGAACGAGCACCGGATAGCCGACCTCGTCCGAGAACGCGTGGGCGGCGTCGATCGTCGTGAACGCCCGCCACGCCGGTTGCGGGATCTCGAGCCGCTCGAGCAGCGCGGCGAACCGCGCCCGGTCCTCCGCCTGGTCGATCGACTCCGGGGAGGTGCCGAGGATCGGGATGCCGCACATGTGGAGGAGCGGGGTGAGGTTCTGGGCGAGCTGGCTCCCCACGCAGGTGACGACGCCCTCGAACGCCTCGAAGTCCTGGAGGTCGCGGACGCGCTCGAGCGTGATCTCCTCGAAGTAGAGCCGGTCGGACCGGTCGTAGTCGGTCGACACGGTCTCGGGGTTCGAGTTGAGCAGCGCCACGCCGGGGATCCCTTCCGCGCGCAGGCCGTCCACGAGGTTCATCGTCGACCAGTCGAACTCGACGCTCGAGCCGATCCGGTAGGGGCCGGCCCCGATCACGAGCGCCGCCCCTCGGGGCATCGGGCGCACATCGTCCGCGTCGGCCCGGTAGGTGACGTAGAGGTAGTTGGTCTGCGCCGGCCATTCGCCGGCGAGCGTGTCGATCATCCGGATGCGCGGGCGAATTCCGGCGGCGAGTCGCAGCCGGCGCACCTCCTCTTCGTCCCGTCGGGCGGCCCGGGCGATCCCCCGGTCGGAGAGGCCCAGCTCCTTCGCGCGGCGGATGAGGTCGGTCGGCGGGGCGCCTCCGTCGAGCGCGCCGATCTCCCGGTGGACCGACTCGATCTCGCCGAGCGCGTAGACGAACCACCGGTCGATGAACGAGACGCGCGAGATCGTGTCGGCGTCGATCCCCGCGCGCAGCGCCTCGAGGACCCGCTGGAGGATATCCGGGGTCGGCGCGCCGAGGTCCGCGAGGATCTCGGGGGAGGAGCGGATCTCGGCGGGCGGCAGCAGGTCCGCCCGCGGGTCGGCCATGCGGACCGCCTTCGAGAGCGCCTCGGGGAACGACGCGCCGATCCCCATCGCTTCTCCGACCGATTTCATCGACGGGCCGAGCCGGCGGTCGGCCCGGCTGAACTTGTCCAGGTCCCAGCGCGGAAGCTTCACGACCACGTAGTCGAGCGCCGGCTCGAAGCAGGCGGTCGTCACGCCCGTGATCCGGTTCTTGAGCTCGGGCAGCGTGTGGCCGAGCGCGAGCTTCGCCGCGACGTAGGCGAGCGGGTAGCCGGTCGCCTTGCTCGCGAGCGCGCTCGAGCGGGAGAGGCGGGCGTTGATCTCGATCGCGTAGTACTCCTCGCTCGACGGGTCGAGGCAGAACTGGACGTTGCACTCGCCGACGATCCCGACCTCGGCGGCGGCCCGCAGCGCCGCCTGGCGGAGCATCTGGTACTCGTGGTCGGTGAGCGTCTGGCTCGGCGCGATGACGATGTTGTCGCCGGTGTGCACGCGCATCGCGAGCACGTTCTCCATGTTGCAGACGGTGAGCGCGTTGCCGCGCGCGTCGCGCACCACCTCGTACTCGATCTGCTTGAACTCGCCGACGTACCGCTCGAGCAGCACCTGGCCGACGGGGCTCGCCCGCAGTCCGCGGCCGACGACCTCCGCGAGCTCGACCGGGTCCCGCGCGACGCCGCCTCCCTTCCCGCCGAGCGTGAACGCGACCCGGACGATGACGGGAAACCCGAGCTCCCGCGCGGCGGCGAGCGCCTCGTCGGACGAGTAGACCGCCCGGCTCGGCAGGGTCGGCACGCGGGCGCGCGCCATCGAACGGACGAACCGCGCCCGGTCCTCCGTCGCGCGGATCCCGGCGAGGGGGGTGCCGAGCACCCGGGTCTTCGTCCGCCGCAGGGCGCCCGAATCCGCGAGCTGGACGCCGCAGTTGAGGGCCGTCTGACCGCCGAAGGAGAGCAGGATCCCGTCCGGCCGCTCGCGCTCGAGGATCGGGGCGACGAACTCCGGCACGAGCGGCTGGAAGTAGACCTTCCCGTGCCGCGGCGGGTCGGTCTGGAGGGTGGCGATGTTCGGGTTGACGACCACGGCGTACACGCCGTCCTCCTCGAGCGCCTTCAGGCACTGGCTGCCGGAGTAGTCGAACTCCCCCGCCTCCCCGATCTTGAGCGCCCCGCTCCCGAGCAGGACGACCTTGCGGGGCATCGTCGGCGTCATCCGCGGCGCCTCACTTTCCGCGCGAACTCGTCGAAGACGAACCCGGCCTCCTGCGGACCCGGGTGCCCCTCGGGGTGGCCTTGCAGCGCGAGCACCCGGCCCGCGGGGTCCCTTAGGCCCTCGAGCGTGTCGTCGTCGGGGTTCGTCCCCCACGGGCGCAGATCGCTGCGCTTCAGCGACGCCGGATCGACCGCGAATCCGTGGTTCTCGCTGACGATGAGCGCCCGGCCGTCGGGAAAGCAGACCGTCTTGTTCTGTCCCCGGTGACCGTACTTGAGCTTGAACGTCGTCCCGTGCCGCGCGAGGGCGATAAGCTGGTGACCCAGGCAGATCCCGAGCGTGAGGCGCGCGCGGTTCGACGGGCGGCCGAGCTCCTCGATCGTCGGTGCCAGCTGGGCTGGATCTCCCGGTCCGTTCCCCACCACGAGTCCCGCGACGCGGCGGCCGTCCCACCGATCCGGGACCGGCTCGTCGTAGGGGAGCCGGAGGACCGTCAGGCCCCGGTCGAGCAGCGCCCGGACGATGCTCGTCTTGACCCCGCAATCGAGCACCGCGACGATCGGTCCCCCGTCGCGCGCGACGATCGACGGAGCGGACGGAGTGACGTCGGCGACGAACTCCTCCTCGGCGTACGCCGGCGCGCGCGCGATCGACTGCGCGAGCTCGGCGTCGTCGGGCGCCGCACCGGAGGGACCGACATCGATCACCCCGCGAAGGACGCCCCGCGAGCGAAGATGCTCGGTGAGCCGACGCGTGTCCAGGCCCCGGATCCCCGGCACCCCTTCGTCCGCCAGCCACGCTTCGAGCGACCGCCCCATCGCCCAGTGGTTCGGGCGGGTGGTGGCCCGCACGAGCACGCCGCGCACCTGAAGCTCCCCGCTCTCGAGCAGCGGCAGACCGTCCCGGTCGCGGGCGTCCGCCCCCGGAACCCCGTAGTTTCCGAGGAGCGGATAGGTGAAGGCGAGGATCTGGCCGCGGAACGACGGATCGGTGAGCGACTCCGGATAGCCGACCATGCCGGTCGTGAAGACGACCTCGCCGACGCGGCGGACCGGGGCGCCGAACCCCTCCGCATCGAACCGAGTCCCATCCTCGAGAAATAGGGTCCCCTGCGGGCGCGTCTCGTCCGCGCGGGCCGGCGGCACAGGCGTCAGGAACCCGACGCGCCCGAGGCGGCGTGTCGGCCATAAGTCTTGCCGTCGCGAAGGGCCCGCGCGGGGCCGGTGCGTCGCGCCGAGCGGCGAGGCATCAAATCCGACCGCCGGCTCGTGCCGAGCGTGCCGGGACTCCCGCGCCTGCGCGAATCGTACGACTTCGTGGTCGTGGGGGGAGGCCACGCCGGTCTCCAGGCGGGGCTCAAGGCCGGACTGCTCGACCGGACCGCCGTGGTGATCGACCGCGGGCCGAAGTACTCGCGCTCGTTCTACGCCCCCCGCATGGACAATCTGCCAGGGTTCCCCGATGGGATCTCGGGCCACAAGCTGCTCGACTTCCAGATCGCGGCGGTGCGACGGCAGGAGGAGCGGGTCGGTCTCTTCTCTCCGGCGCGGGCGACCACGGTCGACCGGACCGACGCCGGGTTCGCCGTGACGTTCGAGTGGCTGAAACAGACCCAGATCGCGCGGGCCCGCGCGATCGTCCTCGCCATGGGGGTCGTCGACCGGATCCCGGAAGTGGGCGGACGGATCGACACGATCTTTCCCTGGGCGAATCAGGCGATCGTCGACTTCTGCCTCTTCTGCGACGGCCACGACCTGCCCGGCCGTTCGGTCGGCGTGATCGGCGACGATGCGTTCGCCGCCCGGACGGCGCTCGACATCCTCGAGTTCCGTCCGCGATCGGTCGAGCTGCTGACCCACGGCCGGCCGCTCCTCGCCGGGGCCGACCCCCGCGACCGCGCGACGATTCCGGCCGAGCTTGCGGCGCGGGGGATCCCGGTGGTGGAGTCGGAGATGGTGGGGTTCGACGAGATCCGCGAGCATCGCTTCGGCGTTCGATTCGCGGACGGGAGCCACCGTTCCTACGACCGGGGGTTCTCCGCGCTGGGCTGGTACGACATGCACCAGGAGTTTCCCCGCGCGCTCGGGTGCCGCTTCGACGCCGAGGGGTACGTCGTCACCGACGAGGACTGCCGCGCGCTCTCCGCGGCTGACGGAACCCCGATCCCGGGCGTCTACTGCATCGGGGACCAGCGGAACGGCTGGAACCAGATCCCCGAGGCGTGGGCGAACGCGGAGCGGGCGATCATCCACGCGTACGCGCGCTTCCTGTGACCGGGGAACGTACGAGGGGCGATCAGGCGGCCCGGGCGGACGGGGTCGCCCCGAGGTGCCGGGCGAGCTCGGGGACATCCTGAGCGACCGCCGACGCGCCGGCGGCCAGGAACCGCTCGACCGTCATCTCCTTGTTGAACGTCTCCGAAGGGTCGGGCATCAGCCCGTAGAACCGGACCCGGGCGCGCGTCGCGCACTCGGCGTCGATCAGGTGATCGCCCACGTAGAGCGCCCGTTCGATCGGGATCCCCATCTCGTGCAGGAGCAACAACAGCGCTTCGGGAGACGGCTTGGTCGGCCCCGGGGAGCTGCGGCTGCGCAGGTAGGAGAAGAACTCGCCGAGCCCCGTGCGCTGGAGCGCCGCCCGCGCGAACGCCTCCGAACTGCGCGTCAGGATCCCGAGGCGGAAACCGCGGGTCGCGAGCGCGCGGAGCATCTCGACGGAGCCTGGCCGTACGATCGTCTTCGGGAGGGCTTCGAGCTCGATCGCATCGATCGCCTTCTGATACTCGGCCTCGAATCGCCAGAGCTGTCCGTCGGGGACCCCCGCGACGCGCATCTCTTCGCGCGCGTTCTCCACGATGCGGTGCACGGGGTCGTGCACCGACAGATGCCCCGGGACAACCCCGTGGCGTTCGGCGGTCCGGATCACCTCGGACCGGATGCGGCCGAAGTCGTGATGGGAGAGCACCAGGGTCCCGTCGAGGTCGAAAACGACGCCGAGGATCGGTTCGAGGAACCGCGGCTCCTTCGATGGGTCGGGCATCCGTTCCCCGTCCGACCTCGATGGGCGCCCGGGTCCCGTTAAGGGTTTGCTTCCAGCGGTGGCGTGCCTGTGCGGGGCGGTTCGGGGATCTACCGACGGCGTCCCGCGCGGCGCAGCGTGACGATCGACTCCCGAAGTTCGAAGCTGCGGCGTTGGCCGCTCCGGCGGGGCCGGGCGACCTCGACCGATTCGATGGAAAACCCGACCCGGGCCCCGATCCGAGCGAGGATCAGGTCGCCCGGGATGTACGTTCCCGCGAGCAGTGAGTCTCCCACGACCAGGAGGAATCGGGCTCCGGGGCGCAGCGCACGGTGGACCCGACGGAGCACCTGCTCGAGGTCCGAGAAGTAGCGATGGACGACGGCGTGCGCGTCGCTCCGACGGTAGGTTCCTTTGCGACGGACGTTCTCGAGTATCTCGGGGAGGATCTCCCCCAGCCACGGGTCGGGGACATTCCCGGTCCGCAGGAACGGCGCCGTTTCCGCCCGAGGGAGGTTGTCGCAGGCGACCTCCTGACCCCGCAAGCGGGCGAGGTCGGCGTACGACGTGGCGTAGCCGAGCCAGGCGAGGTCGAGCTTGTAGTTCATGACGTAGTCCATTCCGTTGACGTACGGCGGGCTCGTCACCGCGAGGTCGATCGATTCGGGGGGGGCGACCCCGGCGCGCGCGTCCTGTCGGTCGATGCGGGCCGAGGGGCCCCAGCCGTTCCGCTCGGAGGAGAGCGTGCGGAGGTCCTCCTGCATCGTCTGGATCGCGGCCTCGAACCGTTCGATCGGCGCCGGCCCCCCCGGGGCCGGGCGACGCTGATATCCCAGGCACGGGGACCGGTGGAGCCGACTGGCGGGAATCAGGATCCGGCCGAACGCGAGACGCACCGCGTCCGATTCCGTGCCCCCTTCCGCCGGCAGCGCATCGCGGAGTTTCGTCAACTCGGTAAGGGCCGCCGGGTCGAACTGGCGCACCGTCTCCTTGAGGAACGGGAGGGCCCCGCGGCGACGGGTTCGCGCGGAGCGAACCACTCGGCTCGCTGCGTCCCCCAGCGCGGAGGCGTTGAGCTCGAAGTGCGTCTTGACTCGGGCGGCTAGGACCGCGGGCGCGAGCAGTTCGGTGCCGACTCCGCGCGCCCCGCTCCGCCGGGCTTCCACCAACGTCGTTCCGCTACCGGCGAACGGGTCGAGCACGGACGCTCCGCGCGGAAGATCGGCCCCCGCGAGCACGTCGCGCACGAACTCCGCCGAGTACCCCTGAACGAACGGCCACCAACGGTGGACCGGCAGAGACTCGTTGGACCGGAAGGTGATTGGACCCGAGTACCGGCCGAGGGAGATCCCGTTCTCCCGCTCGAACCGCTCGTCGTACTGCTCCGGGGTCGCAAAATCCTCGCGGGAGGAGAGGCGCTCGTACTCCCGCAGAACCCAGAGCCCGCGGCCCATCCGCAGCGCCCGGCCGTTCCGTTCGAGGGCGTAGAGCGCCTCCCCGACGCGCGACGGAGAGTCGTTCAACCGGTGGGCGAGCTGCCGGACGGTCGCCCCGATCGCCCCGGTTTCGCCGAGCGCGGCCGAGAGCGGATCCGGGAGCGGGCCGGGGGA
>JBAUAJ010000016.1:0-47998 GCA_049675585.1 Thermoplasmata archaeon
CTCTCGATCGAAGAAGCGCTCCGACGGCGGGCACTCGACGCCGGCATCGATGCCCGCGAGCAGACCGTGCTGCGTGCGGTCCGCCCCGGGACGAACGACGAGCCGACCGCCGTGGTCTCTCGTCCCGACGGCGGGCAGGTCGAGATCCTGGAGGGGGGCCCGATCGTCCTGGCCACGGGGGGCGCCGGGAGCCTCTACCGTCAGAGCACGAACCCCTCGATCGCCACGGGGGACGGCGTCGCGATCGCCTTCCGGGCCGGGGTCCTGTTGACCGACATGGAGTTTCTGCAGTTCCACCCGACGGTCTTTGCGCGCGAGGGCGCCCCCCGTTTTCTCATCACCGAGGCGATCCGGGGCGAAGGGGCGGTGCTCCGGGACCATCTCGGCGAGCGGTTCCTGAAGACCCGGGGCGGTACGGCGGAGCTCGCGCCGCGAGATGTGGTGGCGCGCGCGATCCAACGGGAGATCCTGCGCTCGGGTCACCCGTGCGTCTACCTGGACGCCACCAAGATCCCGAGGAACCAGCTCTACGCGCGCTTCCCCTCGGTCTGCCGCTTCCTGCAGGCGTACGGGCTCGACCCGTCGCGCGACTGGATCCCGGTCGCCCCGGTCGCCCACTACATGATCGGGGGCGTGGCGACCGACCTCGAGGGCCGGACCACCCTCCCGGGCTTCTACGCCGCGGGAGAGGTCGCTTCCACCGGGGTTCACGGCGCGAACCGGCTGGCCAGCAACTCCCTGCTCGAAGGGTTGGTGTTCGGAGAACGGGTCGCTCGACAGCTCTCCAGGCCCGCGCCCGGAGCGCCCGCGGTCCCCGATCGACTGCTCCTCCTCCCCGAGCGGCGCGGTCGGGGCGAGCCCGGGACCCCGGAGCAACTGGACGAGGTCCGCGACCGACTGTGGGACGACGTCGGGATCCTGAGGACCGCCCGTGGGTTGCGCCGCGCGATCTTGGCCCTCGATCGAGTGTCCCGGTCGGCCGGCCCGGCCGACCGGGAGGACCTCCCCGGCCCGGTCTCGAACGCCGCCCTCACGGCCTCGCTGATCGCCCGGGCTGCGCTGTATCGGACCGAGAGCCGGGGGGCGCATTACCGCGACGACTGGCCCCGACACCGCGCGATCTGGCGACGGCATATCGGCCTCCGGATGCGCCCACTTCGCGCCCCAGCGAAGTGAAGCGCGCGACAACTGTTATCATCGCTCGAACCTCCGGCCGGGCATGGAGCCCCCGCTCTCCGCGGAGGAGCAGGACCTCCGGGACGCGGCGCGAAAATTCGTTCGACGCGAGGTCGCTCCCATCGCGGACCGGATGGACCGGGACGACGCCTTTCCACGGGATGTTTTTCGACGTCTGGGGGAGCAGGGGTTTCTCGCCCCGACCGTCCCGACCGCCTACGGAGGGCTCGGCCTGGACTACCGCGCACAGGCGATCATCCTCGAAGAGATCGCTCGGGCGAGCCCGGCGCTCGCGCTGAGCGTCGGGGCGCACTCGAATCTGTTCGCCGATAACCTGGCGCGCAACGGAACGGAGCAGCAACGAGAGCGGTTCCTACCCAAGATCGCGACGGGGGAGGAGATCGGGGCGCTCGCTCTCACCGAGCCGAACGCCGGATCGGACGCGGTCTCGCTCACCACGCGCGCCACCCGCCGGGGGGATGCCTACACGGTATCGGGGGCGAAGCAGTTCATCACGAACGGACCGGTCGCCGACGTGGTGCTCGTCTATGCGAAGACGGATCCGGAAAAGGGCAGCCACGGGATCAGCGCCTTCTTGATCCGGACCCGATCGCCGGGCTTCGCCGTGGCGAAGAGCCTCGACAAGATGGGGATGCGGGGTTCCCCCACGGGGGAGCTCGCGTTCCGCGACGTCTCGGTGCCCGCGGACCAACGCGTCGGCGACGAGAACGACGGGGTCCGGATCATGATGGGCGGCCTGAACGCCGAACGGGCGGTCCTCGCGGCCATCCCGGTCGGGATCATGGCGGAGTGCCTCGACCGCTCGATCGCCTACGCGCAGCAGCGCGAACAGTTCGGAAAGCGGATCGGCGAATTCCAGCTGATCCAGGCGAAGCTCGCGGACATGTACACCGAGCTCTCGGCGTCCCGGCTGATGATGTTCGCGGCCCTCGCCGAGCTCGCGCGCGACCCGCCCAGTCTGCGCGCGAGCGCCGCGGTCCTGACCTACGCCTCGGAGGCGTCGACCCGAGCCGCCCTCGAGGCGGTCCAGATCCACGGCGGCTACGGCTACATGCGCGATCTTCCGCTCGAGCGGCTGGCGAGGGATGCGAAATTATTGGAAATAGGAGCCGGGACCTCGGAGATCCGGCGACTGATCGTCGCCCGCGACCTCCTCGGCCCCGGCTTCGGAAACTGACGCGCGGACGCGCGTCCGGTTCACGCCTAACGAGCGCGCGGTTTGCGCAGACCCAATCCCTCTTCGATGTAGAGGGCGGCCTGCGTCGAGGTCGAGCGACGGTCGTCGTCGGCCGCCTTGCGCAGCCGCCGCAGTATCGCCGGCTCGAGATATACGGCGAGGCCCACTCGGCGCTTCTCTTTGCTCTTCGTCGGACGTGGCATGTTGTTTGCTCCTACTATCGGCGCGGCCGCCCCACCCCGGCACCCGGTGCCAGACGCGTGGTGTGACCGGTCAAACGAGGCCGGTTGCTCCTTTTAAATGTTATCCGACTGGTGAACCCCGGGTTAGTCGCTCCGCGCGTTGCGCCGCCGGCGGAAGGCGCCGCGCTTCGCCAACGTATATAGGCACGGGCGGTCCATTTCCCGCCGATGGCCGGTCGTCCGTCTTCGCCGTCGGGACCGTCGAGCTCGATCCGCGTCGAGGTGCTCAAGGAGCTCCAGGCGCTGATCGACGAGCGGGAGGTCCGGGACCGGCTCGACCGCGGCCCCCTCGGGGAGACCAAGGGGCGGGAGCACTGGGTGCTCCACCTCCTACTGCGCGCCTCCGAGGTCGGACAGAACCAGACGAACACCCTGATCGGCACAGCCTACTCGAACCTCACCGCCCGCCTCCAGTCGATCGAAGACCGGCTGCAGCGGGTGGAGGCGGCCGGGGGCGGTCTCGGGGAAGAGGTCAAGACCCGCCTGCAAGGGATCGAGTCGGCGCTCGGGGAACGCGTCTCGAAGGACATTGCGACCGGATTCTCGCAGGCGACCGAGACCCTCAACGCCGCCGTGTCGACCAACCTGGACGCGAAGTGGAAGCCGATCGGCGAGTCGGTCGAGACGTTCGCGCGATCGTCCCATCAGCTTACGAAGGACCTCTCCGACACCTACCGCGTCTCCACACAGACCCGGCTCCTGCTCAACGAGAACGCCCGGCGGATCACCGACCTCGGACGCGACCTGGTCGCGCTGGAGGAGAGCCTCAAGCTCTCCCTCACGAAGGCGCTCGAGGAGATCCTGGGGCCCCTCGAGGACCGGATCGCGTCGCTCGAGAACCGCCTGGTCGGGGCCGAGGTCACGAACGGAGCCCACGGCACGTCGGATCCGCCTCCGTCCGGCTGACGACCGCCGATGCGGCTGTCGCGGCGCCACCCCCGGTACCGAAGCCTCGTCGTTCGAGCCGGCCTGGCCGCGGCCCATCGAGAAGGTGTCGTCGTTTCCGAGGGACTGATCGCCCACGGTCGGGGCGAGGCGTTCGACTATCTGCTCGGCGAGAGGACGATCCCGAGTGCCCGGCGAGCGGAACGGGTCGCGGCCGACTGGTTGCTCGCGGCCCGCCGTCCCGTCCTGAGCGTCAACGGCAACGTCGCCGCGCTCGCCGCCCCCGAGGTCGCGTCTCTGGTACGGGCCGTGCCGGGGCTCGCGGTCGAGGTGAACCTGTTCCACCGGACCCCGGGGCGCGCCGCCCGGATCGCCCGTCGGCTGGAGCGCGCCGGCGTCCGGACGGTCCTCGGAGTGCGCCCGACAGCGACACTGCCGGGCCTTCCGTCGGACCGGGCGCTCGTCGACCGTCGAGGGATCTGGCACGCCGACCTCTGCCTCGTGCCGCTCGAGGACGGCGACCGCGCCGAGGCCCTCCGGGCCAGGGGGGTGCGCGTGATCTCCATCGACCTGAATCCGCTCTCGCGCACGAGCCGGGCGGCCGACCTGCCTATCGTGGACGAACTGACGCGGGCCTTGCGCGAGATCGCCCGCGCCGCCCGCGTGCGTCGCCGACGCAAGGCCCCGGCGCGGTGGAGCCGATTCCCGGCGGCGGCCACGCGCGCCGACGCACTCCGCGCGATCGACCGACGGCTCAGTCGGGCGGCGGGGGATTCGCCGCGACGCGCGCGACGTCCCGGCCGAGCTTGACGGCGACCGACTCGAGGAACTGGCGATCGCTCGCATCGAACGCCCCCTCGTGATTCCCGTCGATGTCGATCTCTCCCAGGATCCCCGTGGCATCTCGGATCGGCACGACGATCTCCGAGCGCGTCTCGAGGAAGCACGCGAGGTACTCGGGGTCGGAGCGCACGTCGTCGACGATCACCGTACGTCCTTCCCGGACCGCGCGCCCGCAGACCCCGCGCTCGATCGGGATGCGCGTATGCTCGGTCGGCGCGTCTCCGTTCCACGTGTCCAACACGAGGCTATCGCCGTCCTTGCGATAGATGCCGACCCACCGGTAGTGAGAGAACGAACTGCGCAGAAATCGGCAGACCTCCTCGAGCGCGGGGAGCCCGCCCAGTCGAGTGAGGATGGCGTCGATCTGGAGAGTTGCCGGCCGGGTCGCCTTCGGAGAGACGCTCATCGGAGGCCGATCCGCTTCGAGGGGCCGGGGTGCGGTGGGGAGGGAGCGCCGAGGGGGAGAATTCCCGTCGGGACGGGTCGGCCGCCCCCGGCGTTTGAACTCCCGAGGCGTATTCCGCCACGAGCTTTCCAGACTCGCGCCGTACCGGACTGAGCCACCTCGGCACGCCCTGCGCGCCGGACGGGAGACGGGCGATAAGCTTGGCGGAGTCGGGGGCGAGCGGATCAGTCGCGCAGGGGATACCAGCCGCAGGCCGAGCAGCCGACGGCCCGCTCTTCCCCGGGGATCGGGGTGCCGCACGTCGGGCACGGGCGCGCCTCCGGGACGGACAACGAGAGGCAGTCAAAGCAGCTGCCCGCGCGTCGGTCGTTCGGCAAAACGACCATCTCTTTTCCGCAGAACAGGCAGCGTGCGTAGCGTTCGTCCGGCGATGGGAATCCCCGGTTGTCAGCGAACGAAAGCATCGGGGGCCAGCACCATGAGGCCCCTACATAAGTCCTCGCGGTGCGCGTCGCGTCGCGACGCGCCGGACGACGCTATGGCTCCTTCCAGCGAGCCTTGAACGCGGCGACGGCGAACAGCGTCGCGGTCACGGCGCCGAGGACCCCCCAATCGAGCGCGGCGGTCCCCAGCGAGATCGATTGACCCGGAATGACGGCGCCCTGGACAAGGTTCGCCGCGTACGTGGTCGGGGAGAACCGGGCGATCGTCTGCGCCCAGCTCGGCAGGTAGGAGAGCGGATAGTAGACCGGCGGAAGCACGGTCAAGAGAAGCGAGATCAGGGGGCTGAACATGAACGTCTCCCGTACGTCCTCGAAGTACGTCGCCAGCGTGAAGGCGAGCGCGGTGGCGAACGCCCAGACGAGGACCAGCACCCCGCCGAGGATCGCGACACTGAGCGGGGTGGCGTACCCCTTGAGCCCGAACAGGAGCAGGAACACCGCGATCCCCGGGAGCGAGTAGACGAGCTCGCTCAGCGCCATCCCGGCGACGTAGACGGGCGCCTCCACGGGCGAGGCGACCACGACGTCCTGGAACTTCAGATCGTGACGATAGTGCGTGAGGTCCGACTGCAGGCCGGTTCCGGCCGAGAGCATCGTGAGGATCAGACCCCCGGTGATCCCGTAGGCGATCAGGGATCCGTGCGAAATGACGTCGATGAAGAACAGGAACGAGAGCGGGGAGGCGAGCAGGTTCACGAGGTAGAGCGGCTGGGTACGGATCGGGATCAGCCCGTTCAGCTTCACGAGCGTCCAGAGGGACCGGAGGCGATGCCGCTCGGTCATGCGTCCGCCTCCGGGAGGGCATCCGCCGCCGGAGTCTCGTCATTGATCGAGCGGCCCACGACCTCGAGAAAGATGTCCTCCAAGCTGACCGGGCCCATCGACAGGCGGGCGCCGCGCTCGAGCGTCCGACGCGCGAGCTCGCGGGCGGAGTCCTCCCGGGCGAAGACGAGGTAGCCCCCTTCGATCTCGGAGACATCCCCGAACCCTTCGAGCTCCTCGCGCGGGACGCTCCCCTGGATCGTCACGCGGTACGGGTAGCGTACCCGGGATCGGAGATCGGCCGGCGTGCCTTCGAGCTTCACGCGACCGCGCTCGATGAGGGCCAACCGGCCGGAGAGCGCCTCGGCCTCGTCGAGATAGTGCGTCGTGAGGACGATCGTCCGGTGCTCGCGGCTCGCCCGGCGGATCGCCTGCCAGACCTCCCGGCGGGCGAGAGGGTCGAGCCCGGTGGTCGGCTCGTCGAGGAACATGATGTCGGCGTCGGACGCGAGCACCATCGCGCACAGCACTCGGCGACGTGTTCCGCCCGAGAGCCGGCTCACGAGCCGGGTGCGGTGCTCCGTGAGCGAGAGCTCCTCGAGCGCCTCGTTCGTCCGGCGCCGCGCGTCGGCCGAGGGGAGCCCTCGCATCTTGAGGTAGAGGTAGACGACCTCCTCGGTCCGGAGGAAATAGAGCGGCCGCGACTCTTGCGGTACGCAGGCGATCCGCGCGCGGATCGCACGCTCCTGGGTGGCGACGTCGTACCCCAGCACCCGGAGGGACCCCGAGCTCGCCGCGAGCTGGGTCGCCGCGATCCGGATGAACGTCGTCTTTCCGGCGCCGTTGCGCCCGATGAGGCCGTAGACACCGCCCGTCGGGACCTCGAGCGATACGTCGGAGAGGGCCGCCGCTCCCGCCGCGGAGTGCGGGTAGACCTTCCCGAGATGGTCGGCGACGATGGCGGAGGGCATACGAATCCGCGAGTCCCATCCGCCGCCGCTCTTAATCCATCCCGCCCGCGGGGACGTTCAGCTGAGGACCTCGGCGAGACGGCCCTCGGCTTGCGCTCGCTTGAGCTCCTGGGCGATCCGCCGGCCGGTCGAAAGGTCGGGTTCCATGAGGTCGGAGTACGGGCTCCCCGAGATGAACAGGTTCGTGCCCGCGACGATCCGGGTCGATATCTCGAACACCTTGAACTCGAGCTCCTCCGTCATGATCCCCTCGACACAGAACGGCCCGACCATCCCGCCGAACAGCTCGATCGACCGCTCGACGATCCGCGCGGCGACGTCGAACGCCTTCCCGAGGAGCGACTCGCGCAGGATCACCGGGACGTTGCCGGTGACGACGAACGTGGGCCGGATCCCCGCCTTGAGGAGCTCCTCCTGCGCCCCGAGCTTGTAGAGCTCGTCGATGTTCGCCTCGTCGCGGCGGTCCATCCCGAGCAGCTCGAGCGACCCATGGCCGACCCGGTAGCCGCGGTCGGAGAGCGGGGAGTAGAAGAAGTGCATGTAGTAGCGGGTGCCGAGCACGTACTCCTGGATCACGTACGGACCGGTCGGCTTGAAGTCGGCGAGGGCCTCGCGGTTCTTCGCGAGGAAAAACCCCTTCCCGCCCTTGGCTCCATAGTACTTCACGATCACCGGGCCGTCGACCTCGGAGGCATCCTCGAACCGCTCCGGCATCGATACCCCGGCGGACTCGAGCCAGTCGCGTTCCTTGCGACGGTCCGACTCCCAGCCGAGGACGGCGCGATTCCCGAACACGGGGACGTCGAGCTTTCCGAACGCCTCCGGGCCGAGGTACTCGACGAACGACCCGTGCGGGATCAGGACCGCGCCCGCCGCCTGCAGGTCGGGTACCGCGTCCGGTAAATCGGAGACCTTGGGTACGGAGAGGAATCGGTCGGGTCGGGCCCGGGGGAAGGCATCGTAGAACCGCGGCGGAGGTCCCACCGAGATCCCGAGCGTCGGCAACCCCTCGGTCTTCGCTCCGTGAAAGATCTGCAGCGAGGAGTGGGAGCAGAGGGTGGCGACGGTCGGTGGCCGGCCCGCGAGAGAGCGCAGTCGCGCCTCCGAAGCGAGGGGAATCCCCATAGGCGTGACTAACGTGCGACTTTCATAGCCTTTACGCGGACCGGGTTTTTCCGGGGCCGTTTTCGCCGGCTTCGAGCTCCCAGTACCACCGGACGCGCCGGGAACCGGTCTCGGACATCTTCCGCCGAACCTCGGCCGGTACCTCCGGATCCCGCAGGAGGCGCCGCACCTCGTCCGGCGACTCCTGGCCGAGCCGTTCCGCCATCCCCGATCGGACGAGGAACGGACGGATCGAGTCGAGCGAGAATTGCCATGCCTCCTCCCGGCGGCGGATCGCCACCGACCGCGATCCGGGAACGCGGTGCACGCCCAACTCCTCGGCGGCCCGGTGCAGCTCGTCCGCGGTCCGGGCGAGCTCGAGCTCGAGTCGTTTCTCATCGGCGCGGAGCGATTCGAACCGATCGACCAGGGTCGCGAGGCGGGCCCCGTCGGGGGTCGGCACCTCCTTGAACTCCGGGCAGATCGACCGGAAGTCGCATCGGGTGCAGTGCCGACCCGGAGTGGGGTCGAACGCCTGCTCCCGGATCCCATCGGCGACCGTCCCCATCCGCATGTGGAGCGGATCGAGCGAGTTCTTGTCCCGAGCCGGCGTCGCGAGCGGGGTCAGCGAACGCAAATGGTAGAGCGTCAGTCGCTCGACCGGTTCGGCGTAGTTGTGCTCGACGAGCACCTGGTAGATCGAGAGCTGGTCGGATTCGGCGGCATCGACCTGAGAGAGCTCGCGCGACGTCTTGTAATCCATCACCTCGAGGCCCCCGGAACGGGTCCGATCGATCCGGTCGATGTAGCCGTGGATCGGGATCCCGTCCCACTTCGCTTCGAGGTGCTGTTCGATCGCGACCGGTCGCGGGGGGTCTTTCTCCAGCCGGTCGTGGTAGCGGAGCAATAGGTCGCGGCCGAGGGCCCGATACCGCGCCTCCTCCTCGGGGGAGGTGTATCCGTCGCCGGTCCAGGCTCGGTCGTAGGCTCCCAGCAGATCCTCCGGGGTCATTCGTCGGGTCGGTGGGGTCGGCTCGGCCGAATCGCCCGGCCAGTGGTCGAGCGTGCGCTGCGTCTCACCGGCCGGGGTGCGTCGAGCGGCGGGCACCACGAACGGGCGCAGCAGCTCCTCGAGGACCGAGTGGACTACGCGTCCGAAGGTGAAGTACCCCCGCGGGGTCTCGGGCCGCCGGTCGATGTAGAGGTACTTCCAGCGAAGCGGGCACTCGAGGTAGGTCCGGTACGACGAGTAGCTGAGCGTCGGGGCGGCCGCCACGCGTCGAGAGCCCGCTGCGGGTTCATCTGGTTTCCGGGGGACGAGCCCCCGGGGGCGGGCGGGGCGCCTAGTGAGCGCCCGCCGCCGCGTCGATCGCGACCTTTGGGTCCACTTCGCCGGGGAGCGTTCCCCGCGCCTGTGGGTTCGTCAGGTTCTTCGGCAGTCCGAGGAGGTCGAGGAGCTCTTTGTAGTGGTTGCGGATCGTGACCGGGGTCACGTTGGCGACCGCCGCGATGCGGTCCTGGCTCCGGGGCTCGCCCATCAGGTTCGACGCGATGTAGATGATCGTGGCGAGGATCCCGTTGGGCAGGACGCCGCTCGTCGAATAGACCTGTTCGACCTGCTCGAGGAGCGTGAGCACCTTCTGCCGGACCTCCTTCGAGAGGTTCAGGTCCTGCGTGAATCGCACCAGGTAGTCGCGCGGCTCGACGGGCTTGAGTCCGAGCTTGAGCTCGCGCGCCAGCAGCGTGTACGCCCGGCCCACCTCGATCTTGGTCGCCTTCGAGTGGGCGATGATCTCCTTCATCGTCCGCGGCACGTGGCACTGGCGGCACGCCGCGTAGAGACTCGCCGCGACGAGCGCGACGATCTTCTTTCCGCGGGTCGCCTTGTGCTCGAGCGCGCGCCGGTAGATGTACGTCGCCGACTCCTTGACCTCCCGCGAGAGGCCGAGGACTCCGGCGAGGCGATTGAGCTCCCCGAGCGCGACGACGAGGTTGCGCTGGTGCGTCCGGGCCGCCCGCAGCCGATGGTTCAGCTTGCGCAGGTGGTAGAACTTGAGCGAGGTATTGCGCGAGAGGGAGTTGCCCTGGAAGTCGCGGGTCGGCACGCCGATCTCGCTGAACAGCCCCTTGTCGGGCATCAACGGTGAGATGACCGGTCCCCAGCCACGCGCTTCCCGGCCCGTGTCCTCCTTGGACCCGCGCTGACCGCGGTCGCTGACGAGCGCACTCTGGTCGACCACGAGTCCGCAGTCGGCGCAGACGATCTCGCCACGGATTTCGTCCCGGATCAGGTGGGCCGACCCGCAGTTGGGGCAGGCGTCGGAAACGGGGGGCGTGGGAATCGCCGGCGCGGTCGACAGTGCGACCGGCCCGCGGACGGACTTCGGCGTAGGACGGACCTTGGTTGCCGCCGAGGACGGAGGGGTGGGCTTCATAGCTTCTAGCCCTCCGTAACGATGGCTGGTATTTATAGGTTCATCCAGTCACTGTACCGGTTGTAGGTAACAAGTGATACACCATGACGCGTGCTAGCACGGCCATGACGGATAACGGGAGCCCTGCCGGCGGGCGTTCTCTCATGCGCGGAGCAGGTCCCCTCCACGGTGGGCACCCTCCGGTCGATATTCCCGGGCGGACGGGGAATGGATCTGTGAACGGGGCGGTCTCGGAACGCTTCAGGCGCCCGTAGCGGTGAACAGGCAGCCCCGGGCCGCGTGCTTGGTCGGGTCGGGCTTCGAGACCTCCCAATGCTGGCCGAGTCGAGTCTCGAGGACGGACCGGATCAACTGCGGGCAAAGCATCCGACCGATCTCCGGCGAATCCTGGGTGCACGCAAAGCAACCCGTCACCTGGAGGGTCAGCGGTCGCTCCTTGACGATCGCCATCTGACCCATGGTGTGGGTCGCGTAGTAGCGGCCGAGTGACTTCGCAACCTCCTCCGGGGTCCGGCCCTCGACCTCTTTCGCGATCTCCCGGCCGAGCTGCAGAGCGATCACGTCGATCAGTTCGGGCAGGTGGAGGCGGAATTCGCGCACCCCCGAGGCGCGCATCCCGAGCTTCGCCACTTCCTTCAGGCGCTGGAACGGAACCGACTCACGACCGGCGATGACGGGCAGCACCGCCGTCGGCGGGTTCTCGAGCTCGACGAATCGTGCCTCCGAGCGATTTGCCGGCATCCAGAGCCGCCGATGAAAGTCGCGTGCCATCTGGACGAACGACGGCTCGGCCGACCAGAGGGCGACCTGCTCCTCCCCGCTCCGACCGAGGCCTTCCTCGCCCGAGACGTAGACGAGCGCCCCCGATCGATCGATCACCACCGCGCGGTTCGCGATCTGGCCGTTCGCGTGGCGCAGCTCGGCGAACCCGGCGAAATGCTTCGCCTCGGTGAGATTGGGAGGGTGCACTTCGGTGACGACGCGCACTTTCACGCCCCGCGCCGCCGCCTCGCGCAGCGATCGGTCGATTCCGCCGTCGATCAGTCCCGAGAGCCACGGCCCGTTCGCACTGAGCAGGATCTGGCGCTCAGCCAGCCCGATCCGCTTGCGGAGGAAGCGGCGGATCGTCTCTCGGTCCTCGAGCACGGCGAATTTTCGCGGGTCGTGGTCTTCGAGCTCGGTGCGTCCCTCTTCCCAGTCCGCCAGCACCTTCTCTCGGCCCTGCTCGAGATGGTGCAGCCGGTCGGAGGCCCGCCGGATCCACCGGTCCACGAGCTCGTCGGGCGAAAGGGCGGCGAACCGCTGGGGGCGGCTCCCGGCGGACGTGAGCAGACCATCGGCGACAAGCTGCTTGATGATGCGATACGCTTCCACGCGATTGATCGCCGACAGCCGGGCGAGCTCGCTCGCGGTCTGCGCGCCCGACCGACAGGCCGCGAGGTAGAGCCGCGCCCCCTTGGCCGGCACCCCGTGCTCGGTGAGAAGATCGTAAAGGCCGGAGCCCGGACGGCTCACGCTAGCAACAGCTCCCGAAACGATATACGGTATCCGGAGCGCGCCGCGCGAGCGCCGGCCGTCCTACAGAGCCGCCTGGAAGTCTTCGATGGTGAGCGGGAACTCGGATTCCGCTCCGCCGGCCCGAGCGCGGAGCACCTCGCGAGCGAGGAGCCAGTAGACCGTCGCGAGGGCGACCCGTCCCTTGTTGTTCGCGGGGATCACGAGGTCGACGTTGCGCGTCTCGTTGTTGACGTCGCACAGACCCACGACGGGGATGCCGATCGAGACCGCTTCGCTGAGCGCCTGCTGGTCGGTCGCCGGATCGGTGACGACGAGCACCCTCGGCTCGAAGTATTCGGCGAGGTTCGGATTGGTGAGGCACCCGGGAACGAACCGTTCGGAAAAGGAGACGGCGCCGATCGTCTTCGCGAAGATCCGCACCGGCTTCTGCCCGTACTGCCGCTGGGATACGGTGAGGATACGGTCGGCGGGGAACCGGGCAAGGAACTTCGCCGCGAGGCGTATGCGCCGGTCCGTCTCGCGGACATCGAGGACATGGAGGCCATCGAATCGGACCTTGAACACGAACCGGCGCATCGACGCCGACTTCTGCTGGGTACCGATGTGAACCCCCGAGGTGAGATAGGTATCCTCCGGAATCAGGAGCTCCCCGGGGCGAATGTCCTGCGTGTCGGCCGACCCCCCCTGCTGCGGCTCGACCATCGTCTCGTCGTCGTCCGGCATCGACCTAGGTTCCGGTGGCGCGGCCGAGCCGTAGGAGTTCATTTAGCTTTGCTACCCGCTCACCGCCGAGAAGACCGCATTTGAGCCCGCGCGCACCGGTCGCGACCGCCACGTGGCTCAGCCAGGCATCCGGCACTTCCCCGGAACGGTGGGAGGTGATCGTGGCGATACCTTCGCGACGCGCGAAATCGACCGTCGCGAAGGTGTCGGTGAGCGTTCCGACCTGGTTCACCTTGATCAGGATCGCGTTCGTCGAGCGCCGTGCGAGCCCGCGCTCGAGGCGGGATCGCCGCGTGCAGTAGATATCGTCGCCGACGACCAGCGTCCGCTGACCGACGGCCCGCGTGAGCTCCGAGAACGCGTCGAACGCTTCCTGGTCGAGGGGATCTTCGAGGTACCGGAGGTCGTACTGGTCGACCAACTGGGCGACGAACCCCACCTGCCCTTCGGAGTCGAGCGTCTGCTCCCGGTAGTGGTAGCGGCCCTCCCGGAAGAACTCGCTCGCGGCCAGGTCGAGACCCGGATGAACCTTCGCATGCGTCTCGTCCCGCACCTTCGTGCACGCCCACGCAAGAAGCTCGACGGCCCCGACGTTGTCGATCGGCGCCACCCACCCTCCCTCGTCCCCCCGGCCGAGTGCGTGATGGGGAAAGCGACGGTGCAGCTCGGCGCCGATCAGCGCGTGCACTCGCATCGCGGCGGCGATCGACTCCTCCGGCCGAGGCGATTCGGCGAACGCAATGAACTCCTGGATGTCCGGACCGCCGATGGCGTGGCGGCCGCCGTTCATGCAATTCCCTACGATCGCGGGAAACGTGGGCGCCTCGATCCCCGGTCGCTTCAGCACCGCCCAGAGGGGCCGGCCCGTCTCCTGAGCCACGGCGAGAGCGGCCGCGACCGAAACGGCGGTCGCGGTATTTCCCCCGATCCCCGAGAAATGCTCCGTCCCGTCGATCTCGTGGAGTCGAGCATCGACGTCGGAGATGGTCGTCGCGTCGACGCCCATCAAGCGGGGCGCGACGCGCGTTCGGAAGGTCTCGAGCGCCGCCGGAACGCCACCCTCGGGAAACGCCCGCGCCTCGTGCGTGCCCGTGCTCTCGCCGCTCGGAGCGCCGGCCCGGCCATTCGCGCCCGAACGGAGCCCGATCGTAGCTTCGACCGTCGGCCGGCCCCGGCTGTCGTACACGAGGGCAAGCTCCGCGGTGGTGATCTCGCTCACAGAACCTCAACGAACTCGACCAGCACCCCGCCGAACGCCGACGGGTGCGCAAACCCGACCCGGCGCCCCCGGGCTCCCGTACGACCGGACCGGTCGACGAGGCGGCCCCCGGTCCGAGCGACGTCGGCGAGCGCCGCGTCCACGCTCGGTACTCGGAACGCGAGGTGGTGGAGTCCCTCTCCTCGCCGAGCCAGGAACTGGCCCACTGCCGAATCGGGATCGGTCGGCTCGAGCAGTTCGATGTGCGTCTCTCCCGCCGCAAAGAAGGCGACCCGGACCTTCTGGGACGGGATCTCCTCCGGCGAACCGTCCGGCACCCCGAGGAGAGGCGCCCAGCGCTGGATGCCGGCGGCGAGGTTCGATACAGCGATCCCGACGTGATCGAGCGGCACGGTCATTCCTAGAACGTCCGCGACGGCGGTTGTTCGCCGAACCGCAACCGCCATACGTCGGCGATCTCGCCGAGGGTGGATCCGGCGACGACGGCTGCGAGCACCTCGGGCATGACGTTCTTCCCCGAGTCGGTCGTACGCGCCAGTCGGTCCAGGGCCGCCGAGGCGGCGGCGGCATCGCGCGAGCTGCGCCATCGCCGCATGCGCGCGGCCTGGCGTGACTCTTCCGCCGGGGAGATCCGTTGCGCGGACGTCCCGCGGCCCCGACGTCCGGGAAACAGGGAGAACGCGGGATTTCCTTCCGTGAACTCGTTGACGCCGACCACGGTCTCTTCGTTGCGCTCTCTCGCGCGCGCGATCCGGTACGCCTCTCGGGAGATCTCGCCCGCCACGTAGCCGCGGCGTATCGCCTCCGCCGCCCCGCCCATCCCCTCGATGCGCTCCATGTAGCCGAGCGCCTCCGTCTCGATCCGGTCGGTGAGCTCCTCGATCGCGTAGGACCCGGCGACGGGATCGACCGTCGAGGCGACGCCCGACTCCTCCGCGAGGATCTGCTGGGTGCGCAGCGCGAGGCGGGCCGACGCTTCGGTCGGGAGCCCGAGGGCTTCGTCGAGGGCGTTCGCATGGAGCGACTGGGTGCCTCCCAGGACCGCCGAGAGCGCCTCGAGCGTGGTGCGCACGACGTTGAGCTCCGGCTGCTGCGCGGTCAGGCTCGACCCGGCCGTCTGGGTGTGGAACCGCAGCTGCTGGGATCGGGCGCGCTTCGCGCCGAACGTGTCGCGGACGATCCGGGCCCACAGCCGACGGGCGGCGCGGAACTTGGCGATCTCCTCGAGGAAGTTCCGGTCGGCCGAGAAGAAGAACGACAGGCGGGGCAGGAACTCGTCGAGGTCGAGCCCCCGCGCCTGGACCGCGCGCACGTAGGCGACGGCGTTCGCGAAGGTGAACCCGACCTCCTGGGCCGCCGTCGCTCCGGCCTCGCGCATGTGGTATCCCGAGACGGAGATGTAGTTCCACTGCGGCATCTCGCGGGTCGCGAACTCGACCAGGTCGACGGTGAGCCGCATCGAAGCGTCCGGCGGGTAGATGTACGTCCCCCGGGCGACGTACTCCTTCAGCACGTCGTTCTGGACGGTGCCTCCGAGCCGGGCCCGGGGCACGCCGTTCTCCTCGGCGACGGCGACCAGCAGTGCGGTCAGGATCGGGGCGGTCGCGTTGATCGTCATCGAGACCGTGGCCCGGTCGAGCGGGATCCCCCCGAACAGCGTGCGCATGTCGCCGAGGGTCGCGATCGGGACACCGCACCGGCCGACCTCCCCGCGGGCCCGCGCGTGGTCGGAGTCGTAGCCGTTCTGGGTCGGCAGGTCGAACGCGACCGAGAGGCCCGTCTGTCCGCCCTCCAGGAGAAACTGGAAACGCGCGTTCGTCGCCTGCGCGCTCCCGAACCCCGAGTACTGTCGGAACGTCCAGAACCGACCGCGGTACATGGTCGGCTGGATGCCGCGGGTGTACGGCGGCTCCCCCGGGAAGCCGATCTTCTCAAGGAAGTCGCCCTCCGGGTCGGCCGGCGGTCCAGAAAGGAGGGGCGTAGCACCCGCCTTCGGACTCGTACCTAGGGCGCGTCGGGTCTCTTTTTCCCAACGGGGCCGGCTCGGCGCTTCCGGCCGGGCGCCGCGGGCGCGTGCCATCGCGCTCCGACCGGGAGGGCGATATTAAGCCCTGCTCGCCGGCGCGATCAGCGGGTAGATCGCCGACAGGTCGACCTCGGCCCAGGCGACCGGTACGGGGACCCCGAGCTCGGCCAGGATGCGCGGATGGATCTCTCCGATCTCGGCGACCGGCTCACCGGCGACGCGGACCCGGGCGGCTCGGCCTGGGATCGTTCCCGGAAGCTCCGACGGCTCGCGGACCGAACCCACATCGAGGAGTCGCAGCAGGTAGTCGACGAGCGCGGCGGCGTCGGCGAACCCGGCCGACTCCGACGCGAGGAGCGCCCCGGCGTGGTAGCGTGTAGCCGCACCGGCCTCTGCCCCTGGATCTCGAACGACGACGGGCGCGACCTCGGCGAACCGCTGCGGATACCCGTAGCGTGTGTTGCGCCCTAGGACGTCGAGGTGGGAGGCGAGGAGCCGGTCCCGCACGTAGGCGTACTCGGCCGACACCGGATGGGTGAGGTGCACCGGGAGAGGACCCCCCAGGAGAGCGACCGTCCGCTCGGAGAGCAGCACCGGCGTGTTCGGCATCGCGAACCCAAGGCCCAACAGATACGCGCCGATCCGGCGGCGCATTTCGATCTCGGGAAGCCGACGGCCCTGGGTTCGGCTGGGAGGTACGATTCCGTCCTCAGAGCGTACGCCGGCCGACAGCACGACGTCCTCGACCACGTCGATCGGCGCGGCGAGATCCGGTCTCCAGGGAGGAACCTCCACGGCCCAGCCCCCGGCGTGCGGACGGGCTCCCAGCCGGGCCTTGGCGAGGCGGTGCTCGACCTCACCGGACGGGAGGGCCACTCCCGACACCGAGCGTACCGACGCGGACGGTAGGTCGATCGTCCGGGGATCCACGAGCGCCCGCCCGTCGCTCCGGCGGCCCCGCGGTCCCTCGATCGGGACCGGGGTCACGGACCAACGCTGGGCGACGAACGGCACCAGCAGCAGGCCGAGCGCATCGCGGACGGTCCGCTCGTAGAGGCCGGTCGACTCGAGGAGGAGCTCCCGGTCGCCGACCCGGGCCTCCCCCGCGCCGCGTCCGTTGAGGATCGGGGGAAGGCTGAGGATCTCGCCACGTCCGTCGCGCAGCGTAAGGCATTGGTCCCCGATCCGGCCGTACGCGCCGAACGCCGCGGCCATCGGGTGGCGGGCAAAGAAATCGGCGCCGCTGATCTCGTCGGTCGCATCGAGCGGGACGAATCGGACCGAGGTGATCGGTTCGAGCGCATACCGGACCGGAAGCTCGAAGCGCTCGAGCGGGTAGATCCCCAGACTCGCGGCGCGACGGTTGCGCCCGATCGTCGCGTGAAGCAGTTCCTGGAACCGGATCGCCTCGGCGAGCAGACCGGCATCCAGCCCATGGTCCCCCGGCGCTCGCACCCGCACGGCACCGATCGTCGGTCGGAGCGGATCGACCGAATCGTCCGCGACGAGCGGCGGAGTCGACGCACCCGCGGCGGGATGCCCCCGCGCGAGCCCAGTGGCCGCCCCGGTCGCCCCCTGAAGGTACAACGCCAGTCCGCCCTCAGAGAGCAGGTCGAGCCGGTCCGGCGTGACAGAGAGCTCGAGGTCGTCACCGTCCTCGGATTCGATCTCGACCTTCGAGGCGAACAGCAGGTCGTGCCAGGCCTCGGGCGATAGCGGCTCGGGGAGGAGGGCGGCGACGCGCGCCCGGGAGAGGGTGGCGGTCGGCATGCTACGTGCTCCCTCCGCGGAGCTCCGAAAGATCGTCCATGAACAGCTCGCGGATGTCCGACCGTCCGAGGGCGACCATCGCGAGGCGCGTGATGCCGGCCCCCCACGCGATCACGGGCACGTCGATCCCGAGCGGTCGGAGGACCTCGGGGCGGAACAGCCCGCCCGGGAATATCTCCATCCAGCCGAGCTGGGGATGGCGAACATACCCCTCGATCGACGGCTCGGTGAACGGGAAGTAGCTCGGCCGGATCTTCAGCTCCCGCAGGCCGATCGCCTCGCCGAACGTACGGAACAGGCCGACGAGGTCCCGTATCGACAGCCCCTCCTCGCCCACGATCCCCTCGCACTGTCCGAACTCGAGGTGGTGCCGCGCGTCGAGCTCTTCACGGCGGAAGTTCCGGTCGAGGGAGAACATCCGGAACGGCGGGGCCGGTCGGCGCGAGAGGAAGTGAGCCGAGACCGCGGTCGTCTGGGAGCGGAGCACCGGGCGCGCCGCGACGGCGGGATCGTAGCGCCCCGGCCAACCGGGTCCGAGCGGTCCCGGCTCGCCGGGGATCGGCCGGCCCTCGTGGGCGGCGGCGACCCGCGAGAGCAGGTCCGGGGGCGGAGCACGGCCGACGATCCCCTCGACCGAGAGGGCGTCATGGATCGATCGCGCCGGGTGGTCCTGGGGCATGAACAATACGTCGTTGTTCCAGAACTCGGTCTCGAGCAGAGGTCCCTCCGCCTGCTCGAAGCCGAGGCCGATCAGGATCTCTTCGAACTTCTCGAGCCACGCCAGGTACGGGTTGGGTCGGGCCCCGCTCAAGAACGGAACCGGCGCCCGCACGTCGTAAGCGCGGAACGATCGATGACGCCACTCCCCGCTCGCGAGGCGGGCCGGAGTCAGCGCGCCGATCTGCTCTTCGCCTTCGCTGGGGAGCTCGAGGCGGCGGCCCTCGTCGGAGGCCGCCCACCGCTTCCGCGAGCGATGCTCGGTCTTGACGAGTCCGCGCCGTTCGAGCGACTCGGCGATCGGACCGTCGATCTCCTCCTCGTCGTTCGATACTTGCCGCAGCACGATCTCCTCCGGCAGGAGCCCTTCCGACGGCGCCGATCCTTCGGCGAATCGGAACGGTACCCCGTCCGCGAGCCACCCTCGCCGGCGCAAGAGACCGATCGCGGCCGATCGTTCCTCGTCGCGCAGGCCCTGGGCGGTGATCTCCTCGGCCGTGACCGCTCCCTGCCGCCGGAGCAGATCGATCAACTTTCGCTCGGGAAGTCCGTTCTCCAGAGAGGCGGCCCCACGGGAGGTGAGATGCCGGAACGTCTCGAACTCCTCCTCCATCACGGCGAGGTGCTTCGACCTAAGTCGCTGCAGTGCCCCGCGGACCTGGTCCTCCCCGAGTCCGAGCGCCGGAGCGATCTCCGTCTCGTCCAGCGGCGTCGCTCCGGCGGCGCGCAACGCAAGGAGCACCGAACGTTCCGGCCCCGACACAGCGACGGAGGCGGCCCCGTCCGGAGCAGGATCGGACGCTCCGGGCACGACGGCCCGACAGTCTACCCGATTAAGGCCTTTCGGGATTTTCACGGGGGTGCCCGCCCGCCGGAAGAGGGTCGGGTCGACACGACCCGGTCGATCGATCGGCCGCTCGTCGTCAGGATTTGGCCGGATCCGGCGGGGCCCCTGGAGCGGCAGGAGGGGGGATCGCGGGAGCGGGATTTCCGGCGGCCGTCGTGGGGGCGCGCGCATTCGGCGTGGGCGTGGACGGAGGCACTACCGCGGCCGACGGGGGCCGCCGGCGCCCTATCCAACCTCCCGTGGCGACCGCCGCAGCCATGATCCCGGTGTAGAGCAGGTAGCTGTAGGGCGGAGTTCCGAGGCCCACGAGCCCGGGGAAAAAGCCGAGAAGGTTCACGGCGATGCGCGAGCTGCTCTGTCCGTAGAGGCGCTCGCTCGCCACGCTGGCCGAAAGCACCGCGTGCGCTCCCAGGTAACACGCCGGCACGGAGAGGCCCACCGAGACCCAGCCGGTCGCGTTGGTCGTCAGGTTGGCCCGGTCGAACGTTCCCGTGCATGGACCGACCGAATCGGACCCGGCCAGGCGCAGGAGAACGGGCACCGCAGGTACCGCCGCTCCGGTCGTGAAATTCGCGACCTGCACGCTGACCGTCACCGATCCGCCGGGGGCGACCGTCGTCGGGTCCGTGTCCACCGTCAGGTTGACGAACGACCCGACCAGTTCCGCCGTCAGGATCTCGGCCCGGGGCGTCCCCCAGCCGGTGGTCGGATCCCATCCCTTCGTGGCGTACGGGTCGATGCAGGTCCCGCCGCCGACGATGTCGCTGACCCCGTTGTGCGCCACGTCCGACGTCTGGTTGGCCACTACGTGATACAGACGGTCGGTGAAGAAGCCGAGCGATCGGCCGATGTGCGCGTCGAGCTCGGCTACGACACCGGCCCAGAGCGGCGTCGCGAAACTCGTACCGTCCGCCTCCTGATTCGCTCCGTTGAAGTAGATGAAATTGTCGAGCGCGGTGGCGCTGACATCCGGCGTGCCGCGCCCGGAGCCGTTCGCTGTGATCACCGTGCGGGCGGTGCCGACCAACTGCCAGCCGGGGGCGGAGAATCTGGCGGAGTACCCGCCCCCGCTGCTGCCCCAGGCCGTCTCGTTGAATCCCGTGACCATGCCGAAGATGTTTCGCGAGACCGACACCGCGGTGCCGCCGACGGCGAGGACCTTCGGCGACGACGCCGGGAACTCGGGCGCAGGTCCTCCCTGGCACGAGGCGTTCAGATCGCCCCCCGTGTCCCCGGTCGCGGCGAGAACGGTGATGTCACGGTCGGCCGCCTCCGAGAAGAGCGGATCCCAGGTCGCGATCAACCCGCTGTCGGCTGCCTCGTCGGCGCCGAACGACATGGAGATCGCGTCGACGCCGGGCAGGGAGAGCGCTTGCTCGAACGCGTCCGTCAGGTTCGTGGTCGATGGGCCCGGTGCGTAGACCGCGTCGAGGGTGGCGCCCGGCGCCATCGACCCGGACCACTCGAGGTCGAGCGTCAGCTCCTCCACCGCCAGCGGGTCGCTGGAACTCGGCGCGGAATCGCTCGGAGCGACGGCTCCGTCGATCGGGTACGGGGCGACCAGCGGCTGAGGAAACGCGCCCGGATAGTCGTCCGCAAAGAACGTGCCGAGGTCGCTCGGACTGTATCCGGCCCCCCAGAGCACGATCGCGATCGTCTCGGCGCTCGCGTACGTCGGATCGCCGGTGAGGTTGTACAGGTTCGAGAGCCCGTACAGCGAGCGGGCCATGCCGGGCATCACGGGGCTGCCTGCCGCGGGCGACGCGCCCGCCCGGGACGGCGGCAGGGCCGGCGCTAACGAGAGAGTGAATTGGGCAAATCCGTTGGAAAGGCCGACCACTCCAGCGACCTCCGACTCGAGCGTCGCCGGGAGCGCCGGGGCCGTGGCTGGGAATACGACCGGTCGACCGTCGTACGATCCGGAGACAAGGTTCGTTCCGAACGCGCGATCGAGCGCTGCCGGGGTTCCCGACAGCGAGAGCGCCAGGTGGTCGGGCCACGCGTGGATCACTCTCAGTCCGCTTCCCACGAAGTACGTCGTCGCCGCGGCGTAGCTTGACGAGGAGAGCCCGTGCGCCTGCGCGAACGTTGACACCGGAACCAGAGCACCACCGCCGGGCGCCTGCGAGGGCGTGTCGTTCTGGGGCTCGAAGACGACGTCGACCGATTGGACGTGCGTCGCGGGGATCATCCCGGAAACGGCCGTCGTCACCCACGCGGCGTATCCCGCCCGGGCGGCGAACGTATTTTGCGCGAGCGGCAGAGCCGGCGAACTGGGGGCGCCATGCCCCGTCGGGGCTCCCGACGTGCTCGCGGGCAGAACGGCCGACGCGAGCGTGGCGATCAGAACGATCGCCACCGCCCACGCGCGGGAGGATCGGGGGCGACTCGCACTCGAACTCACGGGGAGTTACGGTCGGGCAGGGAAGAAATACCTATGCGGGAAACCGCGGGGGACGCTAGCTGCGGATCGGCTTCGTGTACCCCGGAGGCAAGTGGAAGAACCCGGGCCCCCCGAACGGATCCGGCCGGGCGGTCGGCGGCTCGCCCCGCTTCTCCGCGAGGTACGCGTCGATCGCCACGACCGCTTCCATCGCCGCCCCCATGGCGTACACTACCGAGCGGCCCCCGGCGGCGAAGATCCCGGGCACGGCGGTGCGGTATCCCGGGCCTTTCCCTTCCGGCCACCCCTGGGGCGTGATCTTCAGTTCGAGATCCGACGGGAAGCCCCGCAGGTCGGCCTTCTGCCCGACCGCGACGATCACGGTGTCGCACGGGAGGGTGGATTCCGACCCCGGCACGAGCATCGGGGCCCGCCGTCCCCCGGCGTCCGGCGGTCCGAGCTCGACCGACTGGACGACGATCCCCTCGACATGGGCGTCCCCGAGGAGGCGAACCGGAGCGCGTTGGAACAGAAATCGGATCCCTTCGTGTTCCGCCCCTCCGACCTCCTCCGGGTCGGCCGGCATCTCCTCCCTACCCCGCCGGTATACGAGCGTCACCGCCCCGCCGTTCGAGGTGCGCAGCGCGGTACGTACCGAGTCCATCGCGACGTCACCGCCTCCCACGACCACGATCGCTTTCCCGACGGGTACATCGACCCCGCCGTTCGTCTCCTTCAGGAACTCTAGGGCGGGGATCACCCCTGCGAGAGACTCCCCGGGAATGCCCAGCACCCGATGCTCGGGCGTGCCGACCGAAACGAACAGCGCGAGGTATCCTTCCGAGAGCAAGCGGTCGAGCGGAACGTCGACCCCGACCTTGCGCCGCGGCTCGAAGGTGACGTCGAGCTCCCCGAAGCGCGCGACGTCCCGCTGGACGTCCGCGTCGCTCATCCGGTAGCCCGGGATCGTCTGCATCAACCCGCCGACCCGCGCCTCCTGCTCGAAGACGGTGACCGAATAGCCGCGCACGCCGAGGTCCCACGCGGCCATCAATCCCGCCGGACCAGCTCCGACCACCGCGACGCGCTGGCCCTTCGGCTTGGAGGGGATGTAGAGGGTGTCGCTCGCCCCAAAGTCGAGCGCGGCCCGCTTCAGGTGGCGAATGGCGATCGGTACGCCCTTCTTGGTGATCACGCACGACTCCTCGCAGTAGTGGTAGCAGACCTTGCACAACGAGGTCGCGAGCGGATCGTCGCGGAGCGTCACCCGGGCCGCCCCGTCAAAATCATCGGCGGCGATGAGGCGGATGTACTCCTTGCAGTCCTGCGAGATCGGGCACGCCTCGACGCACCACGGGCGGCGGCACTGGATGCACCGCTTCGCCTCCAGGACGGCGTCCTCTCGCGAATAGGCGTGCAGCACCTCCCGGAAGTCGTGGGCGCGCTCCGCCGCCGGCTCCTCCGGGACCGCGACGCGGACCGGGTTCAGCTTCGGAGGGGTGGGCCGGGGGACCACCGGTAGATCGGGTGTCATCGGATCCGTCGTACGAGCCCGCCTCTCGGTAATAGGTACCCGTCGGCGGCGTCCGGTGCGCGTCCGACATATACGAGCGTCGGTCTCGAAAGGAAGGCCCGCCGGGCCGGAACGAACGCTCATGGTCCTCGACTCCCTGGGAAAGTCCCTGCGGGGCGTCCTGCAGAAGATCGCGAAAGGCTCCGTCGTCGACGAAGCGCTGCTCGCCGACGTCGTCCGGGACATCCAGCGGGCCCTGCTGCAGGCGGACGTGAACGTCCAGCTGACGATCGACCTGACCCAGCGAGTTCGTCGTCGGGCGACGGAGGAGCGTCCGCCCCCCGGCGCGAGCCTGCGGGATTTTCTGATCCGGATCATCTACGAGGAGATCCGAGGGATCCTCGGCAAGGACCGCCCGTTCGATGCGAAGCCGAAGCGGATCCTGCTCGCCGGCCTGTTCGGGCAGGGAAAGACGACCACGGCGGGGAAGCTCGCCCGCTACTTCCAGAAGAAAGGAGTACGGGTGGCGCTCGTCGGCGCCGACGTCCACCGGCCCGCAGCGATCGACCAGCTCGAGCAGCTGGCCAAGAAGCTCGGGGCCGAGTTCTACTCCGACCGCGCCCAACCGAAGGCGGAACTGATCGTCCGAGATGCCCTCGCGCGGTTCCCGCCGCATACGGCGGTGATCGTCGACACCGCGGGACGCAGCGGCATCGACCCCGAGTTGATCGAGGAGTTGAAGCGGGTCCGCGCCGTGCTCGAGCCCGAAGAGACGTTCCTCGTCCTCGACGCGGCGATGGGGCAGAGCGCCGGGCGCAGCGCCGAGGCGTTCCACAAGGCGGTCGGTCTTACCGGTGTCATCCTCACGAAGCTCGACGGCTCTGCGAAGGGCGGTGGGGCGCTGTCGGCGGTCGCCGTGAGCGGCGCCCCGATCGTCTTCCTCGGCACGGGAGAACATCTCGAGGAGCTCGAGCGGTTCGAGCCGACTCGATTCGTCTCGCGCCTGCTCGGAATGGGCGATATCCAGACGCTCCTCGAGCGGTTCGAGGAGCTCTCGAACAAGCAGGCCGCAGAGGAGGCGGCGAAGCACCTCCTCGGCGGCCGGTTCTCGCTCCGCGACATGCGCACGCAGCTCGACTCCCTCGGGCAGATGGGACCGGTCTCGAAGCTCGTCTCGATGTTCCCCGGTCTCGGGGGGGCGAAGATGGACGAGGCTCAGCTCGACCAGACCCAGCAACGGCTGCGCCGCTACCGGGCGATCCTCGACTCGATGACGCCGGGGGAGCTCGACGACGCCTCCGTGATCAAGGCGGACCGGGTCCACCGGATCTCGCGCGGGAGCGGACAGCGGCCCCAGGAGGTTCGCGCGCTCCTGAAGCAGTACGAGACGACGCGCAAGGCCGCGCACGGGCTCGTGTCGAACCGCCGGTTGCGGCGCCAGCTCGAAAAGCAGTTCGCCGGCGGGGCCCCACCGCCCGCCGAGTGATCGGCCGGTCGGTCGATGGGCGCCCTCGAGCTGTTCGAATCGGTCGGCGGAGGTCTCCTCCTGTTCGTCCTGCCCGGGCTCACCCTCTCGCGCGCCCTCTTCCCCGAATGGCGGTTCCGGGGGGCGGACGGGGCGCGGCATGCCCTCGAGACGGCGACCCTTGCCTTCGTGCTCAGCGTCGCCCTGACGATCCTGGTCGGTACGGGGCTTCTGGGCCTCGCGCCGGGCGGCTTTGCGGCCTCCTGGAGCGACCCGGCCCTCGAGGTGGCCCTCGCGGCGGTCGCCGCGGTGGCCCTGGTAGCCGGGCTCCTCCGCGGGGCGTACTCGCGCGTCCCGCCGGTCACCGGGGGGAATGGCCCCGACCCGGGCGGAGAGGACGCCTGGGTGCTCGATCGGGAGCTCGCCCGATTGCATCGGGAAGAGCGGGTGCTCGCCCGACGCGCTCGCGCGGTGAGCGCGGACGGCCCCCAGGAAGCGGCGATCGTGGACCAGCGCGCGGAGCTAAAACGCCGCATCGAGTCGCTGGAACAGGGCCGGGAGGAGGAGTATGCCCGCTAGCCGCAGCCGGCCCCGCGAGGGGTCGTGGAAGATGGTCCTGATCCTGCGCGGCGAGCTTCGCCTCACCGCGGGCAAGTCCGCTGTCCAGGCGGCGCACGCCGCCGTGATGCTCGTCCAACGGGCGGGGTCGCGGGATGCGGGGGGCCTCGCGGCGTGGCTCGCGGAAGGTCAGAAGAAGGTCGCCCTCGAGGTGGAAACGCTCGCCGAGATGGATGCCCTCGAACGACGCGCTCGGGGCGCGGGGATCCCGTCCGTCTGGGTCGAGGACGCGGGGTTCACCGAGGTCCCTCCGGGCACCCGCACATGCCTGGGATTGGGGCCCTCGCCGTCGAGCACGATCGATCCGATCACCGGATCGTTGCCGCTGCTCTGAGTCCGCGGGGCGGGGTCGCCCCCGAGATCTAAGAAAAGAAGAAGGAAGGAAGGGGTTCGCCTCGCCGGAGGCGGGCGGGGAGGATCGACTCCGGCTCAGCTCTTCGAGTCCGTGTCCGAATCGAACTCCGCTTCGTCCTTGGGGTTCGCGTCGGTAGAGGAGGATCCCTTGTCGCTCGACCAGCCCTTCGGCGGAGGCGACGCCGGGGGTCGCCGGGCCGCCATCACTCCCGCCACGAGGAACCCGATCACCGCGAGCACGGCGAGCGCGATCAGGATCTCCTTCGCGAGCGGAGAGAGGTACGACGAGCTGGGGCTCGACGGCGTCGCCGAGGCCGCGAAGGCGATCGCCACCGTCTTCGTGGCGCCCTTCACGACCACCGAGCCGCCCGAGGGGGTCGAGACGTAGCCCGCGGGGGCGACGATCCCGTACGCCCAGGTGCCGTTCGGCGCCGCGAACTGGATCAGCGCGGTCGCGAGCGTCTGGTTGGCGCCCGCGAAGAAGACGGTCCAGCTCTGGCCGACGGGGATGCCCGTCTCGGTGAACTTCACCGTGAACGTCGGCTCGAAGACGACGACCACCGTGCTGTTGCCCGAGACGATCACTTCCGAGGTCGAGATCGGGGCGACGAATCCGGCGGGGCCGACGTAGACACCGGTGAAGGTGCCCGCCTGCTCGCCGAACTGGATGGTGGGACCGGTCGACGACAGCGTGAATTTGGGCAGCGTCGGGGTCGACAGCGTAACCGACCACGCCGAGCCGGCCGGTAGGCCGCTCGACGCGAAGGTGACGTCGTAGACCGCTCCGATGTGGCTCGTGTAGGCGATCGTAGTGTAGATCGCGTCCGCCACCACCGTGACCGTACCGTTCGCGGGCGTCGGGCTGAAGATGGTGATCAGACCGGCGGTCACGACCGAGGCGCTGTAGTTGTACGCGCCCGCCGGCAGGTCCGCCGATACGGTAGACACGTTCGCAGTCAATGTTCCCACGTTCTGCAGCACGATCGACCATGTGGTGTTCGAGATCAGACCCGTCTCGTTGAACGTGACCGCGTAGGTGGCTCCGACCAGCGCCGAGAAGGCGACCGCCTTCGATGTCGCGCCGGCGACCGCCAAGCTCCCGTTCGCGGGAGTGACCGAGTAGCCGTGCTCAAAGGCGACCGTGTACGGGTACGACCCGTTCACGATGTTGTTGAACACGATGCTGCCGGTCGCCGAGCTCTGGGTCTGCTTGTCGAAGCTGACCGACCACGGCGTGGCCGCGGGCAGCCCGCTCTCGGTGAACGTCACCGCCGAGCTGAACGGCTGGTAGCGGATGTTGAACCAGAACTGGTCGCCGCCCCCGCCGATGGCGGGGTTGAAGTTGATCGAGCTGTTGTCGATCCACGGCGCGGCGGTCTGCACCTGGTTCGACTGGCCGTACCAGATGTAGAGCGACTCGGCGTTCAGGATGTGCACGACCAGGTTGTAGTCGAGCTCCCGCTGGGTCAGGTTCGCGACGTGGGTCGCGGCGATGTCCCACCAGTTCGCGACGTTCCACGCCACGCCCTGGCAGGCCGAGGTCAACTGGCCCTGCTGGGCCCAGTAGATCAGGTTCGCGAACGAGGTGACCGTCGAGTGGCCGCAGGAGACCGTGTTGTCGAACTGGGTCCCCGTCATCTGCTCCTCGACCGCATCGCTCAGCGTGTAGGTGCTGTTCGGGAACTCCATCGGGAGCGCGTAGTCCTGCGGGTCGAAGTTGTCGGCCGCCCACCCGAGGTTCCAGACCGGCAGCGGACCGGTACCGGGCGCCTGGACGAGCTGGTCGCCGATCAGGCTCCCCGGCCCGCCGAAGTTGAGGTCGAAGGTGTACGGCATCAGATGGCCCGAGGAGATCGACTCGATCTGGGTGATCCACTCGCTGATGGAGGTGTCGAGTCCCGGGTCGCCGTTCTCGCCGACGATCGGGAAGACGCACGTCGTCGCCAGGCAGGCGTGGAGGGAGGGATCGTAGTACGGAGATGCGGGGTTGGTTCCCTGCGCCCACCACCACGCCGCGCCGCCGACGTCCGAGGGGTTCGTGTCGGGGTTGCCGGTCGGGAAGGAGACGTTGGTCGGGTAGAAGTTACCCATCCCCTTCGCGATCGGTCCGCCGGCCTCGTAGAGGTACTTCACGCCGTCGATCGTCCACGCGGAGCTCTCCGCCTGGTTGTACGGGTACGACTGCGCCATGAACGCCCGCGCGGCCTCCTGGCTGAAGAAACCGTGGGGGATGTTCGGCGTGCCGGGGAGCGAGTCGGAGGTGTAGACCGCCGCGCTCCAGTTCAAGTTCAACGGGAGGAAGAACGTGCTGAGCGTCGGCGCGATGTAGTAGTTCAGCTTCCCTTCCGAGGCCAGCTGCAGCATCGTCGCCGTCTCGGGAGGCAGGATCGTGGCAAAGTCCGCCTGGCCGGCGCGGTACTCATTGATCCCGACCGTGTCGGATCCCTGATACTGGACGTTGACCGTCCCGATGTACCCTCCCACCTTCGGATAGCAGACCCCCGCGTAGGTCGCGAGGCCGCCCGCACCCGAGCAGCCGACCGGCTGCGCGTAGTTGGGGTTCGCCGCCAACTGGTAGCCGGGCGGGTTTCCGCCGGGGCTCAGGTGGGCGTAGTATGGGCCCGACCCGACCATGTTCCACTGAACGTTGGGGTTCGGGGCCGGGTAGTTGAAGATCTCCTGCTCGTAGTTGTCCCACGAGGTCACGTTGCCCGCGACCGCTGCGTTCGACGACAGGTTCGTGAGGTAGCTCTGCCAGGCCGGCGAGGTCGTCGCCTTGGGCCCGCCGAGCTGCGGCACGGCGCACGGACCGTCGCCCGCGGCCGCCTTCGATCCGGCCCAGCCGGGGATCCCCGCGCCCTGGGCCGTGTACCAGCCGCAGGGGAGGACCGCGCCCGCGAAGCCGTCATCGACGAGCTGCAGGAAGAATGGCCAGTCCGATGCTCCGCCGCTCGCGTTGAAGGTGATGCAGCCGTGCGCATTGGTCATGGCGACCGCCGGGCAGAACGCCGTGTCGTTGATGAACATCGAGCCGAGGATATTCCCGGGCGTGGTGTTGTACGGGGCGTGAGTGCCGCCGTCCCACGAGGAGTTGCCGTTCGGGAGCAGCGTCTGGGCCGTCAGCCAGCCCGCCGTGCTTCCGACTCCGATCAACGTCGACCAGGCCGCCTCGCGGGCCTCCGAGAACATGACGTCGGTAGGGTAGACGCCCCAGTGCTTGCCGGTCGCCGGATCGTAGAACTGCGCCAGCGGATCGATCACGAAGGTCCAGTAGATCGGTTCCTGGCCCGCGGCGCCCGTGTACGGACCGCCGGTCTGGTTGTCGATGAGCGACGAGCCGTAGTCGGTCGTGCACTGGGCCGTGCCGGGTACGCAGGTCGCGAGAACAGGTACGTAGGAGGTGTTCGAGTTGCCGTTGAAGGTGATCAGTTCCTCGTCCACGTTGAGGATCGGCTCAAAGCTCACGGTATCGTAGGCGACCGCGGGATCTTCACTGGTGGCTCCGCCCGGCGCCACTTCGTACGTGTCGAGGATTCCCGGGTGCGGGCCTTGATCGGCACCGGCCGGATGTACCGGCGCCGCAGGGGTCGAAGCCGCCGCGGGTGCGGCCGCGGCCGACGGTAACGCTGCCCCGGCGAGGATCGACGACGGACTATGGGTCGCGCCCGTGAGCGCGACGGGTAGAGCCATGGAGACGACGAGCACGAGGACTGCGGCGATGACTCCACTTCGGATTCGAGCGCTGTTCGCTTTCATCTACGACCTATAGACCGGACCAGCGGTCCGTCATTCTAAATAGCCCATAAAGTGCGATAAATACCTTCCGTCTACACTCGGCGTCGTTCTTCGATAGTCAAAGTTCACCGGAATGGGTATGTGGAACGGTTCCCGGCGCCCGTCCAGGCTTCGTAGATCGCGTCGAGCGCGAATTGGGCCGGGGGGATTTGCTCCGTTTCTAGGCTAAAGTTTGTGTAGCATTCACGAACGAAAGCTCGCGGATCGACGTCCTCCGCCTTCTCCCGCCGCTTCCAAGGCCAGAGGTTATCCGTCCCGGGGCCGGTAGAGCCGACGGATGGGGTCGCCGGCGTCCGGGCCGGTGGCGATCTCGATGTGGGCAGCGAACGGGAGACGCGGTCGGTGGTCTCGTCCCGCATGTCATCTATACAAGGGGAGGAGCGTACCGGGGTAGCGTCATCCCGGGGGATGTCGGCGAGATGCAGGGCGCTCCACCCGTCGTCATATCGGCGAGGAACGTACGCAAGTACTTCCCCATCCGCGGCGGCATGTTCTCGAGCCACATCGGCGACGTCCGGGCCGTCGACGGCGTCAGTTTCGATGTCCGCGAAGGAGAGACCGTCGGGCTCGTCGGGGAATCTGGTTGCGGGAAGACGACGGTGGGCCGCCTCCTGCTTCGGCTGATCGACGCATCCTCCGGCCACACATTCTACCGCCCCCCGGCCGAAGTGTTCGACCGCCTCGAAGCCTTGTACGCGAGCCTCGAGCCCTACGCGGGAGTAACCGACAACGGGGGGACCTACCCTCCGCAAGCCCAGGCGGCCCTCCATGCCCTCGACGAGATCGCCCGACAGTACTCGCTGTATCGAAAGAAACCGCGGGCGATGCGGGAGCTGCGGGGAAAGCTGCAGATCGTCTTTCAGGATCCGTTCGGGTCGTTGAGCCCGAGGATGCTCGTCCGGGACATCATCGCCGAGCCGCTCGAGATCCACGGCGTCGGCACGCGGGCGGAGCGGCGCGCCCGGGTCAGCGAACTCCTGCGGGACGTCGGGCTCAATCCGGAGCACGAGTGGCGGTTCCCGCACGAGTTCTCGGGAGGTCAGCGCCAACGGATCGGGATCGCTCGGGCCCTCGCGCTGCGGCCGGAGTTCATCGTGCTCGACGAGCCGACCAGCGCGCTCGATGTTTCCGTGCAAGCCCAGATCCTCAACATCCTCCGGCGGCTGCAAGCCGAGCAGCGGCTCTCCTACCTGTTCATCTCCCACCACCTGTCGGTCGTCCGCGCGATGAGCCAACGCGTCGTGGTGATGTATCTCGGAAAGGTCGTCGAGCGCGCCGGCACGGACCAGCTGTTCTCTCGGCCGCTCCACCCATACACTCAGGCATTGCTCTCCGCCATCCCGATCCCCGATCCCGACCTGAAGCGGGAGCGGATCGTCCTGCAGGGAGATGTGCCGAGCCCCGCGGCGCCGCCCCCGGGATGCCGATTCCACACGCGGTGTCCTGCCGTCATGCCGGTCTGCTCGAAGGTCGAGCCGCCGCTCCTCGAAACCCGACCGGGCCACTTCGTCGCGTGCCACCTCTACCCGATGGGGCAGCCCGACGGCCTCTCCGCGGGGATCGGGAATCCGGAGCTGCCGCTCCC
The DNA here is from genome assembly GCA_049675585.1 of Thermoplasmata archaeon. Lineage (GTDB taxonomy): Archaea > Thermoplasmatota > Thermoplasmata > Lutacidiplasmatales > UBA184 > Lutacidiplasma. Next base: position 31,059 of record JBAUAJ010000016.1, read on the forward strand.
GTCCGAGCCAGGGCGTGCCGCCAACTAGCGAAGGAGGGAACGGGCGGTGTCAGCCGCACACGACGATCTGGCGAAATTCGGCTCCGATCCGAAGGATTCCCCGGTCCTCCAGGAAGAGCTCGACGATATCGAGGCTCGGCTCGACGCCGTGCGGGCCGAGAAGAAGGCCGCTCTCTCCGACCCGGGTCCGGGCTGGAGCGAGTGGTTCTTTTTCCACGGGGCCAAATGGTACATCTTCGTCGCCTTCCTGGTCGCGTACGCCTGGGAGGTCGGCTACCTGTTCCCGCCCGAGAGCGCCCCCGCGTACCTCGTCGGCCCCCTGCTGGGTGCGACGGTCTACGCCGAGTTCCTCACATACCAGTATCTGTGGTACCGCCCGTCCGCACACCCGTCGCGCTCGGTCCGGGTCGGGAAGTTCCGGCCGTCCGTTTTCCGTCCCGTGGAATATGGCCGATGGACTCCGGAAACCGCCGCGCTGCGAGCGGGACATCCCGTCGTCTCGATCGAAGAAGGGCCGGACCCCCGCGAGTTCGTCTGATTCCGCGCCGCGCGACCGCCGACCCCTAAATACGGGGCCGCGCTCGCGCGGTCGTGCCGGGCCGGCCCCCGCGGCGGATCGCCCCGTCGCTCCTCAGCGCCGACTTTGCGGACCTCGCCAGCGCGGTGCGGGTCGCCGAGCAGGCTGGAGCCGACGCGTTCCACCTCGACGTGATGGACGGGCACTTCGTACCGAACATCTCCTTCGGCCCCGCGCTCGTCGCCGCGGTGCGTGCCCGGACGCGCCTGCCGCTGGACATCCACCTGATGATCGACGAGCCGTTGCGCTACGTCGAATCGTTCCAGCGCGCGGGCGGCGACACCCTCGTCTTTCACGTCGAGGCCCGAGGCGATCCCGTGGAGATCGTCGAGGCGATCCACCGAGCTGGGGCTCGCGCCGGGGCGGCGATCCGGCCGGACACCCCGTTCGCCCGGGTCGCATCGCTCGCGGACCGGTTGGACCAGATCCTGGTGATGAGCGTACACCCCGGTTTCTCGGGGCAGAAGTTCATTCCCGACGTCCTGCCGAAGGTCACCGCCGCTCGCGCCCGGTTCGAGGAGCTCGGTCGGGAGGCCGACGTCTCGATCGACGGAGGGGTCGTGCCCGAAACGGCCCGGGCCGCGGCTCGGGCGGGGGCCTCGTTCTTCGTCTGCGGGAACTCCGTCTTCACCGGAGGGTCGGTCGCGGAGAATCTCCGCGGGCTCCGCGCCGCGATCGAGGAGGGGGCGCGCGATGCAGTTCGCTGAGCTCGCCGCGGCGTACGAGCGTCTCGAAGCGACGCCGAAGCGCCTCGAGATGCGAGCGATCCTCGCGGAGCTGATCAAACCCCTCGACCGAGCCGATCTCGGAAAGCTCCTCTACCTCTCCCAGGGGATGCTTCGACCCGAATACGAGGGGGTGGAGCTGGGGGTTGCCGACTCGCTCGCACGGAGGGCTGTGGCGCTTTCGGCGGGCGTCGACGAGGCCGCGGTCGCCCGGCGGACCGAGGCGACCGGAGACCTCGGTACGACCGTGCAGGAGCTGTTCGAGGGGCAGCGACGTCTGGCGGAGGGCAGCGCGCTCACCGTCGCGGATGTCTACCGTGGGCTCGAGGAGATCGCGCGGGCCAAAGGAGAGGGGTCGCAGGAAGTGAAGGTTAGGACGCTCGTCTCCCTCCTCGCACGCGCCTCTCCGATCGAGGCCCGCTACCTGGTCCGTCTTGTGCTCGGCACGCTGCGGGTCGGCGTTCGGGAGATGACGATCCTCGACGCCCTCGCGATCGCTTTCGCCGGAGGCTCGAAGGAGTCGCGGGCCCGCATCGAAGCGGCGTTCAACCTCTCGAGCGACCTCGGTCTGGTCGCGACGACGCTCGCTGCCCACGGCGTGGACGGCCTCGACCGGATCGGTCTTGAGGTCGGCCGGCCGATCCGGCCCATGCTCGCGGAACGCGAACCGACGCTCGAAAAACTGCTCGAACGGATGGGCGGCCAGGCCGCGGTCGAGTACAAGTACGATGGACTCCGCGTCCAAGCGCACGTCGCAACGGACGGAACGGTACGCCTTTTCTCCCGGCGGCTCGAGGAGACGGGGGCCCAGTTCCCGGAGCTCGTGGCCGAGCTCCCGAAAGCGATCCGGGAGCGACCGGCGATCGTGGAGGGCGAGTGCGTGCCGATCGACCCCGACACGGACGAGATCCAGCCGTTCCAGGAGGTTTCCCGGCGGCGGGGCCGCAAGCACGACCTCGATCGGCTGCGCGAGGAGGTCCCGGTCTGTCTGTTCCTGTTCGATGTCCTGCTCGCTGCCGGCGAACCCGTGCTCGGCCTCGACTTTCCGGAGCGCCGCCGGCGACTGGAGGAGCTCGTGCGGCCGACGGACCGGATCCGGCTCGCCACCCAGCGGGTCGTCCGCTCGCCGGAAGAGGCCACGGCGTTCCTCGACGAGGCGATCGCCGGCGGCGCCGAAGGGCTGGTGGCAAAGTCGCTGAAAGCCGGAAGCGGCTACCGGGCCGGCGCCCGCGGTTTCTGGTGGATCAAGTACAAGCGAGACTACACGATCGGCCTCGTCGACTCGATCGACGGAGTCGTCGTCGGGGGGTTTCACGGCCGCGGTCGCCGTGCGGGCCGATTCGGCGCCTTCCTGCTCGCGGTCTACGATCCGAAGAAAGACCGCTTCGAGTCGTTTTCCAAGGTCGGAAGTGGGTTCGACGATGCCCGTCTCGCGGAGATGCCCACGCGGCTCGAACGGTTCGCCTCCGAGAGCCGGCCGCCGAGCGTCGAGAGCGGGATCGAACCGGACCGGTGGTTCCGGCCCGGGCTCGTTCTGGAGGTCCGGGGGGCCGAGCTGACGCTCAGCCCGATCCACCGGGCGGCGACGGGCGCGGTCCGTGCGGGCGCCGGGCTCGCCCTGCGCTTCCCGCGTTTCACCGGCCGTTTCCGAGACGACAAAACTCCGACCGAGGCGACGACGAGCGAGGAGCTCCTTCGGATGTACCGACTTCAGGTGCGTCAGGCGGCAAAGCCCGACGCGGTGGAACCGGAAGCGTGAGCCGCGGGCGCGTTGGCGGCGTTCGCCGCCGCCTTTCCGCCCAAAGGCATAAGAAGGGCGCCTCCCGTCGCGCCCTCGGGAACGGGCCATGCTGGTCGAGATGACCGAACTCTTGGGGCGCCAGATCTACACGCCGGACGGACGACTGTTGGGCGAGGTAGACAATCTCGTCGTCGACGTCGAAAGCTCCAAGATCGACGGCCTGTACGTCAGCGAGACGAGCCCGATGTTAGTAGACGATTCGCGCCCGACCAACGTGCCGTATCGTTGGGTCTCGGCGGTCAACGATGTCGTGCTTCTCAAGTACTTCCCGAAGCGCGTCTCGATGAAGAAGCCGTCCGGTCGCTCCGCGGCCAAGGACGAAGAGACCGCGATACCCGCCCGCTGAGCGGCGCGGGGATAGCCAAGCCCGGAAACGGCGCGGGACTTAAACGGCGGACCCGACCGGGTCCGGCCTGAGAGATCCCGTCGCGCAGGCGTACGCCGGTTCAAATCCGGCTCCCCGCATCCTCCCCACGGCCGGAGCGGCGAAGGGATACCGTCTTGCCTGCGCACCGCCCTCGGAGACCGTGCGGCGGTCGGAACTTCTGCGCGCGCTCGAACGGGTGCCGTCGTTCGTCCGTCCGGACGCCTCGCTCGAACAGGTGATCACGCCGTCCGAAGCAGCCGCGACGCTCCTAGCGGCCGCGGATCGGCTGGATGGACTGGAGGGCCGATCGGTCCTCGACCTCGGGTGCGGAACCGGGCGGCTGTCGATCGGCGCCGCGCTGCTCGGTGCGCGGCCCGTGCGCGCGGTGGATGTGGACCCGGGGGCGATCGAGCTCGCTCAGACCGCCGCCCGTAAGGCCCGGGTCGACGTTACGTTCGAGGCCGGCGACGTCGCCGCGACCTCGGGACCCGCCGAGCTCGTCGTGATGAACCCGCCGTTCGGGGCGCAGACCCGGCACGCGGACCGGCCATTCTGGGATGTCGCGTTCGCCCTCGCGCAACGCTCCGTGTACGCGTTCTCGCTCGCCGACTCCCGAACCTTTATAGCGCAACGCGCGGTCGAGCGCGGCGCACAAGTCCTCGAAGTCGGATCCGTTCCCTGGGCGCTGCCGCGGACGTTCGCGCACCATGTCCGTCGCCGGGTCCCGCTCGACGTCGACCTCTGGGCGATTCGCACGGAACCGAACGGATGACCGAGACCGAACTTCCTCCGCTGGTCCTTCCCGGTGACTATCTCGGCGCGGCCGAGGAGTACCTTCCCGGTCGGGGCACCTACGAGGATCGGGGCCGCATCTACGCCTCCGTCCTCGGCACTCCCTCGATCGATGCGCGGGACCGGACGGTCCGGGTCGAGGCCCGGAACGCCGTCCCCGAGCTCATGGAAGGGGACATCGTCTACGCGCTGGTGGACGAGCTCAAGAGCGCGATGGCGATCTGCACGATCCTGACCACCACGACCAGCAAACGCGCCGTCCCGGGCCACCCCGAAGGGACCGTCCACATCTCGAAGGCGAAGGACGGCTACACCGAGACCCTCTCCGGCGAGTTCGCGGTCGGGGACATCCTGCTCGCGAAGGTGCTCCAGGCCGGTTCGTCGATCAAGCTCACGACCGCGCCGACGTCGCTCGGAGTCGTCTCCGCCCGCTGCCAAGCTTGCCACGCCGTGATGCGCCTCGGTGGCTCGGAGCTGGTCTGCCCCCGGTGCGGGCACCACGAGAAGCGCAAGCTCGCGAAAGGCCCGCACCGGGCGGGATCGGACGCGCATGCCCCCGACCCCCGCTGAGGAAGAGCGCCGCCTCGCGCGGCTCGTTCGGGCGCACGACCGCTGGCGCGGCCGCGAAGTGTTCAATCTCCTGGCGAGCGAGAACGCCGTCTCCCCGGCGGCCCGACGATTCCTCGCGAGCGACCTCGCGGGGCGGTACACCCTCCCGATGAACTCGCCGTTCGACGGAGAGACCCTCGACAACAGCTACGCGGGCACGCGGTACACGGATGCGATCGAAACGCTCGCGAACGACGCGGCGGCCCGGCTGTTCCACGCTCGGCACGCGACGACCCGTCCGCTCTCCGGCCACATCGCCGCGCTTTCGGTCCTCTCGACGCTCCTGCCGGCCCACGCTCGCCTGCTCGCCATCCCACCCGAGGCCGGAGGCTACGACGGGTATGCGCCCGGGTTCGTGCCCGCGCTGCTCGGCCACACGGTGCGTCCGCTCCCCGCGGACGGGCCGGGCCACCGGGTCGACGCCGGGCTAGCCGTCGAGACGATCCAACGAGAGCGCCCGAACGCCGTTCTGCTCGGGCAGAGCTTCTTCCTGTTCCCCTATCCCCTCCGCCCGATCGTCGAGGCCGCCCACGCATTGGATGCCCTCGTTTTCTACGACGCCTCCCACGTGCTCGGCCTGATCGCTGGCGGGGAGTTCCAGGACCCGGTCTCAGACGGCGTCGACATCGTCTTCGGCAGCACGCACAAATCGTTCCCCGGTCCCCAGGGGGGATTGATCGTCACCGATCGAACGGACCTCTTCAACCAGATGGATCCGGCGCTCGTCTGGCGCGCGTTCGACAACGCGCACTGGAACCGGATCGCGGGTCTCGCGCAAACGCTCCTCGAGCTCGAACGGGTCGGCCCCGAGTACGCCCGGACGGTCGTCGCGAACAGCCGGGCGCTCGGCACTGCCCTGGTCGCCGAAGGGTTCCCGCTGGTCGCCGAGGCGGAAGGGTTCACGGCCTCGCACCAGCTGCACCTCGATCGTCCCCGCCTCCGATCGACCCACGGGGTCGGCGGAGGGGCTCTCGCGCGCCGTCTCGAACGCCAGCGACTGCTCATCGACCTCGTCGGCCGCATCGGCACCGCGGAGGCGACTCGCCTCGGACTCACGCCCGCGGACATGCCCCGGCTCGCCGGCCTGCTCGCCCGGGCGGGGCTGCGCTCGGAGCGGGTCGGCGCCGAGGTCCTCGCGTGGCGGAAGACGTTCCGATCGCTCCGGTTCGCGTGAGCGACGCCATGCCCCGTCCGGTCGCGCTGACCGGCACCCCCGGTACCGGGAAGAGCACGGTGGCCGAACGGCTCGGTGGAGCGGTCCGCGTGGTCGAGGTCGCCGAACTCGCCCGCCGTCACGGGTCCGCCCGGGGACGCGGCCGCGCGGTCGAGGTGGATATGGCCCACCTCTCCCGACGGCTCCGTCGACCCGGGGCGCTCGACGGCGTCGACCTCATCGTGGGGCATCTCGCCCACCTCCTTCCCGTGCGCGAGGCGATCGTCCTCCGCTGCCATCCGCTCCGGCTCGTCGAACGATTGCGCGGGGCCCATCGAGGCAGCGCGTCCGATCGTCACGAGAACTTCGTCTGCGAGGCGACGGACGTGGTGCTCTGGGAAGCGATCGGGACCCGACGCACCGTCTTCGAGATCGACACGACTGCGCGGGACCCCGACGCGGTCGCGCGTCGGGTGCGTCGACGCCTGCGCGCGGGGGGGCCGTCCCGCGTCGGGACGGTCGACTGGCTCGCCGATCCCCGCGTCACCGCCCACCTTTTGGGTCCGGTCCGATAGCCTCCCCCGATGGTGCTCGAGGAGTACCGGGAACGCCTCCGGCCGTACATCGACCGGATCGCCCGCCCGTTCCTCGGCTGGACCCCCGACCGACTCAGCTGGCTCGCGCTTTCCCTCGCGGTGGTCGCCGCGCTCTTGTCGGCGGGCGTCCGATGGTCGACCCCGCTCCTGTTCCTGCCGGTGAGCCTGCTGATCTTCGGCGCCGGGGTCTTCGATGTCGTCGATGGGGCGGTGGCCCGGGCGACCGGTCGCACCTCGACCCGCGGCGACCTGCTCGACCACGTCCTCGACCGGTATGCGGACTTCGCCTTGGTGATCGGGATCGCCGTCTCCGGGTTCGCCCTCCCGTGGCTCGCGCTGCTCGCCCTCGCGAGCCTCCTCCTCACGAGCTACATGGGCACGCAAGCCCAGGCGGTCGGTCAGGGTCGGCTCTACTCGGGGCTCCTGTCGCGGGCCGATCGGCTGGTCGTGCTCGCGCTCGCCGCGTTCCTCGAGTTCGACTGGTCGCTTCCGTGGCCTTGGGCCGTTACCGAGCCGTGGTCGCGTTTCCACGTCGCCGGGATCACGTTCACCGTGCTCGACGTGGCGTTCGTCTACTTCATCGTCGCCGGCCAGTGGACGGCGTTCTCCCGGGCCCGGCGGACGTACCGGGCCCTGACCCCGGCGAGCTAACGTCGTCGGATTCGGCCGGTTTTCGGGCCGCCCCGCCGCGGATCTCGTAGTACTGGAGCGGATGCTTCAGCGTGGGTCGGAAGCAGAGCTCGTCCCGCCGTCGATCCACCCCCGCTTTCGCCTCGGGGTCACCTTCGCGCGAGCAGAGCCCGTGGCTGCGCAGGGTATCGCACTCGGGCGGCGTGTACCCCTCGCCGCCGCCGTGCGTCGTGATGTGCTCGACCTGGTATCGGGTGATCGACTCGTCGAAATCCGGTGCGCCCCGGTAGGCGTCGACGATCGTCTCGAAGTCGGCGCCGGCCCGATGCAGGAACGCCGCCAGGCAGAATCGGCCCGCGTGGGAAAGGTTGTCGCCGCGCTCGAGGGTCCGCTGCATGCGACGAATGCAGGGGGGAAAGATCTCTCGGCGGAGCTTCCCCGCCGCCGTCCCGGCGCGGGCGACGGGGGCGGGCATGCGATCGGCCAGCGTCATGAACAGTTCGACCTCCCGCTCCCGGACCAGGGCCACGACCTCGGGGGTGAGCGGCAGCGCTCCGGCCAGCGATCGTCGGATCGCTTCCTGCAGGAGCCGGGCCGCCCGAACCGAGTCGACCGTGACCCGGCCGGCGTCCACGTCCTGACGGGCGAGCCGGAAGTCGGCCTCCCGGATCCCGACGGAGAGGCGGAGATAGTCGGCGAGCCGGAAGGCGACCCGTCGGCCGTGGCGCTCGACCGGGAATCCGAGCCGTGTCGATACCTCCTCGAGCTCTTCGGGGTCGGCCGTCTCGAGGCGCCCGTAGCTGCGCTTCGACTCGGAAACGGCCCAGCGGCGCAGTACCGCCGGGGACGGCGCGGCCGCCAGCACGATCTGGGCGAAGAGGAACGAGAGGTACCGGACGTCACCCGCCGCGCCCGCGAGTTCGGAGACCGTCCGCTCCCCCCGCGGATCGTCCGCGGCCGCGAGAATGCGCGCTCGGCCGATCGCCCGCGGCCGCCCGTAGGCGGGGTCCTCGAGCAGCGACCGGATCGATACCGGTTCGGCGCCGAGGATCGCCTCCGCCCCCGGCAGAAAGGGGTACTCCGCGAAGAGCGACCCTGCGTCTAAAGGAGACGAGGAACCACGAACTGCCATACGAGCAGCACCAGGACGGCCGTGGAGGAGATCGCCACCGCGCGGGCCCCCAACTCATCGAGACGCGCGGCGTCCCAACCTTTGCGGAAGCGGGCCGCGATCGAGGCCGCGAAATCTCGGAACAGAAGTCCTCCGTCGAGCGGTACGAGCGGGAGCGCATTCGACATACCGAGGAGCAGATTCATCCACGCGATCCAGTAGAGCAGGTTCGCGACGATCCAGAAATTTGCGGTTCCGAGCGCGGCGACCGGTCCCGAGAGGTGGAAGAACTCCTGATTCGGACCCGCGAGCGGTTCGAGGCCCGCGAACGGAAGGATCAGCCAGTAGACGCCGCCGTCGAGCGGCCCGAGCGAGCTCGAGAGCGGCGAGACCAGGGTCTGCTTGATCCCGGCCGGCGAGAGCGGACCGTAGGCTACGCCGAGGAAGCCGCGACCCGGAGTGGTCGTGCTGTCCGCGAGCTGGATCGCCGCGGACATGGTGGTCCCGTTCACGGCGCGCCAGACGACGGTCACTGTCTCGTTGGCGGTGGTTTGGGACATCACCGACTCGAACAACGCCGCCGATGTGGTCGCAGTACCGTCGACCGACTCGAGAACATCTCCCGGGGCGATCGCGTGCGCCGCCGCCGGAGAGCCGGCGACGACGCCGACGACCCCGACCCCCGAAGCGACCGGGTGGACGGAGGTCGATACGAGCGCGGCGAGGGCCACGAAGAAGATGACGGCGAGAATGAAGTTCGCGAGCACTCCGGCCGCGGCGACTCGATCCCGCTTTCGGCGGGTCGCCGCGAGCATCTCCGTGTCGTCCTGCTCGACGAACGCCCCGACGGGGATGACGCACCAGAGGATCCCCAGGCTCTTCACGCCGATCTTCTGCGACCGCGCGACGATCCCGTGGCTCAGCTCGTGGAGCACGACCCCCACGACCAGCGCGACGATCCCGTAGCCGATCGGGATCACGGGGTTGATGCCGGGCAATCCGAGCGCCATCGTCGGGCTCGGGGCGGTGGCGGGAGTGAGGCGGAACGAGGCGATCGCCCCGAAGACGAGCAGGAGGAAGATCGCGACCATCGCCGCCGCGGCGAGCAGGATCCCGACATCGCTCGCGGCCGTCCAGAAGCGTACGAATCGACCCCAGCGCTCGAGCGCGGACCTTCCCTTGCGCGTCTTGATCATCAGGGCCGGTCCGAGCAGGGAGAGGGACCGTTCCGGACCGATGTACCCGGCCCGCCAGAGCCCGTAGACGACCAGGCCGTAGACAAGTACTGCCGCGAGAGCGATCTCGTAGCCGAGGTAGGGGTTCACGGGAACGGCCGTGGACGCCGAGGCCGGGTTATGAGCTCTTTCGAGACCGCACGCGGTCGCGGGAAGGTGGATATGGGGCGTCGGCGGTCGTTCTGGGTACTCGGAGGGTCGTGAACCGAACCACGTTCCAGGGCCTTCGGCCCACGGTGGCGATCGCCCTCGCGTTGCTCGTGGCGATCCCTTCCGCTCCGCTCGTTCTACCGACCGCGGGGACCGCCGCATCGATCACGATCCGAACCTCCGCAAGCCCCGTACCTTCGTCGGCTCGGGTGGAGGTAGCCCCGGCGATCCAGCCTCCCCCCGGAACGATGGTACTCGGACCGGTTCCGGCGGCTCAGCCGATCGGGGTCGCGGTCGGTCTTCCTTCTCAGAACGCCGCCGGCCTGTCGGCCTGGGACGCGGCGGAGGAGATCCCTGGCACGTCCGAGTTCCACCACCCGTTGCCGGCCGCCCAGGCGAGCGCTCGGTTCGGTGCCTCGGCGCGAAACGTTCGTTCGGCCGAGCTGTATTTCGAGAAATTCGGGCTCACCACCACGGTCAGTCCCGACGGACTTCTGGTCTACGTGAACGGGCCGAGCGCCGCGGTCGCCCGGGCGTTCGGCACCTCGTTCGAGGAGTATCGGTTGCCCGGAGGGCGAACGATCTACGGTCACCCCACGCCGGCCGTCCTGCCATCGATGGTGCCCTGGTCCGGCGCGATCGGGCTCGGGAACGCGACCCCGATCGTACCCGCCGGGATCGGCCGCCCGATCGAGGCAGCTGCCCCCCGGCCCTTTGCCGGGTGCCCGACCGGACCGGGAGGAGGACTGCTCCCGTGCGCGATCGAGACGGCCTACAACACGAGCACGCTCCTCACGGCGGGAACGAACGGCACCGGGGAGCGGATCGCGGTCCTGGACGCGTACTCCGGAGACGAAACTCAACCCCAGCTCGAGAAGGATCTCCGGACGTTCTCGAATGTGACCGCCGTTCCGGTCGGCACCGTGCACTACCTGTATCCGGTGCCGTCCTCGGTCTCGCTCAACACGAGCTCGACGAATCCGGGGTGGGGCCTCGAGGAGGCACTCGACCTCCAGTGGACCCGGGCGATGGCTCCCGGCGCGGTCATCGACATGACGTTCTCCCCGAACTCAGGACCCGGTCTCTACGCCGCAATCGATCGGCTCGTGGGGAACGACTCCGTCAACGCGATCTCGCTCAGCTGGGGCGAGCCGGATGTCGGCGTCTTCAATGCCTACTCCGGCGCGTGCACCGCCGGTTGCAACGCCTCCACGGACGGATCGTATGCCATCCTCGGACCGGTCCTTGAGCTCGCAGCCGCCGAGGGGATCGGCGTCTTCGCCGCGAGCGGCGACTGTGGGTCCGCGGACGGTACCTCCCACGTCTCCACCAACTACCCCGCCTCGGACCCGTACGTCACCGGCGTCGGGGGCACGGTGCTGACCCTCGCCGGCGGATTGTACTCCTCGGAGACCGCTTGGGGTGGGAATGAATCCGGGAAGACCGCCCCCGGGTGCAACAACGGCGGCGGCTCGGGCGGGGGCTACGCTCCGATCCCGGAGCCGTGGTGGCAGGCGGGCCTGCCGGCCGGTCACACCACGCGGGGAGTGCCGGATGTGTCGATGGTCGGCGGCACCGCGGTCTACGTCGCCTACCACGGCGGCGCCTCGGCGGTCGAGGGGACGAGCGTCGGGACGCCCATCTGGGCGGGGATCGACGCGCTCGCGGACCAGTACGCCCACGCCGACCTGGGGCTGCTCGATCCGGCCCTTTACCGGGTGCTCCTCGGCAGCCGGTACGTCGATGATTTCCACGACATCAAATCCGGCTCCAACGGCTACCACGCACGGGCCGGCTGGGACCCGGTCACGGGCATCGGCACACCGATCGTCGCGAACCTCGTCACGGACCTCGCGCGCGGAGGCGATCTGCCCGGCAACGACCTAGCTACCTTTGTGGCGGCGGCACCATACCACGGGGTCGCTCCGCTGACCGTCCGGTTCACCGTCACCGTATCGGGAGGATCGGGATCGTATCCGATCGAGGGAGTCTCGTTCGGGGACTCGAACGCCTCCCTGACGCTGACGGGGCAGACCTCCTACACCTACCAGACTCCGGGTGACTACTTCGTTCAGTCGTTCGTCGTCGATTCGGGAGGCAACGAGTCGGTCTCCGCGCCGCTCGCCGTGGTCGTCGGAGGCGGCGGACCGCTCACGGTCTCCCTCCGGGCCACGACCGACGCCCCCGCGGTCGGCGCCCCCGTCCGTTTCACCACCGTCGCGACCGGAGGGACCCTGCCGTACTCGTACAACGTCTGGTACGGCGATGGATCCTCGGCGCTCGGGATCTCCACGGCCAATACGACGCACGCATTCGAGGTCGCGGGAGTATTCTGCGCGATCGCGATCGTGACCGATCAAGCGAGCCCGTCCGATATCGGCACGAGTCCGGAGGTCGCGATCTCGGTCGGTGGGGCGACGGGGACCGCCTGCGCCAACGCGTCGACGCCGCTCACCGTCACTCCGGAACTCCTTCCCGCAGAACGGGATGCCCCGGCGGAGTTTCCGAACCTGTTCACGGTCTCTGGGGGACCGAGCGGCAACGGGGTGAACCCGCCGACGATCACGCTCACCTCGGGCGACCTCTACACGACGGCGTGCGAGTGCACGATCCTGCGCGCCTCGGGAAATTACAGCATTGAAGAGACGGCGCTCGCCTCGAACGGAGCGACAGCGAACGCGACCGATGCCGTCATCGTCGGCGCGCCGCTGGTCGGAACGTTCACCTCGTCCGCCCTGGCCGGTCCGATCCCGTGGACCGTGGATTTCACGGCGGCGACCGCCGGTGGACTGGGGGCGAGCGCGGCCCTCACGCACTGGACGTTCGCCTCCCTCGGCACGTCGGTCGGGGCGACGGCCAGCTGGACGTTCACCACGGCCGGGGAGTACCTGGTCACCGGTGCGGTAGGTGACCAAGGGTACGGGAACGCCAGCGAGTCGTTCGTCGTGTACGCCGAGCCGACCGCCGGCGCCGTGCCCCCGGGGGTGACCGCTACGATCTCGCCGTCGCAGGCGATCGACTCGGGCGCCACCGTGCAGTTCCGCGGCTCGGTCATCGATCCGATCGGCCCGACGACCCTGTTCTGGAGGCTCGGAGGGGGGTACAGCGCGGCCGGAGCGGCGGCGAACGAGACGTACTTTGCCCCGCTCGCCGGCGGCACCAATACCCTCGCCATTCAGATGCTCCTCTACGGCCCGGGGTTCGCGCTCGAGCAGAGCGCCCTGACGGTCAGCCTCCCTTCCTTCTTCGCCGTCGAGGCGGGCGGGTTTGTTCCTGCGGTCGACGACCTGAGCCTCACCGCGAACGTCACTCCCACGTTCGGCTCCGCGCCGCTCCCGATCCAAGGCAACGCCGCCGTCGGTGGGGTCGCCGGGGGGTACATCGTCTGGGAGTTCGGCGATGGAACCTCGTTCGGCGGAAGCCTCGCGCCCGGGCCGAGCTCGGTCGCCCACACCTTCGTGTCGGCGTCGAACTTCACGATCGCCGTGGAGGCCAGCAACCCGTTCGACGATCAAGCCGTCGCTTCGGAGGCCGTCGCCGTCAGCCGACCCTTAGCGGCGGTCGGAAACCTGTCCGTCCAGAGCGGCGACGCCCCCCTCGCCGTCGCGTTCACGGGTCGAGCGGTAGGCGGGGTCGGGGGAGCGTACACGTTCCGGTGGACGTTCGGCGACGGCGGGGTCGCCTACACGCCGAACGCTCAGGAGACGTACCGGACGCCCGGGGTCTACCAGGTCGGACTCGAGGTCGGAGACGACCGCTTCCAGACCGCGGGGGCGAACTGGTCCGTGACCGTGACCGCGCCCGCGCTGTTCGCAGAGACGGTGCTGATCGGGGGCGCTGCGGTCGGGATCCTCCTCGCCGTGATCCTCGGGGGGATCGTGCGCCGTCGGCGCCGAAGCGCGCCGCCTAGCCCTTGACCACGCCGAGCGGAACGAGCCGGGCGACGCGACGGGTCAGGCCCGCGCCCTCGGCGACCCGGACGACCTCTTCGACGTTCTTGTAGGCGCCCGGCGCCTCTTCGGTGACCCCTTCGCGCGACGCCGCCCGCACGACGATCCCGCGGCCGGCGAGGTCGCGCGTGACCTCGTCGTAACGGAACGCCCGGACGGCCGCGTGGCGGCTGAGCCGCCGTCCCGCCCCGTGGCAGGAGGAGCCGAACGACCGATCCATCGAGGTCGGCAGGCCGCCGAGCACGTAGCTCGCCGTACCCATGTCCCCGGGGATCAGCACGGGCTGGCCGAACGGCCGGTAGACGGCCGGCACCTCGTCGCGGCCGGCCGGGAACGCCCGGGTCGCCCCCTTGCGGTGGACGAGGACCGGCTTCGGTCCCGAGTCGGTCGTGTGCGTCTCGACCTTCGCGATGTTGTGCGCGATATCGTACACGACCTCGAGCCCGAGCTCCTCGGCCGGCCGAGCGAACGTCGCGGCGAACGCGCGCCGCACGCCGTGCGTGATCATCTGGCGATTCGCCCAGGCGAAATTCGCCCCGGCGGCCATCGCACCGAGGTACTTCTGGCCGTCCTCGGAAGAGATCGGCGCGCACGACAGCTGCCGGTCGACCAGCGTCACTCCTTCGGTGGCGAGCCGCCGGTCCATCCGGCCGATATAGTCGGTCGCGACCTGGTGTCCCAGACCCCGGGAGCCCGTGTGCAACATGACCACGACCCGGCCCGGGACGAGACCGAGCGCGGCCGCGAACGGCTCGTCGAAGACGGCGTCCACGGCCTGCACTTCGAGGAAGTGATTTCCCGAGCCGAGGGTCCCGAGCTGCTTGAGGCCCCGGTGACGGGCGGAATCGGAGACCTCCTCGGGACGCGCGCCGGCGAGCTGACCGCCTTCCTCCTGAACGGGAAGGTCGCTCGCCCATCCCAACCCTTCGGCGACCGCCCAGGCTGCGCCTTTGGAAAGTACGGCGTCCATCTCGGAGCCCTTGAGCGGGCGGCCCCCGCGGGAGCCGACCCCGCTCGGCACCTCGCGGTAGAGCCGGTCGATCAGCTCCGTCAGGCGCGGACGGACCTCCTCCACGGTGAGGTTCGTGCGAACGAGGCGCACGCCGCAGTTGATGTCGTAGCCGATGCCTCCGGGGGAGACGACCCCCTCGTCGAGGTCGAACGCCGCGACCCCGCCGACGGGGAAGCCGTAACCGAAGTGGATGTCCGGCATCGCGAGCGCGTGCCGCTGGATCCCCGGCAGGGTCGCGACGTTCGCGAGCTGCATCAGCGACGGATCGCCCGAGACACCGTCCAGGAGCGCCCGATCGGAGAACAGGATGCCGTGGACCCTCATCCCGGGGACCTCCTCCTTCGGGATCTCGTAGGTGAACTCGTCGATCGGGACGAGCGTCGGCACCTTCGTCGTCACGGCGCGGCGCCAATGGGGGGGGCTATTAGAGGGTCCGCTCCGGGGCAGGCCCTCGAAGCGGCCGGGCCGCGGGCAGCCCCAATCGAGATGTAGCTCCGAAGCGGTTCGGGGAGCGGTCGGATCCGAATGCTCGCGCGCACGGCGCTCTCTCTGGTCAATCTGGTCGTGCTGACGGCGACCCTGACCATCTGGTTCCTCCTCCCGCACTACTCGACGTATGCGCTGTACGGCTGTCTCGCCTGGGTGGTCGTCGCGTTCGGGATGATGTACTCCTCGTGGGGCAACCGACCGATCGGCGCCGCCGCCCATCCGCTCTCGGCGGCGGGAGGCGCCCCGGGGTCGACCCGCGCTCCGCTGGACTTCTGCATCTACTGCGCGACCACGCTGCCAGCCGGCGCCAGCCGCTGCCCTGCGTGCGGCCACACGTCGGCGCGAGGGTAACGCGCGATCACTCCGGCTCGACGAACAGCATCGGCTCGTGGGCGCGGACGTTCGCTCCCACGGACACCGCGAGACGGCGCACGGTGCCGTCCGCCGGGCTGGCGATCTCGTTGCGCATCTTCATCGCCTCGAGCACGAGCAGCACCTGCCCCTGCGTCACCCGCTGCCCTTCCTTCACCCGCAGTTCCACGATCTTCCCCGGCATCGGCGGGAGCACCGCGACGCCCGGTCCTCCCGCTCCCGGAGGGGTAGGGCCCGGCGCGGGGGCGCTCGGGGCGGACGGGCTCCTCGAGGGCGGAGCGGTCGAATCGATCTCGATCGAGACCGCCCATCGCTCCCCGTCGACGTCGACGGGCGTGGGGGGGATCGGATACCGGTCGGGCCATCCATCGATCGTCACGCGTTCGCCGGCGATCTCGAGCTCGACCCGGATCGGGGTCTGCGCCACGATCCGCACCGGGAACGACCGCCCCCCCACGGTCACGGAGGAGAGATCGTCGGCTACCTCCGCCGTCCCGGAGTCACCGTCGCGAACGATTCTGACCCGCATCGATCCACCTCCGTTGACTGTGGAGGTGCACGCGGCCCTCGTGCGCCCAAGCGCTCATTCCACCCGCTTCGGGACCGGTTCCGGTCGGCCGGACCGGTCGCGCGTCGGGGCGGGGCGCGCCCCGCATCGCTGCGACGACCCCGAGCGCCGCGGTCGAAAGGACGTCCGCCGTGAGCCCCCGGTCGGACGAGACGCGGTAGGCGCGGAACACCTGAGGGAACATCGCGTAGGAGAGGGCCTCGGCCGTGTCGGCGGCCGGAACGAACGCCCGCACCTCCGACAGCATTCGGTCGAACTCCGGCGGAAGGAGGTCCGCCGGCCGGACGGTGACGCGCGCCGCGTCCCGGGTGACGCGGGCCACGAGCTCGGGGTCGAGCGGCCCGGGCGGTGCGCCGTAGAGTCCCCGGACGTAGTCGGTGACCTCGCGCGTGATCTGACGGTACCGAGCGCCGGTGAGGACGTTGAGGACCGCCTGGATCCCGACGATCTGGCTCGTCGGGGTGACGAGCGGCGGATAGCCCAGGTCGGCGCGCACGCGCGGCACTTCGGCGAGCACCTCCGTGAGCCGGCCGAGCGCGTCCTGCTCCTGGAGCTGCGACAGGAGGTTCGAGAGCATGCCGCCCGGGATCTGGTGGGTGAGGATCCCGGGGTCGGTCTGCAGAGAACGCAGGTTGAGGAGGGGCCGGTAGTGGTCGAGGACCCCCCGGAAGTACTCCGCGAGCTCGGCGAGCGCACCGAGGTCGAGCTGCGGGTCGAGCCCTGTGCCGCGCATCGCCCCGACGATCGCCTCGGTCGGCGGCTGGCTCGCGCCGCCGGCGAACGGGCTGAGCGCCGTGTCGACG
>JBAUAJ010000017.1:0-1509 GCA_049675585.1 Thermoplasmata archaeon
CCGTTAGCACGGTCGAGCCGCCGCCGCCGCGGCTCGTGGTGCCCGGCTTCCGTCCGCGCCGCGCTGGCTTGCCCGCGGCGACCTTCCTCGCGACCTCGATATACCGGGCGAGCGATCCGCGCAGCGCTTCGGCGTTCGGGTCGTTTAGGTCGATCTCGTATGGCTGGCCGTCGAGCGCGAACCCGATCGTCCCTGTTGCTTCGCCGCCGTCGAGATCATCGGTCAGGATCACGTTAGTAATCGTGGCCATGATGCTTGGTCCCTTCGCTTCGGTTTGGGTAATAAAGGTTTACTCTATGCCGCGCGGCGTCGTGGTTTCCACAAGTTACGCGCGCTTTGTGGATAACTAGAGCAGCTCATCTAGCGGGCGCAGCCCGGCGAGCTGTATTAGGTCGGGCTCGACCCGTGCGCCGAGCGCGACGAGCGCCTCGATCAGCTTCGCGAATGCTTCGGGGTCGAGATCGTATGCGGCGCGCAGGTTCGGCGGATCATCGCCGCCGTTCGCTGCGCTGATAGCGGCGAGCGCCTCGTCGGCTTGCCTGCGCATCGCTTCGCTAGTGGTGACGATCATCCAATGTCCCGCCATTGGCGTAACTCCTTGCTGTTGTCCACGAGGTAAATCGTCGGCCCCCTCCGGTCGGGCCGGTAGTCATGGGTCACGGGGTCGCCGCAGCCCGGCGATAGCAGGTCGTGCACTTCGCCGAGATACCAAACGACCATATCGGCCGTGAGGTCGCCCGCGTGATGCTCGATCCATCGCCGGAATGTCTCGGTTAGCGCCGGGTCGCTGGCGATGAAGTGGCAGAGCATCCCGGCGGTTGCGCCCGCGGCGTCGGCGTCGGGCGGCGGCAGTATGGCGCTCATATGCCCTCGAATCCGGGCAGCGGGTCGCCGATCGGCTCGATCAGCTCGACCGGCGCGGGGTTGAGTTTCTCGTCGGTGCGGCAGAGCACGTCGGCGATCCGGCGCAGGTCGCCCGCGGCCGAGACGGTCGCCATATACGACGCCATCTGCGCGGCCTCGAATTGCTGCCGCCCGGCCCCGTGTATGTGCGCCTCGATCCGGCCGAATCCGGGTTCGGCGCGCTCGCGTTCGGCGTAGTGCTCGGCGATCCGGCCGACCTGCGCGGCCCAATCGCGGGCGATGGCGAGCGGGTCGAGCTGGCCGGGTTCGGGGCGCTCGGCCTGGCCGGGGCGCTCGTTTGTGCTGGTCATAGCCGCCCCCGGCATGGTTTGGCGGCGAGCCCGGCCGAGTATGGCTGTTCGCACTTGAAACAGCCCGGCCCTTGAAACTGCACGAGGTTTTCGCGGTCCATCAGCTTGATTACGTCGGGATCGCGGGCCGAGCCGGGTTGGGCGATGATCCACGCGGCGACCATTACCCAAATGTGAGCGCGGGGCCGGTCGGCGTGGTCGAGCCGCTTCGCCATCGTGCGCGGGTCGATCGGCTCGTATGTGACCCGGCCCCGGCCGGGCGCGGGCGCGGCGGTCACGTTTTGCGGCCCTTGCC
>JBAUAJ010000018.1:0-1927 GCA_049675585.1 Thermoplasmata archaeon
GCGGAGTCAGCCATTGATAGAGCCAAGGCACGTGCCAAAGCCAACCAGTTGGTATCCGCTCCCATGGACATTCCCCCTCCTCCCCCACCCGTCCGCGCCTCTCGCTCCTCCTCCGTCCCCACCCAGACCTGGAAAATCGTAGACCGTGAGGCATTTATCAGAGGCGTGATAGACGGCACCATCCCCCCTGAAATGATTGAAATTCACAGTGTGAATATGAACGCCATGTGGAAAATGAATAAGGGGAAGGTGGGGGGGTGGCCGGGAGTGGAAGTGGTGGATGGGATGAGTATTAGGGGGAGGGGATGAGGGAACAAAAAGTAAATGTTTAATCAGATTACACAAGGTGATTGCCTTGAACTACTGCCTAATATTGGTGATGAGGTAGTCAATCTAGTTTTGACTTCCCCACCTTATGACGATCTACGTGACTATAATGGATTTTCTTTCAATTTTAGCTCTATATCCAGGGAATTATACCGTGTGCTGTGCCCTGGTGGTTGCCTAGTTTGGGTTGTTGCAGACGCTACTAAAAACGGCACTGAAACTGGTACCTCACTAAAACAGGCGCTATCATTTATGGAATTAGGTTTTAACCTCCATGATACAATGATCTACCAAAAAGCACGTTATGTGCCTCTAACCCATCGTAGGTATGAGCAAGCATGGGAGTACATATTCTGTTTTTCCAAAGGTAAGCCAAACAGCTTTAATCCCATACGTATACCTTGCTTAAAATCGGGTGTGCGACCACGTGGTACTTTCCAGCATACATCTAATGGTGTTAATACAAAATGCCATAAGGACTCGCCAGTCGCAGATTACAAAATAGCACCAAATATTTTTACTTATGTATCACAATCCATCAAAGGTCATCCTGCCCCATTTCCTCTACAGTTGGCCATCGACCAAATAAGTACTTGGACTGACCCGTGTGATATTGTCTTAGACCCATTTGCCGGGTCTGGTACCTCATGCTTAGCTGCTAAACAACTTGGACGTTATTTTATTGGCCTAGAAATAAGTGAAGATTATTGTAAAATTGCACGGAGTAGATTGGTTTGACCTGTTCCTCCTGCCCCCGTTTCCGCCCCCCAGTCCTCCCCACTGGCCCCACCCCATGCCGTGTAATAATCCTAGGCGAATGTCCGGCGAAGATGGAAGACAAACAGGGAATCCCCTTCGTAGGCCAAACTGGAGAAGAACTCACCTCCACCTACCTCCCCCTCACCGGCCTCTCCCGTTCCGACTTCCACATAGCCAACGTACGCCAGTGCTCTTTCCCTGATTACCACAACCCCACAGAGGCCGACGCCCTAACCTGTGCCAGCGCTCACCTCTCCTCCCTCCTCCACCAAGTCAAACCAGAAATCATAGTCCCCATGGGGGCCGTGGCGTGTTCCATATTTGAGGGGATTAACCTTAACATGCACCACGGGATTCCTCAGCCCGGTAAGTGGGGGGCCTGGAAAGGGTGGGTGTTCCCCACCTTCCACCCGACTGCTGGTATGAGACAGACGGCTTACATGATTCCATTGATGGCGGATTTCAAACGCCTGGGGGAGATATTAGCCCAGGGGGACGTGTGCCCCCAAGTGGATGAGTACCCCAACCTGGATTACCAAGTCATCCGCTCGACCAACGACCTCTATGACTATGCTGACCCATACGTCAATTACTTTCAACCCCCCGTCTGCCGAGGGATGCCCCTCGCTGAAGATACAGAATCCCTCCCAGACGGCTCCCCTTATTGCCTAACCTTCTCACTCTCCCCCGGCACCTCCCGCCTCATCTACGCGTACGAAAAATCCCTTATCCAAGATTACGTACATATGGTACAGGAGTTACGGCCCCTCCACATCTTCCACAACTACCTCCATGACATCGTACAGTTTGAGGAGTTGGGCATCCCAGTCGATAAGTTTGC
>JBAUAJ010000019.1:0-1597 GCA_049675585.1 Thermoplasmata archaeon
GTTGTAGCCGTAGGTCGTCGGCCAGTCCGGAACGGACATGCCCACGCCCTTGCTTGTGACGAGCCCGCCGATGCCAATCAAAACCAGCGTGGCCAGCGCCGTGAGAACGGCAAACCGGTTCAGCCACGTTTTATCGGCCGGGCGCAACATGATTCACACTAATCAGGAAAAACTTCGCTGGCAAAAATGAACCGCCGGGCAGGCAACTTCTCCCGGCGGTCCCAGAAATTAAGGGCTTCTATTGTGCCCCGGGCGCGTTCAGGGTGAAATCAAGGGTCACGTCACCGTTCTTGACTTCAATCTCCTTCGTCACCGGCTTCCCGCCGCTCGCCTTGCGGTGCATCGCCTGCACGGTGTACTTGCCGGGCGGGACATTCGCTATCTTGTACTTGCCGTCCGCGCCGCTCACCGAGAAATAAGGATGATCCACGACCGTCGCGTAGGAGAACATCCACGGGTGCACATCGCACTTGAACTTCAGGAAATCCTCGGCTGCGGGGAAGGAAACTGTCAGATCCGCCGAGCCCGCCGCCTGGGGCACGTTGATTTCCGAGTTCCCGGAAACCGTGGGCGTTCCATGGACATTGTGCAGGATGGGGGCGGGATCCGAATTGCGCACAATGATCTTCTGGCCGGTTTGCACGGAAAAGATGTATGGCGAGTATTCGCAGCCCTTCTGATCAAGGACCACCGCTTCGGCCGACGGGCCGGTGGACTTGCCAGAAATGCCCGTGATGTAAACCACGACGTCCTTGAGTTCCTTGTTGGCGCCGACCACGTAAAACTGGGTTTTGACGGGGTCGGGATGGAGCTTGCCGCAATTCGGGTCCGCGGCAATCGCGGTGTTGACGAGTTCGTCGGGCGGGGTGCCGTTGAGGGTGATGGTTCCGGTGATGTCGGCTGCGGAGGCGGCCTGAAAAGCGCCCAGCAGCGCCGGCAGCACCAAAAGACGGAGGTTCATTCTCATAGATGTCGTGTTATTAACTGCGAAAACCGAAAGAAACTATCAGTTTCAGCCGACGCTGCAAGTTCTTTGTGAAACTTTTCACAAGGGCAAATGATGTCGAAATATCGGGATGCATACGGGAAAGGACAACTCCGCAATTTGTGAATAACTTGGGAACAAGGTTCTCGCTACAATTTCCCGTCCGTCCCTTGACAAATCGTCATCGATTGATTCTATTCCGGAGCGATGATTACCGCCGTCAGAGAACCCGTGCCGAGCTACAAGGAACTCGCCGCGTTGTTCAAGGATGGTTTCACTCCCGAGGCGCAGGAGAAGATCATGGAGCTGCGTCAAACGCTTCTGGCGCTTCAGCAGGAGAATGTTCAATTGCAGCAGCGAATCCGGGAGTTCGAAGCCTCCGCCCCGTCCGCCGCGCCCGTGCGTGACTTCATCTATGACAAGGGCGTTTACTGGACGCTCGAACGCGGCGTGCGGCAAGGGCCGTTTTGTCCCGCCTGCCAGGACCGCGCCGGCAAGCTCGTGCGCCTGCACTATCACCACACCGGCACGCCGGGGGTTTATTGGATTTGCAAGGCCTGCCAGCAGCACTGGTAGGTCAAAGCCCCTTCATCAACCGCGCCATGTCCAGGG
>JBAUAJ010000020.1:0-2705 GCA_049675585.1 Thermoplasmata archaeon
GCTACTCCGATGCGGTGGCGGTGGCCGACCTGACAGGCGACGGCATCCCCGACATCATCACCGCCAATTACCGCCGCAACACGGTGAGCGTGCTGTTGGGCAACGGCGACGGCACCTTCCAGCCGCAGCAGACCTTCCCCGTCGGCGTCTATCCCGATGCGGTGGCGGTGGCGGACCTGACCGGCGATGGCAAGCCCGACATCATCACCGCCAACTTAGGCTCCCAGAACGATCCCGGGGACACGGTGAGCGTGCTGCGGGGCAACGGCGACGGCACCTTCCAGCCGCAGCAGACCTTCCCCGTCGGCGGATCGCCCGATGCGATGGCGGTGGCGGACCTCAACGGCGACGGCATCCCCGACATCATCACCGCCAGCCGCGATGGCACGGTGAGCTTGCTGCTGGGCAACGGCGACGGCACCTTCCAGCCCGCCGAAACCTTCTCCGTCGGCGGCGAGCCTGACGCGGTGGCGGTGGCGGACCTCAACGGCGACGGCAAGCGCGACATCATCATCGCCGACGGCATCGACAACACGGTGAGCGTGCTGCTGGGCAACGGCGACGGCACTTTCCAGCCGCAGCAGACCTTCCCGGTCGGGTCCGGTGCCGATGCGCTGGCCGTGGCGGACCTGACCGGCGACGGCAGCCCCGACATCATCACCGCCAACTCCTTCAACAACACCGTGAGCGTGCTGCTCGCGGGGGAGGGCAATAGCTTCACGACCTCATCGCCCATCACGGGCGTGCCCTCACGCAACACGCCGATCCTGGCCGACCTCACCGGCGACGGCCTCCCCGACAGCGTCGTTCTCGACCGCTCCGGCAACATCCTCTTCCGCAAGGGTCTGCCGGGTAGCGACAACCAGTTCGCCCCGCCGGTGATCCTCAACCCCGGCCGGCCGGCCCGCGACCTGGCCCTGGTCAACACGCCCGCCGGCCCGGTCCTCGCCGCCGCCGACGTTCACCCCGATCCGACCCTGGCCACCCCCGGCAACCCGTTCGTCTACACGGTGTCGCTCTACACTGTCGCCGCCGACGGCACGGCCACGCGCACCACCGCCTTTTCGACTCCCTTTGTGCCGACTCGCATCGCCGCCGGCGACCTCAACGGCAACGGCCGGAACGACCTGGTGGCGGCCGACTCCTTTGACAACCGCGTCCAGGTCGCCTTCCAGCAACCCGACGGCACCTTCAGCGCCCCCCTCACCCTGACTACCGGCGAGACGCCTTCGGACATTGTCCTGACGGACGTGAACGGCGACGGCCTGCCCGACATCGTCGTCACCGACCAGGCCAGCGGCGACGTGACCGTGTTCCTCAACGACCCCAGCCACTCCTTCGCCACCAGCTACCGCCTCCGCGCCGGATTCGGAACGTACAGCCTGGACCCCACGTCGGCGACCCCGGCCGTCAGCTCGCTGGATCAACCGGTCAGCCTGGCCGCGGGCGACTTCACCGGCGACGGCGGCAACGACCTGATCGTCCTCAACCGCGGCAGCGACAGCTTCACCGTGATGCCTAACGACAGTAGCGGCGGCTTCGCCGACCCACAGGCGGCCCTGACCACCTCGACCAGCGACGGCGTCGCCGTCAATGCCCAGGCCGGCCCGCTCGTCGCCGGCTATTTCAACGGGCCGAACCAGCCCCTCGACCTGGCCGTCCTCATGCCGGATCGCAATCAGGTCTGGGTCTACACCGGCGACGGCCACGGCCACTTCACCCACACCTTCTCCGCCGACGCCGGCGCGTCGCCCACCGGCCTGTCCGTCGTCCGCAACCCCCAGACCGGGTTCCTCGACCTCCTGATCGGCGACGGGTTCGGCGACGTGCTGCACCTGCAAGGCAAGGGCGATGGCACCTTCCAGACCGCCGGCGACAGCGTCTCCCTGGCGGCCCAGGACCTCGGCAACGGCCAAACGGACGTGCTGGTCGCCAACCAGCAGACCGACCAGATCACCGTGCAGGCCGCCCAGCCCGGCAGCGCCCAGTTCGTCCCGGTGGTGACGCTCGCCGACGGCACGCAAAGCACTCTGGCTCCCGGCGCCGTCGAGTGGGCCAAATTGGATAAGGACAGTCCGTATTATGACGCCGTGGTGGTGGCCAGCGGCGCCAACGCGATCCTGGTCTACCGCGGCACCGGCTTCGACGCCGCCGGCAACCCCACCTTCGCCGCCCCGGTCAGCTACCCCGTCGGCACCGACCCCGTCAGCGTCACCATTCAGGACGTCAACGGCGACGGCATCCCCGACATGCTGGTGGCCGACCAGGGCTCCAACGACATCGCCGAGTTGTTCGGCTCCTACGACGCCAACGGCGACTGGGTCGCCACACCGGGGCCGCGGCTGAAGTCCGGCGGTAGCGGCCCCGTGGCCGTCAGCGTGCGCGACGTGAACGACAACGGCATCCCCGACCTGGTCGTCACCAACAGCCAGAGCGGCACCTTCACCGTGCTGCCCGGCGTCGGCCAGGGCTTCTTCAACGACCAGAATCCGCAGGTGCTGAACGTCCCCGGCAACCCGGTGCTGGAGGCGCCGTCGTTCTTCGGCACGTCGAACCAGGGGGTGGTCGCCACCGCGGACGGCCGGCTGATCGGCTTCGACCTGGCCGACTTTGCCGCCGCCGGCATCGTGTTCGCGCCGCCGACCGGGGAAGGGGTGGCCGCCGCGGAGGCGCTGGCGGACGGGCACGTGGTCGCGGCCCTGGAC
>JBAUAJ010000021.1:0-5932 GCA_049675585.1 Thermoplasmata archaeon
CGTGGAGGCTCCCCCGGGACCCGCGATGGCCAGCAGCGCGACCCCGCCGAGCCCGACCACCAACGCCAAAGTCTGGCGCGGGCCGAGGCGGGCGGCCGAGCTCCCGAGGAGCCACAGCGCGATCAGACTGATCATCGGGGAGGTCGCGTACAGGAGGGAGGCGCTTCCGCCGGTGGCGTACCGAAGACCCCAGAACAGCGGCAGGTTGATCCCGGCGATCAGCAACGCGCCCAGCGCCGACGATCGGAGCAGCTCTTTGAGCTTCGGTCGGCGGGAGCGTTGGAGGGCCGCGATCGGGGCCATCACCGCCGCCGCGAGGAGAAGATCGAGCGTCACGAGGAGGAACGGGTTCGCTCCGGCATCGACCCCGACGCGGGCGATCGGGAAGGTCGCTCCCCAGAGGGCTCCGAGCAACAGCAGGCGCGGCAGCGTCGAGGCCGGACCGATGCTCGGCCTCTCCACTACCTCCCCCCCGGTCGAGGAGAACTCCTCCGGAAGGTATGGGGCTCCAGTCGATTCCGCTTGACCAGCCGCCGGAAACCTCGGAGCGGAGTGGCCGGTCGCCTCGAAGCCCCGAACGGGGCCGGTGGTACGGTAGGTATCGAGGACGAGGAAAGAGAAGGAGAGTCTAGGAAATGGTTGGACCGGGGGCGGTTACCCGCCGCCGCAGCCGCCGGATCCGCAACCGCACCCGCCGCCCGACTCCGCGCCGTGGCCTTGCTCGGCCGCCGCGGGGGAGTTCGGCGAGGTGATCTTGAAGCCGGAGACGTTCAGGTCCTGCACGAAGTCGATCGTGGCCCCGTTGAGGAGCCCCGCCGACATGTCGTCGACCACGATGGAGATCCCGTCGACCGAGATGACCTGGTCGCCGTTGCGCGGCTTGTCGAAGGCCATCCCGAACGCCGTGCCCCCGCCACCGCCGCTTCCGCACCCGCATCCCCCGCCGCTCGAGCCGCAGCCGCCGGAACCGCAGCCGCCGCCTCCGCCGCCGGATTGAATGTAGACGCGGACCGCGGTACCGGGCTTCTGGCTCTTCATCAGGTCCCGAACCTGGTCCTGCGCTTCTTTGGTGACACTTAGTTTGACTTCCGTTTCGTTCATGCGTAGGGCCCTCCGTACCAACCCTATGGCGAGTACGCGACTCGGAGTATAAAGCTCCGGTCTCCGCGGTGACGCGGCGGTTACGCCGAGAACGACTTCCCGCAGGAACAGGTCTCTTTCGCGTTGGGATTGTAGATCTTGAAACCGGACTGCTCGAGGCCGAGCAGGAAGTCGACCTTCACCCCTTCGAGGAGGGGGGCGCTCGCATGGTCGACCACGACCGTGAGCGCTGGGTCACGGAACGCGACGTCGTCGCCGGTCTCGAGCTTGTCGAACGACATGCCGTAGGTGAGGCCCGAACAGCCTCCCCCCTGGACATAGAGGCGGAGCGCGGCGCCGGGCTTTCCCTGCCGCTCCATGATCCTGAGGACCTGATCCCGGGCCGCCGGGGTCACTTCCACCGCTACCATCGGTCGCTCGCCTCGCCTCTAAGAGCCCCCCCGCCCGTAAAAGGAGTTGCTGGTCCCCGCGCTACCCCCGCGCGCGCCCCGCGGGCGCTTAATTACGTCGCCGCCGTCGGCCGCCCGATGTGCCGACTGTTCGGGATGCTCACCACCCAACCCGAGTCCGCGGAGAGCTGGCTCACCCGGGCCGATCGGTCCCTGCTGGCGCAGTCGAACGCCTCGCCCGAGACGGCCCAAACGGACGGCTGGGGGATCGCCTGGTTCTCGGACGGCGGGCGCACCCGCGTGGAGAAAGGGGTCCGCGGGGCGTTCCAGCCGGGCGAGCGGGAACGGTTTGAGCGCGCGGCGAAGGACGCCTCCGGCGACCTCGTCATCGGCCACCTGCGCCACGCGAGCAACCCGCTCCGGTTGCCGCCCGAGCAGCTCCTCGGCCTCGAGAACTCCCAGCCGTTCTCCACCCACACCACGCTGTTCGCGCACAACGGCGCGATCCCGTTCCCCACCGAGACCCGACCGTTCCTCGGGGTGCACGAGCCGAAGGTGAAAGGGGTCAACGACAGCGAGGTGCTGTTCTGGCTCTTGTCGCGGAACGCCGAGGAGACCGGCGACGTCCTCGGCGGCTACGTCCACACCGTCGAGGACCTGGTCCGCGTCTGGCAGTCGGTCGGTCGGCCCAAAGGCCCCGCGTTCTCGGGGCTCAACGTCCTCTACTCCCGCGGGCCGGAGGAGATGTGGGCGTTCTGCCTATGGACGGGCGACCACGGGACCGGGTTGCTCGACTCCTCGCGTCGCTACTACGAGATGACCTACCTGGCCCACCCGCATCGGGTGATCGTCGGCAGTGAGCCGTTCGACCACGAGCGGGGAGCCTGGACGTCGATCTCCTCCGGAACGTACCTGCACGCGCGCAAGGACGGATCCCGGGTCGACCTGACGGTCGGTCGGATCCCGATCCCCGACAGCCTCGAGACCGGACCCCCGCCCTCGTAAGTCTCGGGGAACGAGGCGCGCCCGGAGAGGCCCGTGACGAGCGACCTCGTTTCGGGCCCCGACCTCGGCGCCGGATTCCTGCACCAGCTGTCGCGCGACTCGGACGGCACGACGGTCCGGTTCACCTACCACGCGCAGGTGGGAGGCCAGGATGCCAACGGGCCGCCCCGCGGATCGCTCGACCCGTTCGGCTTCATCCATCCGGCGACCCCGTGCATGTTCGGCGGCCCCGGCTGCTGGCAGCGTCAGTTCCTTCTGCCGTTCGACGCGACGGCGCGGGTCCGCCAGGCGTACAACCGCCACCGGTTCGTCCTCGAGACGATGATCGCCCAGGTGTACGACGGCGCGGTCCCGACCGCGGAGGCCGGTCTCGCCGAACTCTGCGTCCGACTCGCGCCGCTCTCTGCGGCGGGCATCGAGTGGTACCTCGGGGGATCCGCCGCCGCCTGGCTGTGGGGGAGCGGCGTCCCGCCCCGGGACCTCGACCTCGGGACGACCCGCGAGGGGGTCGACCGGGTCGCCGATCTCCTCGGGGAGTACCTGATCGAGCCGATCGCCCCGACCGACTGGACCGGCGGTCGGATCGTCCGGGGCGCCCGTGCCTTCCTCGGAAGTTTTCAGTCGGGCATCCGCGTCGAATGGGCCGTGCCGATCGAGCCCGGGGAGCCGCTCCCCCTCGGGGAGTGGACCGGGAGGGCCGGGGTCGCCCGCCTGGAGCCCGTCACCTTCCAGGGTCACGTCCTGCGAGCGACCCGCCCGGAGTACGCGCTCGTGCGGGCCGCCGAGCGGCGGTCGGCCGAGCAGACCCGGGCGATCGCCACGGTCGTCCGCTCCCGCGGGGTCGACTCCGAGCTCCTCGAGCTCCTGCTCGAGCGGAGCTCGATCGGCCCCGCCGGTCGCTCGGAGCTCCGCTCCGCCGTCCGCACGGGATGAGCGCCGCCCCGCGCGGCCCCCCTTCGCTTCGAGCCGCAGCTTCATAGCCCCCCCGCCCGGACCGGTCGCCCATGCTGAGCCCGCTCGCTCCGCCGACGCTCGAACACCTGACACCGCACGACCTCGTCTCGTACTTCCGATGCCCCCACGAGATGGAGCTCGGCCGGGCCCACCGAGGACGAACCGTCGGCGGGCCGGTGCCTCCCGTGCGGACGCCGGCCGACGTCGTGCCCCTGCGCCACTCCCCGATGTTCGCCCCGCCGACCGGCCATCTGAAGGTCAACGAAGGACGGCTCGACATCGGCCCGCACGACCGCCTCGTCTACGAGGACGAGGGGGAGGACGATCTTCCGGTGCTGTTCCCTCCCGAGCAGGTCCGCCTCGACGCCCGCTTCGGGAACGGTCACGCGAACTTCGCCGACCCGGAGTGGGGTCTCGCCGGGCGGCCCGACCTCGTCATCCAGCGCGGGGACGGGAGCTTCGTCCCCGTCGAGTACAAGGAGACCCACCTGTTCGTCGGCTTCCACGAGGCCCACGGTCGCCTATTCGACACGGTGCAGGCGGTGGCCGAATGCCGGCTCGTGGAGGTCGCCTTCGGACGACGGCCTCCGTTCGGGATCGTCCTCTACGGGGATGCGGCGGGGAACGGCATGCGCGAAGGATGGGTGGAAGTACCGTACGGCGACGCCGAGGAGCGCTGGCTGAAGGTCGCCCTGGCGCAGGTTCGGGAGGACCCGACGCGGGCCCCCGTGCCCGCCGAGCGTAACTGCGCCTCCTGCGAGCCGAACGCGGCCGGTCTGTGCCGGTACGCGGCCGCCCGGCCCGGGAACGGGTCGCCGGACGCAGGCTACCACCGTCCGTAAACCGAAGCGACCCGGCGCGGTACGCAACCTTTAGCCCCGCGACGGGTCGCCCGTCGTCGTGGCGACTCGGCCCGCGGCCGATCGGACCCGTGTGCGGCGCGCCACGGTGCTCGACGTCCCGTCGATCGCCCGGATCTACAACGAGTCGGTGCGGACGACCACCGCTTCGTTCGACGTGCGTCCCCGCACGCTCGTCGACCGCCGGCGCTGGTTCGCCGAGCACGGGCGGAGGCATCCGGTGTTCGTCGCGGTACGTCGGGACCGGGTGGTCGGCTGGGCATCCCTGAGCCCGTGGTCGGATCGACGGGGGTACGATGCGACCGCCGAGGTGTCGACGTACGTCCGGTCCACGGCCCGGGGTCAGGGGGTGGGTTCGGCGCTGCTCGCCGCGCTGATCCGGGAGGGACGATCGGTCGGGTTTCACACGCTGATCGCCCGGATCGCCGACGGCAACGCGGTGAGCCTGCGCCTGCACGGGACGGCGGGATTCACGCCGGTCGGAGTGATGCGGGAGGTCGGCCTCAAGTTCGGGCGGCGGCTCGATGTACACCTGCTCCAGCTCCTCTACCCATCCCCAAATCCCCCGGCGAGCGCTCGAAACCGAAGCGCGCGCCCCCCCCGCGAGTGATGAGATTAAATAGACGCCGCCGCTGCCAATCGAGCCGCGCCACGGCGATGCTGTTCGGTCGGCACATGCACCCGCAGAGGCCGGGGCCTCTCCGGGGAAGGGCGAGGACTCTCTCGCCGTGCCGGCGAGAGGGTCGATGACGCCGATCACACGCGTTCTGGACGCTTGTCAAGTGTAGTTAGTGTAGCTGACTCCTGTCAGTTGGGGGATGGCTGGGCTCGGGCGCCGATGAAGGTCGTGCCAAGCTGCGATAAGCGGTGGGTAGGCGCAAGGAACCTGTGATCCACCGATCACCGAATCGGAACTCCGGTCCCGCAAGGGACATTCCGCAAGGAAAGGGAACCCCCCGAAGTAAAGCATTCTAGTAGGGGGAGGACAAGAAATCAACCGAGATGCCGTGAGTAAAGGCGATCGAAAACGGCAGAGGACAAACCGAATCCCTGTCCGGCGAGGACAGGGAGATGTGGAGTAGTGGACCTCCGTACTCGCTGGCTTTCTAAGCCGAACGTGCCTGGAACGACGGACCAAAGAGGGTGATAGTCCCGTAGGCGAACGGAAGAGGCGAGATTGGAGGTATCCCGAGTACCGTGCGTTGGATATCGCGCGGGAAGCTGGGAGGTACAGTCTTCCGATCCTAAATACGTCCCGAGACCGATAGCGCACTAGTAGCGCGAGCGAATGCTGAAAAGTATCTCGGAAGGGAGATGAAAAGAGCCTGAAACCAACTGACGATAAGCCGCATGTGGTCCCCAAGGAACGAAGCGGCCGCAAGGCCGTGGACACAGGATCCATGCGTCCGTTTTGAATAACGGGCCAGGGAGTTTCGATCTATGGCGAGGCTAAGGCCCGCACGGCCGCAGCCGCAGGGAAACCGACAGTCCGCAGCCCCGCAAGGGGTGAGGGACGGGGTGCGCTCGCCCGAAGTCATAGGTGGAAGACCCGAAGCCAATCGATCTAAGCGTGGGTAGGTTGAAGCCTGTCGAAAGATAGGTGGAGGACCGAACCGGTGTTGA
>JBAUAJ010000022.1:0-3413 GCA_049675585.1 Thermoplasmata archaeon
CGCAAGGCGCCTCGTCGGGTCGCCGTCGAGGCCGTCGGCTCGACCCGCGCCGACGTGATCTCGAGATACGCGAGGAGGTCCCGCTCGAGGAACCGGAACAGGTGGCGGTGGGCGTGCTCGGGCTCCCACCGGCTGTACGCGGCGAGGACCCGGAGGTGCGTCCGCGCCCACCGGCTCAGGATCGCTCGGTCCTCGACCTCGAGGTCGCGGGAGGAGGCGTCCGGGGGCTGGGCGCCCTCTCGCAGGATCTCGGGCGGGATCCGCTCGAGCAGCGCTTCCGTCCGGTCGAAGAATCGTGCGAGCCGCTCCTCTTCCTGCCGGCACCGCTCCTCGAAGCTGGTCGTCGAGCCTCCCGAGCCGGCCGTGCGCACGAACGCCGATCGCACGGCGTCCGACCCGTGGGCGGCGATCAGCTGCGCGAGATCGATCCGGTTCACCGTCGGGACGAGGGTGAGCCCGAACTCCGAGCCGGAGGCGTCGATGCCGCTCATCGCCGTGAGGTGGTGCACGAGCGCGGGCGCCCGGCGCCGCTCGTTCGCATACACCCGGATCGTGTCGGACCGCGGGAGCGGGTCGGCTCGGGACCAGGCCCCGAACGCCCCGGCGATCGAGGGGAGGAGCCGACGCGCGACCAGCCGTCGCGTGCCGCCGCACGGACAGACCGGCGGTCCGTCCGGGGCATCCAGCCGCTCGCAGCGGGAACACTCGAGCAATGAGACGGCCTCCGGATCGGTCGACGCGCTCGTTTCGCTGACCGGCCAACGTGCGACCTCGATCTGGCCGATCGGGCGGTCGCTCGGCAGCAGGCGGGCGTATCGGTCCTTCTGCTCGGCGGGGAGACGCCCCGGCTCGAGGCACCACGCGCGCCCGGGGGTCCAGATCATCCGGTGTCCGCACACGGCGCAGTACGGGACGCCGCGCACGACGCGCAGCCGGGCGAGCACGGAGCCGCTCTCGGTGAGGTCGCGCGCGACGAAGTCGTTCGCCGTCTCGACGTCGAGCCCGGCGTACTTGTGCATCAACGTCGGGTCGAGCACGCCGCGCGACGTGAGCAGCGGCCAGCCGGCGATCCCCAGCCGGTCGGCGATCTCGGCGTCGGTCGGGCCGTGGCCCGGCACGAGCGGCACGATCCCGGTCCCGGTGTCCCCGACCTCGAGGTCCGACTGGATCGACCCCGCGGGAGGGTCGAGCGACCCGCCGATCGGGAACTCATGGCGCAGCGGATAGGCGTAGACCTTGCCGACCCACTCCTTGCCCGGCCGCTCCTCCTTCACTTCGAGCTCGACGTCGGGGAGCCAGGATCGCAGGCGGTCGAGGGAACCGTGCGACGTGAGCAACAGCGCGCTCGACCCCTTGTGCCGGTACTCCACGACGGCGTACGGGACCTCGGGATGCACGAGCAGGGCGCTCGCCCCGAGCAGTCGCCACGGCGCGTCGACCCAGACGAGGGCGTCGACCGGCGGATCGGTCCCCGCGAGCGGGAACCGCACGAGGAACGTGTCGCCGACCTCCTTCTGGTAGATGATCCGCTCCGGCGTGCGGGGCCGACGGCAGGAAAGACAGAGGCGCAGCGGACCGTCCCGCGCGGCGAGGATCTCTCGCCGGGCGAGGCGGGAGACGATCGCCTGGATCCCGGCCTGACGTTCGGCGTCGTCCCACGGACGATCGCTCGACCCGCCGGTCCAGACGCCAAGGGCCTCGAGGATCGCGCCGATCCGGTTCGGGGTCGCGTCCGCCCGGAGATGTTCGTAGCGCAACGTGCCAACGACCCCGCGGCCGGAGAGGACGCAGTGACGCGCGTCGACGTCGGCGACCACCGCGCGGTGGGCGACCAGCTCGGGCAGGTCGCTCGCCGTGAACGCCCCCTCGAACTGACGGACGAGCGGTCCGTCGTTGGCGCCGAGGATTCCCCCCGGGGGAGGGAGCCGGCGATTCTTCCAAAGCGCCCGGACCTCCGGCTCGAGCGTCCGCACGCGGAACTCGGGCGTCTCCTCGGGCATCGGTGCCGGTCGCTCCCCCGTAACGATACGAGCCACCGGCGCGGGAATAAACCCTCGGTCGAGCCGAATCCCCGCCGGGGCGGCCCGCTCCGGCGCCCGCGCAACACTTATGGGACCCGCGACCTGCGTGGGCCTCCGAGGAGTCCCCCATGGCCTGGACGCAGCAGGAGGTTCGGGAGCTGAAGGAAGGCCGGTACATGCTCATCGACGAGGAGCCGTGCCGGATCATCAGCATCCAGACGTCAAAGCCCGGGAAGCACGGGGAAGCGAAGGCTCGGATCGACGCGGTCGGGGTGTTCGACGGCTCGAAGCGGAGCGTCGTCTTCCCGGTGAAGCACAAGGTTCAGGTGCCGCTGATCGGGAAGAAGAACGCCCAGGTCCTTTCGATGACGGACGCCGAGGTCCAGCTGATGGACCTCGAGTCCTACGAGACGTTCACGCTCCCGCTCGATGCCGAGACGAAGGCGGCGGTCTCGCCCGGCGCCGAGGTCCAGTACGTCGATGCGATGGGCAAGCGCCGCATCACGAAGACCTGAACCGACGCGGTTCGCCACCCCGCGGACGACGGCCCGGCTCCGCCGGTGAACGACCGCCTTCCGCGCGTTTGGTTAATAAGGAAGGTGCGGCATGAAACTCCTGCCCGCGCACCTTCTAGCGCAACCTAGGGAGGCGGGGCGCACGGGAGGAATGGCGTGTCGGGTCCGGGAGGCGTCGGACCTCTACCTTCGTCCCGGCTGACCCGGATCCTCCAGGAAAAGGCGGAGGCGCTCAAGAAGAAGCGTCAGACCGCGGAGGTCGCCCTCAAGGAGGCCGAGGAGCGGGTCACCCAGCTCGAGAAGCTGGGCATCGCGCCGCCGAACCTCACCGAAAAACTCCAGCAGGTGCACGAGCTCGTCCGTCGCTCCGACTGGGAGCAGGTCGAGTCGGCCTCTCAGGCGTTGCTCTCCGACCTCGCCGACGCCGTCCCGGGGCTGCTCGAGGACCGACGACGGCGGACCGGCGAGTCGCTCGGGCGGCTCACCGGGCTTGGCATCTCGTTCCCGCCGGAGCTCGCGACCGAGCTCCAGTCGCTCGCCCAACCTCCCCCGGACGAATCGTGGGCCCGCTCGCTCGAACGGCTGACCGCCGTCGAGGACGGGATCCGCGCGGCGGCGACGACGTACCTCGAAGGGGTTCGGGGGCGGGCGCTCACCGTCGCGAAGTGGGCGGGGTTGAGCGGCGCGCGTCTCACGGAGTTCGAGCAGGGGCTCCCCGAGGTCGTCGTCTCGACCCGGGACGACGCGCTCGCGGACGCGCTCGGCACCGTCCAGCGCTCGCTCACGAGCGGACTTCCGGAGGCGGTCGAGCGCCACCGCGTCGCCCGCGAGGGCGCCGAACGGCTCAAGGCGACCGCGGAAGAGCTCGGCGCACCGA
>JBAUAJ010000023.1:0-14809 GCA_049675585.1 Thermoplasmata archaeon
GAACCTTGCGAATAGCGAGCCCCAGCCATAGGGCTCCCAGTGCGACGCAGATGGAGCCAGCCGTCAGGACGTACGGGAGCGGATCGACTGGCGCCGGCCCGTTCGACACACACTTTGACTCGTTCGAGAGCGGGAAGTTGCATCCCCCGGGGAACGGCGGGCTTGCTATCACCATCCAGAGCAGAAAGGCTCCCACTCCCAGGATCAAGCAAGGAAGGGCGACTCGGAGCACGCTCCGCACGGGGGACCTATGGAAGATTCGCCCAACTAGGTTGCGCTCGACGTCGCACGAGACAACGGCACGAACGGACCCGATCAGACCACTAGGAAAGGCCTGCTGTAATTCACCGATACATTTGCCAGCATATCCCGGGTACAACCCGTTGGGGGGCATAGGGTCCCAAACTCGTACGTCCCTCCGTGCGAAACGAAACCTCCGCCCCCGCCAGTCCCGACGCCCCGATAGACTTCCGTGTCGGTTGAGCAGCTCACGGCAGCGAACGACACATTCGAGGGGGCCCACCAATGGAAGGTGACGGTTGTCCCGTCGACAGTCACGATCCCCGAGCAGAGTGTTGCGTCCCAGAACCCGACATAGCGGCCTTCGTAGTTCCGCTGGACCGGGTAGACGGTCAAGGCTACGATGGCAAGAATTGCAACCGTGAAGACGACCGCGAGGAAAAGGGCAAGTCGCTTCCTGGACATCTCATTTCATCGGTAGAAATCGACGTTTTATACCATCCTCCCCCTCCCGGTCTCTCGGAGGTCACCGTGCCCGCAGGGGTGCGGTGGTGGAACGAACGGATAGAGCGGTACGTCGCGTCTCAGACAGGAGTAGGGGAGAATTGGAGAAGACAAACTCGGCGGTTGATGCGGAGTCTAGCCTCACCTTGCGGGACAGCCCGACACCGGAAGGCCGCGATCTTTGTACGACTTGGGTTCGAAGCTCCGACGAACACTCAGGCTGTCTCGCGTCCGATGATAGAGTCCCTTCGGGATACGCCGGAGTTTGCCCCCACGACCCGGCAGAACTGGACCTCTCGGCTCAGGGGCTTCCTTGCCTTCGAGGGAAGCCCCCTCGCGGCGGAAAAGGACCTCTGGAGATTCGGGAAGCCGATAGCTCGGAAGAGGCCATACCTCGACCTGCCGAAGGCGAGAGAGATTCTCTTGGCTACGGTGGGCCGAGAGCGGCTAATCGTGGCCCTGGGTCTCTTCAACGGATTCAGAGCTTGCGAGGTGTCCCGGCTGAAGGTCCGCGACCTAGAGCTCGACGGCAATCCGCCGAGGGTATGGGTTCTCGGCAAAGGGGAGCGGGGCGGGAAGGTCCGGCGAATCCCGGTGAATCCGATGGGGCTCGCAGAAATCGAACCTTTCGTAGCAGGGAAACGTTCCGAGGACCCAGTCTATCCGGGTCCGTACGGTTCGATCGACAAATCGTGGCGAGCAGCGCAACGACGTGCCGGATTCCAGCCGGTGGGGACGCACGCCCTTCGCCGGTCCTTCGGGCGAATCAGTCACGACGCCGGGACCCCTACCGAAGAAATCCAAGCGATGTACGGCCACGCCTCGCCGGTAACGACGGTGGAGTACATCGGGGTCGAAGACACTCGGATAGCGAAAGGACTCGCGCGTATGGCCGCCTTCTTTGTGGAGGCCAAGTAGCGAATGGCGCGTGCCGTCCGGAAAGGCAGCTGGGACCTCAGGGGGCGGGTTCAACTACGAAGCCGCCTCCTGACGGATCGCCGATGACGCTGAGGAATCGTCCCCGGTCGAGCTCGAGGTCGGGACCCGGGCCGGACGGGGACAGCCACCCTTCATGTACGGCACTTCCCTGAGACAGTTTCCCGAAGAGTTCGGATGCGGAAGCTCAGGGCCCACAGGAGCTGGTCCTGCACTTCGAGAGCTGGCGGTAGGTAGTCCGTGGCTCCCGCTCGTACTCCGAGGATGAAACCCGAAGTAGAGACGTCGGACTCGACCGGAGTCACGATGGCCCCACCCCGCTCCGTTCGGAAAGAGCTCGAACAAAAGCTGGCCGTGATCTCGGGCCTGGACCGCCGCTCGTCCCGCTGGGGTCGAGAGCACGCCTATTTCGTGGGGGACCGCGAGATCGCCCATTTTCACGGAGAGGAACGGATGGACGTTCGACTAACGAAAGAGCTGATCCGGGAGCGCAAAGCCGAGCATGCCTTCGATCACCGTGTGCGCACCCGGGGCCCCTCGGCGGAGTGGGCGGCCGTCCGGATCACGGAGAGCCGGGACATTGCACTCGCCCTCTCCCTGGTCGAAGACGCGATGCGAGCCAACGCCTGATCGGGTCGCCGTCGCAGGAGCCGGTCCGGATCACCCGGCGCGTGTCATTTCCTGTATCTGCTCGCCGGGAATATGACCCAACGGCGCGACTTTCCCGGTCGCCCGGAACCGTCTCGATTCGTACAGGGAAACAGCGGCGTTCGCCCGGCGGTTCACGTCGAGATACACCGCATTCCCGGGGGCGGCAGCCTGTACCCAGACGAGGGCGGCATCCAAAAGGAGGCCGGCGATCCGCTGACGTCGCCACTCCGGCGCTACCCACATGGCGAAGATGTGGAAAGCCCCCTCAAAGCGACCCGAGCCGACAATCCCCACGAACTGTCCGGACGGCTCGACGGCCGCCCAACAGGCCGCGGAAGAGTCGGGGGGATCGCGCGCGATCCGCTCCATCCACTGCTCGGAGGTGAACTCTCGTTCGCGGGCCACGGTCGACCCGAACGCCCACGGGTCGTGGGCGAGGGCGCGGAGTCGGATCTCTCGATACGACTCCCATTCCGAGCGGTCCACACGCCGGATCCGAACTCCGGCCGCGGGGAGGTCCGCGCTCATCGAACGGACGGAAATCACACCTCCCCGATAACCCCCGTTCTTCTCCCTCGTAGGCCGTGCGACGGACCCCGGTCCGGCCGGCGCTCGGACGAAAGGCTACCTTATTCAGGGGCGCTCGCTACGAGGCGTGTCCCTCGGCACAGGGAGCCTGCCCCGAAGATGAGGAACATGGCGGATCCTGAGGCGGCCTCTCCGCCGTTGTCCCCCGCTCGCCTCGACGCGGAGGGCACGTTCCGAGTTCGTGGCGAGTTCTCGTACGCAGTCATCGGGACCTACGTGGCCCTCGCGCTCATCGTGATGCTCATCCTCCTCCCGCGGGAGTCGGCGGGTTACACCTGGGTCCCCTACCTTCTTACCGGGATCCTCGCGTTCCTGCTCGCCCGGTATCTCTCGGTGAGGTACACCCTCGACGACACGAATCTGCGGGCCTCCCGACTGCTCGGCGGTCGCCGGATCCCGCTCGAAGAGATCCGCGGGATTGAGTTCTCCGCGCTGCGCGACCTTACGCCGACCTCCTCGATGGCGGCCCTCGGGCCCGTCGGGTGGCACGGACGCATGTGGAGTCCTCAGATCGGCACTTTCGACAGCGTCTTCACCGACGCCGCCCACGGCCTGCTATTGACCACCGCGGAGAATCCGATCTTCATCTCGCCTCGGGATCCCGTCGGGTTTGCGCGAGAGCTTTCCCGGCGGGTCCGGTCCTATACCGGCCCGCTCGAGCACGACGTCGGTCACCCGGGCAGCGGGTAGGCCGTCAGTAGACCGGAAGCGTAGGATCGACCTGTTCGGCCCAGGCGTTGATCCCGCCCTTCAGGCTCCGGACGTTCGTGAATCCGAGGTCGAGCAGCGTCCGTGCGGCGTCGGCGGATCGCGACCCCGCGCGGCAGAACATGACGATCGAGCGCGCGCCCGTCAGCTCGTCCAAATGCTCCGCGATCTCCCCCTTGGGAATGCCGATCGCGCCCGGCATATGGGAGATGGCGAGCTCCTCCGGTTCGCGGACGTCGACGAGGAGCGGGGGGTCCTCGCCGTGGAGCTCTCGCTCTAGATCTCGGGGAAGGATCTCAGGAACCCGGTCCGAAGATGCGACTCCGGAAACGGGCACGCCGCAGAAGGCGGGATAGTCGATCAATCCCTTCTGGGTGGCGGTGGGCGAGCAGAGGACACAGTCGGGATTCTTGCGGAGCTTGAGCTCCCGGAACTTGAGGGCGAGCGCGTCGTACAAGAGGAGCCGACCGATCAGCGGCTCGCCGATCCCCAAGAGTAGTTTCACTGCCTCGGTCGCCTGGAGGACCCCGACGACCCCGGGAAGCACCCCGAGGACGCCGGCCTCGGCGCACGACGGGACGAGGTCCGGGGGGGGCGGCTCCGGGTAGAGGCATCGGTAGCACGGGCCGCGTTTTGCGTCGAAGACGCTGACCTGTCCCTCGAATCGGTAGATCGAGCCGTAGACGTTCGGCACGCCCGTGAGGACGCTCGCGTCGTTGACGAGATAGCGGGTCGGAAAGTTGTCCGTCCCGTCGAGGACGACGTCGTACTGACGTAGCACCTCGAGCGCATTCGACGAATCGAGTCGCTGTTCGTGTGCGACCACCCGGATCCCGGGATTGAGCCCGATCAATCGCTCGCGGGCCGCCGTGAGCTTGGGACGTCCGACGTCGGCGGTCGAATAGAGCACCTGACGCTGCAGGTTCGACGCATCGACCGTGTCGAAATCGACGAGCCCGATCGTCCCGACTCCCGCCGCCGCGAGATAGAGCGCGGCGGGAGAGCCCAGGCCCCCGGATCCCACGATCAACGCGCGAGAGGCGAGCAGGCGCCGTTGCCCCGCGAGCCCCACTTCGGGGAGAAGCAGGTGGCGGCTATACCGGCGGAGCTGCTCGAAGGTAAGCGGTTCCTGCGTCGGTGGGGAGCTGGTCGAGGGTGGGGTTCCCGGGTGGGGGTGGGTGGACGATCCGCCGGCGATCGCCGGGACGATCGACACGATGTCCCCGTCCCGGATCGGAGTCGCCTCGCGTTGTCGATTCCGCATGTCCTCATCGTTGAGAAAGATAGAGACGAACGAGCGCAGGCTGCCATCCGTGCCGTACAGGTGCCGACGCAATCCGGTGTGCTTCTCGCAGAGCGCGTGGACCGCGTCCCCCACGGTCTCCCCTTCGACCCGGACTTCCTTCTCGCCGGCGGTGAATCCCCGGAGTGGGGTAGGTACCCGCACGATTACGGCCGACATCGACGAGCTCCTCCGAAGCCCCTTACGGCGCGGGCGAGCCCCCCGACGGGATCGGCGCGGGCACGACCGTAAGATCGATCGCCCGGAACTCTCGCAGATCGGGATCGAGCTCGAACGCGCCGATCGAGGAGGGGGTGGAGTTACGAGTGGAGGCCAGGATCAGGTAGGCGTACCAGGGCCACGCGTGCTCCTGGTCGAAAACCGATGGGCGCGCGGGGTGATCCGGGTGCGAGTGGTAGAACCCAGAGACCAAACGGGAGTGGGCGGCGGCGTCCCTCTCGGCGGCTCGAAGCTCGTCGGGCAGGATGACGAAGCGGCGTTGTCGCTCCGCCTCCGATCGATTCCGCGCCGGGACGACCGCGACGATCGTTCGCGTCTCCTCCCCCCCGGTCGACGTATCGGGCGAAAGAAGGAATCCGCAGCACTCCTCGGGGTAGGCGGTGCGCGCGAAATCGCGCATGGAGTCGACCAGGTCGCTCGAGATCGCGAGCCCGTTCATCAGATCCCCACCGAAGCGACGTGCCCGCCGTCGGGCAGAATGACCACGACGTAGGAACCCGGGGCAGAGGCCCCGACCGACTGCGCGGCGACGACCGCCGCGCCGGCGGATGGGCCGACCGCCAAACCCTCCTCGCGCCCCATTCGATACGACATCGTGATCGCTTCCTCCGTTTCTACACGCACCGTCTCGTCCACCGTCATCGCGTCGTACGTCGATGGCCGCACGGCCGTCGGAAGGTGTTTCAGTCCCTCGAGGCCGTGGATCGGACCGGCGGGTTCGACACCGACCACCCGGATCGACGGCTCCCGCTCCTTGAGGAATCGGCCGGCGCCCGTGATGGTCCCCCCCGTCCCCACCCCCGCGACGAGATGGGTGATCCGACCCTGGGACTGGCGCCAGATCTCCGGTCCGGTTCCCGAATAGTGGGCGTGCGGGTTCGCTGCATTGTTGTACTGGTCAGCGTAAAAATACCGATTCGGGAACTCTTCGAACTTCGCCCGGGCCGCGGCCTGCGCCCCGTCCGTTCCCTCGGCGGGATCGGTGAAGACGACGGCCGCACCGTACGCCCGGATCCGGTAGAGCCGATCCGGCGATACGCTGCGCGGCAAGAACAGCTCGACCGAGAAGCCGAGCCGTGCGCCGAGCATCGCGTAGGCGACCCCGGTATTCCCGCTGGACGCATCGAGCAACGCTCGACCCGGGCCGAGCTGCCCCTCCGCGAGCGCGGCGAGAACGATCCCCAAGGCGGCGCGGTCCTTGACCGACCCCGAGGGATTGCGAAACTCGGCCTTCCCCCAGAGCTCGAAGCCCGAAACCGTACGCGGCGAAATCCGAGCGAGGGGGAGGAGCGGGGTATTCCCTATCGACCGGACGAACGGGTCCTCGGGCCGGCGTTCCCGGATCACGGGATCCAGGTCGGGGGCGGTCGCGTTTAGCCGAGCGGGATCAGATGCGTGCATCGAATGCCCCCGCGGCCGATCGACTCTTCGAGATCCACGCCCGCCTCGCCGAGGAGGGCCTCCGTGAGGTGCTTGTCGAATACCTCGCAGAGCAGGAACGGATGCGAGAGGGCGCTCTGGCGGAAGACGCAGTTCGTCCGAACGATCCGGTATCGTCCGTTCGGGAGCCGCTCCGAGGTGCAGCCGAACCCGATCCGGTTGAGCGCCAGGACCAGGTGTCGGGCTCGTTCGTCCATCGACGAGGAGTCCGGAAGCTCTTGCGCCACCGCCCGCGCCATGCGAACCCCCGCCTCCGCGAAGAGAGCGCTGACGTAGCCCTCGCCCTCCCGGGCGAGGAGCTCGTCGACGACCGTGTCGAGGATCATCCCGTACTTCTTGGGGAACAGCTCCTGACCGGAGGAGGTGAGCGTGTACCGCTTCCGGGGTCGGCCCACGCCTTCCCGGTGAAACGCGGGCACGACCAGGCCCCGTCCCTCCAACCGTTCGAGATGTCCCCGGGCGGCGCTCTCCTGGATGCCGATCTTC
Organism: Thermoplasmata archaeon; assembly: GCA_049675585.1. Lineage (GTDB taxonomy): Archaea > Thermoplasmatota > Thermoplasmata > Lutacidiplasmatales > UBA184 > Lutacidiplasma. The sequence continues at coordinate 7,076 of JBAUAJ010000023.1, forward strand.
TGGGCTAGGTCGCGAGCCGTCCGCGGCGTGATCGCCAGCTCCTCGAGGATCTTCCCCCGCGTACCTTCGAGAGGACTCGGCTCGCCGGGCATGATCGTGCACCCCTGCTCAGCGCGCAGGGATTTACTCACGGGGCCATGCTTAAATAACGGTATCGGCTGATATCGCTCCGATGGCACCGACTACCCTGGGGCAGGCCCATACTCTCGCCGTGGAAGACCTCCACGTCGAGATCGCGGGGAAAGAGATCCTGAAGGGTGTCAATCTCACGCTCCGCAGCGGGGAGCTCACGGCCTTGATGGGGCCGAACGGCTCCGGCAAGAGCACCCTCGCGTACGCCTTGATGGGCCACCCGAAGTACAAGGTCACCAAGGGCCGAGCCCTTCTGGACGGCCAGGACCTGCTCGCACTCAGCGTCGACAAGCGCTCCCGGGCCGGCCTGTTCCTCGGGTTCCAATATCCCCAGGAAGTGTCGGGACTCTCGCTCTCGAAGTTCCTCTGGACCTCCTACATGCAGCGGCACACGGCGGAGGACGCCGACACCGCGGGATTCGATCGCGATTTGAAGACCCACCTCAGCTTTCTCGGAATGGACGACGGCCTCCTCAAGCGGTCGCTCAACGAGGGGTTTTCTGGCGGTGAGAAGAAGCGGGTCGAGGTCTTGCAGATGGCGACGATCCGCCCCACGTTCGCGATCCTCGACGAACCGGACTCGGGACTCGACATCGATGCCGTGCGCGCCGTCGGGGAGACCGTTGCCAAGCTGCACCGCCCCGACGCCGGGATCCTCGTGATCACCCACTATCAGCGAATCCTCAAGTACCTCAAGCCCGACTCCGTCCACGTGATGGTCGACGGGGCGGTGGTGCTATCGGGCGGCCGCGACCTCGCGGAGCAGCTCGAGGCGAAGGGATACGACTGGGTCCGGCTCGGAATTCCGGGCGCGTCGGCCTAACCGACCTCCGGAGCTCCCGGACGATGGACGTCGAGCGGATCCGGGCCGACTTTCCGATCCTAGAGCGCCGGTTCCACGGCCGGCCCGTCGCCTACCTCGACACCGCCGCCACGTCGCAGAAGCCGCGCGCAGTGATCTCGGCGGAAGAGCGATACTACTCGACCACGAACGCCAACGTCCACCGCGGAGTCTACGAGCTCAGCGTCGAGGCGACCGACGCCTACGAAGGGGCCCGCGAGAAGACCGCGCGATTCCTCCACGCCGCCGCGCCGTCCGAGGTCGTCTTCGTGCGCGGCACGACCGAGGCGATCAATCTCGTGGCGACGAGCCTGGGACGATCTCTCCTCCATCGGGGCGACCGCGTCGTCACGACCGTGATGGAGCACCACTCCAACATCGTCCCATGGCACATGCTGCGCGAATACTCCGGGATCGAGCTCGAGTTCGTCGGGATCGATGACTCGGGGCGCCTGCGCATGGAGGATCTCGATCGGCTGCTCGTCCGTGGGAGGACGAAGCTCGTTACCGTCACGCATGTGTCGAACGTCCTCGGAACGGTCAACCCGATACGCGAGATCGCGGACCGAGCGCACGACGCCGGCGCGCTCGTCCTGGTCGATGCCGCGCAGTCGGCGCCCCATCGCCTCCTCGACGTCTCGGCCCTCGGAGCGGATTTCGTCGCCTTCTCCGGCCACAAGATGCTCGGGCCGATGGGGATCGGCGTTCTCTGGGGGCGGGCGGAGCGCCTCGCAGAACTCCCGCCGTACATGGGCGGGGGCGAGATGATCCAGGAAGTGCACACGGACCGGGTGGCGTACCGTGAGGCGCCGACTCGCTTCGAAGCCGGCACCCCGAACGTGGGCGGCGCGGTGGGGCTCGGCGCGGCGATCGATTACCTCTCTCAGGTCGGCTGGGAGGAGCTTCGTGCGCACGGTCGGCAGCTTCAACGTACGATGTTCCAAGGCGCGGAAGAGCGGCTCGGCGACCGGATCAGGATCTTCGGACCGCCCGACGCCCCCGATCGAGAACCGGTCTTCTCGTTCTCCTTGAAGGGGGTCCACCCCCATGACATGGCGAGCCTCCTCGATGCCGAGGGGATCTGCGTCCGCGCCGGGCACCATTGCGCCCAGCCTCTGATGGAACGGCTGGGCGTCCCGGCGCTCACCCGCGCGAGCCCGTACATCTACAACACCACCGGCGAGCTCGATCGACTGTTCGACGGGCTGGAGAAGATCGACCATCTGTTCTCGGGGACGAAGGCGTCCGCCCCGCCCGCTCCCCATTCGCCGCTGTAGCGCACGCCCCTACAGACTCACGCGCCCCCGATTCGTTTCCGAGGAGGGGAGGGTGTCGCCGGCGAGACGACCTCTCATTTAAATACGCTGATGTGGTGGAATCGTTGAGGTCCCTATGGCGCAGTCCAGCTCCGAGATCACACCGCTCGACTACACCCGGTACGATTTCAAGAATCCCGAGACGTACCGCGTGCGGATCCCGAAGGGGCTCTCGAAGGACGTTGTCCATCAGATCAGTGCCCTCAAGCACGAGCCGGAGTGGATGCTCGAGTACCGTCTCCGTGCCTACGATCACTTCGTCCAGCGCCCGATGCCCGATTGGGGCCCGAGCCTCTCCGACATCGATTTCGACTCCTACACCTACTACGCCGACCCGCTCGGCAGCGACACTCCGAAGCGGAGCTGGGACGACCTGCCCGCCGACATCAAGAACACGTTCGACAAGCTCGGCATTCCGAAGGCGGAACGGGAGTTCTTCGGGGGCGTCGGAGCGCAGTACGACAGCGGCACGGTCTACCACAAGATCCGAGAGGACCTGGCCGCGAAGGGCGTCATCTTCTGCGACACCGACACCGCGGTCAAGGAGCACCCCGAGATCGTCCGCAAGTACTTCGGCAAGATCGTTCCCTACAACGACAACAAGTTCTCGGCGCTCAACAGCGCCGTCTGGTCCGGGGGCAGCTTTGTCTACGTTCCGCCGGGCGTCGACGTGGGCATTCCGCTGCAGGCGTACTTCCGGATCAACGCGAAGAACGTCGGGCAGTTCGAGCGGACGCTGATCATCGCCGACAAGGGCGCGAAGGTGCACTACCTCGAAGGGTGCACGGCCCCGATCTACTCGACGGACTCGTTGCACGCGGCGGTCGTGGAGGTCGTGAGCGAGCCGTACGCGAAGCTCCGGTACACCACGATCCAGAACTGGTCGAAGAACGTCTACAACCTCGTTACGAAGCGCGCGGTCGCCTACGAGAACGCGCTCGTCGAGTGGGTCGACGGGAACATGGGTTCCAAGGTGACGATGAAGTATCCGTCGGTCTACTTGAAGGGCCGCGGGGCGCGCGCGGACATCCTTTCGGTCGCGTTCGCGAGCGAAGGGCAGATCATCGACTCGGGCGCGAAGGCGGTCCACTCGGCACCGGATACGTCGAGCAAGATCATCTCCAAATCGATCGCCATCCGCGGCGGCCAGACGAGCTATCGGGGCCTCCTGCACGTCGCGCCCGGAGCGACGGGGGTCAAGGCGGCGGTCCGATGCGACGCGCTCCTCCCCGACGAGCTCGGCCGCTCCGACACCTATCCGTACAACGAGATCCACGAGGAAGACGCCACGATCACGCACGAGGCGGTCGTGGGGAAGATCGGCGAGGAGCAGATCTTCTACCTGATGAGCCGCGGCCTGAACGAGTCGGACGCGATCCATCTGATCCTGATGGGATTCCTCGCGGAGTTCGCGAAAGAGCTTCCGATGGACTATGCCCTGGAGCTGAACCGGCTCATCCAGCTCGAGATGACCGGCTCGGTCGGATAGACCCGCCCCGGCGCTACGGCGCCCGCACCTGGCCGCGCGGCACGCGCGGCATCTCGGTGTGCGACTTGACGAGGTCGATCGCGGCGAGCAGGACGGCGTAGGCGAGATTCGCCTCGTCCGCTTGGGCGCGTGCATCTCGAGCTCCGGGCCGCGCCAGCAGCGCGGACGCCGATCGGAGCAGATCCCGAGCGGTCTCGAGACTCATCGGGTCGATCACCGTCGCTCCCGGGGCGTCGACGAACTCCCGCGTCTCGGCGAGGTCTTCGCGCAGTCCGTCCAGCAGCTTCGCGAGCACGGCCGGAGGGAGCGCGCTGGGGTCGAGCACGAGCGGCATCGGACGGCCTCCGAGGGGAGGCGGCGGGGATATCGTTTCGGGAGGGACCGAGGGAGCGATCTAGCGAAGCTTCGCGTCGAACCGCCATTCGGGCGCGCTGTCGGTACCGGTCACCAGCAGTTCAGGGAGCAGCGCCGTCTGCGTCCCCTTCCAGGCGAGGGTCTCGCCGTTCCACCGCGCTTCGAGCGACGGGTAGAGGATCTCCCGGAGGCCCGCGATCGGGGCGCGTTCGTGGACGTAGGCGAGGAACCCTTCCCCGATCATCCGGACGGCGTCCGGCTGCGGGACGCCCCGCGACTCGAGATAGAACACCTGCTCCGGATCGACGGGGTGCACGGACGTGGAGTGGGTCGCCTTCACGTCCCGGCAGAGGATCTCGAGGATCGGAAGGGTGTCGGAGCGGGCGCCCCGCGAGAGGAGGATGGCGTGCTCCGAGATGTAGCTGAGCGTCCGTCGCGCCTCGTGCTCGATCCGCACGAGCCCCCGGCTCATCCCGCGCGCCTCGTCGGTGAAGACGCCGCGGGTGATCGACTGGCCGTGCGTGTCCGTGGCGATGTGCGTGAGCTCGACGGAACTATCGTAGGACTGATCGCGCGCGCCGTAGAACGTCTGCAGGTCGACCACGGCGGCCCCCGTCCCGGTGAGCGAGGTGCGGTTCCGCATCTTGGTCCGGAAACCGCCGAGGCCGTTCCACATCCAGGCGAGTCGCCCGGCCTCTCCGACCACCCCGCTGCGCCGGTAGACCGACACGGCCCGTAGATCCGGCGCGTGCACGCTGAGGAATACGACCTTCGCGCGGGTTCCCACCTCGACGTGGCTGCTCGACGCGGTGAGCCGCTGGCCTTCGTCCGAAGGGGCCGTGCTGTACGTCTCCTCGGTGAGCAGCAGTTGAGTGGATCTTCCCGCGCGGATCGAGCGACGCACCGAGAGGGCTTCGTGCGGTGCCGAGAGGATCGTGAGGTCCTGGACCCGGATCGGCTCGAGGATGTCGTCCGGGACCTCGAGCGAGTACCCCCGATTCAGCAGCACCGTCGACAGCGCCGTGAGCCGATCGGTCGGGTCGTCGGCCGACTGGAGGAGGGATCGAGCCCCCTCGACTCCCTCCTTCCACAGCTCCGAGAGGGTGCGGACCTTCAGGCCCGCCTGCCGGAGAGCGGGAGGCACCGTCGCGTGCGTTCCGGCGGCATCGTGCACGATCCGGACCGCGCCCGGGAGGGCGGGCGGCAGGTCGACCGGCCGCCCGGTCGTTTCCGCCTGGATTCCGGCGAGGTCGACGTTCGAGAAGTAGCCGTAGCCGCGGTAGAGCGGGTTCGGCTCGAGCGGGAGGTTCTGGAATCGGTCGTACGCATCGCTCCGGGCGGCCGACACGGAGTCGGGATCCCCGAGCGCGGAGGAGAGCTGACGGACCTCCTCCGGCGAGATCCAGCCGGCGTGTCGTGCGACCGACGCAGCCATCGAATTTACACACGGTTGGGTGTTTATAAGATGAACGCCGGTTCGGCCGGCGACATTCCGCGCCGCGCGCGGCCCGGGCGCCGGCGCCGCCGATTTATACGACAGTCCGGTGAACGGAGGTGGAAGGAAGCGTTCGTGGCCTACGACATGTATCAGGAGATCATCCTGAACCACTACCGGTCTCCTCGGAACTTCGGGCCGCTACCGGAAGCGACGCAGAGCGGCGAAGAATCGAACCCGCTGTGCGGGGACCACATCACCGTGCGCCTCAAAGTCGACCCGACCTCGAAGAAGATCGAGAAGATTCGGTTCGAAGGGGACGGCTGCGCGATCAGCATGGCGAGCGCCTCCATGCTCATGCAGAAGATCGAGGGGCAAACGGTCGACGGCGCGGGGAAGCTCTCCCAGGACGACGTGCTCCAGGGGCTCGGCATCCCCCTCTCCCCGGTGCGCACGAAGTGCGCGCTGACCGGTTACGTCGCGCTCGGACGGGCGCTCCATCCCGAGGTGTTCGGGACGAAGATCGCTCCTCGGACGCCCGCGACCGAAGGTTGATCCGGCGGACCGCGGGAGGGCTCTGTGGTCGAGATCGACCCGGACATCTGCGTGCTCTGCGGTCTGTGTACCGGAGTCTGCCCGCCCAACGCGATGGAACTCACCGCCACTCGACTCGTCGTTCACACGAACTGCACCGACTGCGGCTGGTGCGTTCCGTACTGTCCCGTCGGGGCGATCTCGGGGGGACGCCCGGTCCCGCGACGTCTTCGCCCCCGACCGTAGGCTCGGGCGCTCGGCTACCCCGACCCGGAACGGGGATGCAGCGGGCGGGCCCGCTTCCACCGGCAGAGTCGGCACTTTTCCCGGGGAAGAGGTGGGATCGGTTTGCGCAGTCGGCCGTACTTTCGGCGGGGGATGGCCCGTGCGCCTCGACAGACGGGACGGCTAGTTCACCCTGCCTATCGCCCGCTCGCGCCGCCGTCGAGGCGCGCGCGCTTTACTCCCCCGACCCTCTACCCGAGCAATGACGAGCTCCGGGCACGCCACCCCCGAGGGGACCCGTCAGTTCCGCGACCGGGCCGTGAGTCTGCGCGCGCTCGCGCCCGAGCATTTCCGCGAGGCGCCGGGCGGCCTCTCCCTTAGCTCGCTCGGGCTCGGGACGTACATCGGCGCTCCGGACGCACCGACCGACTTCGCGGTCGAACAGTCGGTGACGGTCTGTCTCGGGTCGGGGCGAGTCAACGTGATCGACACAGCGATCAACTACCGATACCAGCGGGCGGAGCGGTCGATCGGTCGGGCGCTGGGCCGGCTGTTCGAGAAGGGCGATCTTCTTCGGGAGTCGGTGTTCGTCGCGACCAAGAACGGCTACTTCGCCCCGGACGGGGAGTCGAAGATCCCTCCGAACCGTTGGATATCGGAGGAGCTCGTCCGTCCGGGGATCCTCGACCCGGCGGACATCGTCGACGGATCCCACGCCATGAGCCCGTCGTACCTCCGCGATCAGTTCGAGCGGAGCCGACGGAATCTCGGGGTCGAGACGATCGACCTCTTGTACCTCCACAACGCGGCCGAGGCCCAGCTCCCGTCGATCGGACGGCAGGAGTTCCTCGGGCGCCTGGAAGAAGCGTTCCGAGTCTACGAGGGATTCCGCGACCAAGGGAGATTGGGGGCGTACGGGGTCGCCACCTGGGATTCGATGCGGACGTCTCGGGCCGAGCCGTCGTACGTCTCGCTCGACGCCACCGTCCGACTGGCGCGCAAGGTGGGGGGCGCCGACCACGGCTTCCGATTCATCCAGTTTCCGTTCAACCTCGCGATGCCCGAGGCCGCCACGCTCTCGAACCAGTCCGCGGGGCGCTCGACCGTCCCGCTGTTCGAGGCTGCGACGAAGCTCGGGATCGGCTGCTTCACCAGCGTTCCGCTGTTGCAGGGACAGCTGGCGCGCTCCGGACCGAAGCGCGGCGGGCTCTCGCCGGCGCAGACCGCGCTCCAGTTCGCCCGTTCGGCCCCGGGGTCGCTCGCCGCGCTGATCGGCCAGAAGGAGCCGAACCACCTCTCGGAGAACCTCGATCTCGCGGCGCGCCCGCCGTGGGATGCCGCGACGTTCGCCGCGATGCTCGACTAGAGGCCGTCGTCCGCGCGCGCGGGCAGGCTCTCGCGACGGGCC
>JBAUAJ010000024.1:0-1643 GCA_049675585.1 Thermoplasmata archaeon
GAACTCCTCCAGCCATCTGCCTCCGTCCTTGCACTTGCCTGAGATTCGCCTTACCGAGTCTACCCGCTGTTCGACCGTGTCGGTTCCCTAAACTCTGACCCCAACTCTTCCCGAAATTCTGGCACCCTCCGAACATCCGCCCGGGGAGGCACCCCGTGATGCGCATCTACCCTGGCTCCTCGACGGTTCTTGCCCCCGAGGCGAGCCCGATGTTCGACCGGATGAAGCGTCACCAGATCCTCGTGCTGCGCCGAGCCGGCCTGACCCTTCGTGAGGTCGCCCACCGCTCGGAGGTGAGCCTCCGCACTGTCAAGCGGGTCGTTCGGGTGGGGGAGATCGACCCGCCTCATCGGCCGCCGGTCGGCCGGCCGCCGGTGGCTCGCGCACTCGAAGCCGAGGTGAAGCGGATCCTCACGGACCGGGGCGATCTGCCCACGGTCGAGGTTCTTCGCCAGCTTCGCGAGAAGGGGTATTCGGGTGGGAAGAATCCCGTCTATCGGCTGGTGCGCGAGCTCCGACGCATCGTCGTCGCACCCATCGTCCGCTTCGAGGGAGTGGCCGGGGAGTTCTGCCAGAATGACTTCGGCCACGTCAAGGTCCACTACGACGACGGCTCCGTCGAGCTGCTCCATTTCTTTGCGAGCCGTCTGAAGTGGTCCCGTTGGGTCCATGTCGAGCTCGTCCCCGACGAGCAGGTGGAGAGCCTCGTCCGGAGCCTCCTGAACGCCTTCGCCTCCTTCGGGGGCGTTCCTCTCGTAGGGGTCTTCGACAACCCGAAGACCGTCGTGATCTCCCGTGCCGGGGGCATCATCCACTGGAACTCGACCTTCGCTCAAGTCGCCCTCGACTACCGCTTCGCTCCCGAGCTCTGCACGCCGCGCCGTGGCCAGGAGAAAGGGGCCGTCGAGAACCTCGTCGGCTTCGTCAAGAACGGGTTCTTCAAGGTCCGTCGGTTCCACGACCGCACCGACCTCGAGGCGCAGCTCGCCGAGTGGCATCACGACGTCAACGAGGTGCGCCCGTGTCGAGCCACCGGCGTGCCTCCCTCGCGGATGATCGCCGAGGAGCGGGGTCGACTTCGGCCGCTCCCGATCCCTCCGTCGGAGTATCCGCTGAGGTTCCCGGTGCGCGTGGGACCCACCGGCTGGGTGACGTTCCGGGGCGTGCGCTACTCGATGCCGGCGGAGACCCTGAACCTCCCGGCCACGCTCTACCTCTATCCCGAGACGGTCCGGATCATGACGGACCGACACGACGTCCGCCACCCCCGGCATCCCCACAACGGCGTCAGCACGCTCCCGACGCACGCCGCCAGTGCCCTGGCGGCGGTGTCGGGTCGCCGCGCCGAGCTCTACTACCAGCGCCAGCGGCTCCTCGAGGTCGGCGAGCCCGCCGAGGGGTTCCTCACCGAGCTGATCCACGCACGACCGAACACCTGGGGCGCCGATGTGCGGGTCCTCTTCCAGCTCCTCCAGGAGCACGGCCCGGCGCGGATGGCCACAGCGTTCCAGCATGCGCTGGACCGAGGGTGGCGCGGCTCAGAGATGGTGCAGCGACTGCTCCACGTACCCTCGGAGGTGACGGCATGACAACGGAGCTCGATACGCTGCTCCGTCGGCTCCACATGCCGACGGTCCGGAGGC
>JBAUAJ010000025.1:0-1627 GCA_049675585.1 Thermoplasmata archaeon
GAGTAGTTTCATCATCAGCCGGAGTTGGCCTTCGGAATCGCTCACCATGTCGTCCATGGTGGAAACATCGGACACTGGTTGATCGCGGTCAATGGCCAACACCTGCGCGCGCACCGAGTTGGCGAATGCCAGCGGGTCGCCACTGGTTCGCACCACGAGCATCGCCGACCCCGGCGGTTTCTGGCTGTACGGACGGTAGACTTCCGCTCTTGGATCGTCATCTCGGCCCGACTGACGCACGTTTGCCGTTATGCCCACGATCTCGGCCTGTTGCGGATCGGTGCCGATGAAAATGTGACGGCCGATGGGATCGGGACCATCCGGATATTCCGGCCAGAAAATGCGGATCAGGTTCTCATTCACAATCACGACGGAAACCGTTTGTTTGGTGTCGTGCGCGGTGAACTCCCGCCCCCGCTTCATCGCGATTCCCATCGTGCTGAAATAGGCAGGCGAGATGTCCTGGATGATGCCGATCGGGCGCTCGTTAAATTTCACTGGTGGCACGCCTGCCAGTTGGATAGGGGATCCCATCCAGGTGTCGGTCATGGGCAGAGTGAGGGAGACAGCGGCGCCGCGCACTCCAGGCAGCGATTGTGCGCGCTCCAGCAACTCCCGATAGAACTGTACCTTCTTGTCGTCGGTGTCGTAGCGAATCGGGGACAACGAAATCTTCGCCGTCAGAAGGCGGGCGGGTTGGAATCCAGGATCCACGCGATATACGCGCGCCAGGCTTTCAATGAGCAGCGTCGCCCCGATCAGCAACACGATTGACAATGCGACCTGCCCAACAACCAGGAGACCGCGTGCGCTGACCCAACGGCCGAGCCTGGTCGTTGCCCTGCCTTCTCCTTCTCCGCTGCCGCGTAGAACTCGGGCGAGGTCGGGCCTGGATGCGCTTAGCGCGGGCGCCAGCCCGAATACCAGGCCAGTCAGCAAAGCGAGCGCCGCGCCAAATCCAAGAACGAGAACGTCCACGTGAATTTCTCCCGCGCGCGGCAGATCAACAAACGTCATGCCGCGGATTCCGCGCACTGCCAGTGCCGCCAGGGCGATACCCAGACCACCGCCGAGGATCGAGAGCAACATGCTTTCGACGAGCAATTGCGAAATGACGCGCCGCCTGCCGGCTCCGATGGCAGCCCGCACCGCGAATTCGCGCGAGCGTGCGGACGACCTTGCCAGCAACAGGCTGGCGATATTGGCGCACACGATCAAGAGTACGAATCCCACCGCGCCAAACAGCATCCACAATTTGGGGCGGATGTCGGCGACCATCTCTTCTCGCAGGGGCTGAACTACGTCGGGTGAATCCGGCCTTACGTCGAGCATGGCAGGATGAGCTTCCGCGTACTGCCGGTTCAGGACGGCCAACTCCGCGGTGGCTTGTTGCACGGTAACGTTCGGTTGCAAGCGACCGAAAATGCTGAGAATCGGGCTGAGTTCCCTGGGCGGAGAGATCACGGACCACTCCGACGGCCTCGTTATCCAAGCATCGGCAACTGGAAAGTGGAAGCTCGCCGGAAGCACGACCACAACGGTATGCGGCACGCCCGCCAGCGTAATTGCGCGGCCGACGATCGAGCGATCGCTTCCGAAGCGGCGATGCCAGAGTCCGGCGCTGATC
>JBAUAJ010000026.1:0-1552 GCA_049675585.1 Thermoplasmata archaeon
GCCCAAGAGCGATGTGCTGAACTTTCGAGGGTGAGCCATCGGGGGTGATCCTCGCAGGGAATCCAGGAGAATGACGCAGTGAGCCGCAGCGGCGGTTTAACGAAAACAAAGAGCACGGACGATCCAAAGGGAGTTATTTCATGAGCAGGAATTTTGAGTTGTTGCAGCAGGCGGAACAAGGGATGATGAATGCGCCAGCGAGCGTTGCTGCGCCCAGTCCGGAGCCTGCGCAATGGACGGCGCCAACCGAGACGCCCGAGGTGGTCACGGCCGCGTTGCCGCAGATGGAAGAGCGGTCGCGCGAGGAGTTGTCGAAACTGGTGCGGCAGTTGTTCCAGTCGCCGAGCGGCGGGCGTGCCGTGGTTCTGGCCGGAGTCGAGCCGGGTAATGGGGGAAACTGGATGACTGTGAATTGTGCCCGACTGCTGGCCGCGCAAGCCCGCGGGCCGGTATGCGTAGTGGATGGAAACATGCGGTCTCCGGCGCTGCATCAGCAGTTCGGGGTCAGCAATCACCACGGATTGAGCGACCTCATGCGCCAGGGAGGCGCGATCAGCAGTTACGTGCAGCGTCTGGAAGGCACGCGCAATCTCTGGCTTTTGAGCTGTGGTTCGCAGACCGGCCCGGAGGGCGCAGGAGTTCTGTTGAGCCTGGAAGCGCTGCGCGCGCGCATGCAGGAATTGAGGGCAGGGTTTGAGTATGTCGTGATTGATGCGCCGGCGCTCAGCCAGTATGGAGACGCCGTGGTCCTCGGCCAGGCCGCCGATGGTGTGGCCCTGGTCATCGCGGAACAGAACACACGAAAAGAGAGCGCCCGCCACGCCGTCGAAGAATTAAACAAAGCCAACGTGAGAGTGCTGGGAGCGGTGTTGAACAAGCGCACCTTTCCGATTCCACAGAAACTCTACGACCGGCTGTGATCACGGACCCTGCAGGTTGTCGAAGAACTGGCTCCACTGGCCGGAGCGGGAGACAGCATTGTTCTCGCGCAATTCGCTATCCAGAGGTTGTGACCAATCCAAAGCTGTATCGAACTTCACTCCCCGCCGTCACTCGTCTGTTTACTGCTGTAACTTTACTTTCTCCCAATCCACGCTTAAGAGACGATTTTTCCTCGTCAGCACCACAAGTTTTTTCTCACCGCTCCCACAATTGGAACCTGATCCGGAACTGTGGAGGGAATTGCTGTGGCTACCAGCCCTAAATACCCATTAGACCCTGACCCTAGACTTGCTCCGAGTGAGATACGCGCCCGGAGTGGGATTGGAGTTCTCCCGGCGCCTCGGCGGCAAGAAGCCATGGCCGGTCTGGCGCTCGATGAGAACCACCTTGGCTACCCGCGCTTCGCCCGCATGACGGGGCAGGGTGCGGAACTGTCGCGGGCGGGAGCAATTCGACTTAGCTTTCTCGCCGCCGATCTGGCCGTGTCGATCGTGAACCTATTCCTGGTGTCGTACGTCAGGGAGGCGCTCACCTGGTTGCCGCTTCCGGCGTCGCTGGAAAAGCTGGTGGAGCGACATCCGTATATCGGGACCAAGGGCGAATTCCTGGC
>JBAUAJ010000027.1:0-8698 GCA_049675585.1 Thermoplasmata archaeon
GTCGCTCGGCCGCGGGCCCGTCCGCCGCGAAATAGGGGAGCGGCAGCGCCCCCTCGGCGAATCGCCGGAGGGTGCGCGCGAGCAGGTCGATCTCGACGGGCCGCATCCGCTCCCGCAGTATTTCCGGGGTATCTCCGGGAAGGACCGGAACCGGGGCCTGCGCGATCGTGGGCCCCGCGTCGATCTCCCGGGTCACGAGGTGCACCGTCGCGCCGCTCTCGCGCTCCCCCGCCGCGATCACGGCGGCGAGGACCCGGGCGCCGTACATCCCCCGGCCGCCGTACCGCGGCAGGAGCGACGGATGCAGGTTGATCGCGCGGCCGTGCCACCGATCGACCCATGCGTCGGGCAGGATCGAGAAGAATCCGGCGTTCACGATCAGCTCCGCACCCCGGGACTCGAGCTCTTCCGTCAGCCGACGCGACCATGAGCCCGCGTCCGGTCCGTGGGACGGGAGGACGATCGTCGGCAGGCCGCGACGCCGGGCCCGTTCGATCGCGGGCGCGTGGGGCCGGTCGGCGACCACGAGGACGACGCGGATCGGAAGGTGCGCTCCCGCCGCCATCTCCGCGAGGGCGTCGAGCGTCGTCCCCTCCCCGGAGACGAGCACGGCGATCGGGAGAAGCCGCGTCACGGCGCGACGAGCGAGCCCGGTTACAAGAGCGTGCCGCGGAGCGGCTAGAGCATCACGCGCAGGTTGAGCTTCTCGGTGAGCTCTTTGTAGCGGTTGCGGATCGTGACCTCGGTAACGCCGGCGACCTCCGCGACCTCGCGCTGGGTCCGTCGCTCGCCCGACTGCACGCTCGCGATGTAGATCGCCGCGGCGGCGACTCCCGTCGGGCCGCGTCCGCTCGTGAGCTCCCGCTCCGTCGCGAGCTTCAGGATCTCGTTCGCGCGCGACTGGATCTCGCCCTTCAACTTGAGCTCCGAGCAGAACCGCTGGATGTAATCCTGCGGCCGCGTCGGCATCAGCTTGAGGTGGAGCTCGCGGGTCATGAACCGGTAGGTGCGCCCGATCTCCTTGCGTCCGATCCGCGACTTCGAGGCGATTTCGTCGAGCGTGCGCGGGACGTTGCACTGCCGGCAGCTGCCGTAGAGCGACGCCGCGACCACCCCTTCGATCGACCGTCCACGGATCAGGTTCCGATTGACCGCCTTTCGGTAGATCATCGCCGCGGTCTCGCGCACGTTGCGCGGGAGCGCCATGCCGGAGGCGATCCGGTCGAGCTCGGCGAGCGCGAAGGCGAGGTTGCGCTCGGTCGCGTTCGAGACGCGGATCCGACGCTGCCACTTGCGCAGCCGGTAGAGCTGCGCCCGATTGCGCGTGGGGATCGACTTACCGTACGGGTCTCGGTTCTTCCACCCGATCTCCGTAGAGAGTCCCTTGTCGTGGATCGTGAGGGTCGTGGGGGCGCCGGTGCGCGCGCGCTTCTCTCCCTGCTCCGCGTCGAACGCACGCCAGTCCGGTCCCTGGTCGATCATCGACTCCTCCAGGACCAGGCCGCATTCGTCGCAGACGAGCTCGCCCCGCTCGTAGTCGCGGGTCAAGTGCGACGACCCGCAGCTCGTGCAGCGGGTCGGGACCGCGATATCCTCGGGGCGCCCGGCCGCCTTCGCCGTCGGGGCCACGGGAGCGGTCGGTGCCACGGGAACCTCGGCGTTCGCTTCGGGGACCTTCCTACTCACGTACGACCTCCGCGCCGATGAGCGATGCTCCTTCCGTCGGAGTGGGCGGCCGTCGAGGCCGCACGGAGAGATAGGGTCGCGCCACCGGACCGAAGACCCGGAGCACCCGGCCGCGCACGACCCCGCGCGCATCGGCGACCGGGGTCCCCTCCGGAGGGACGGCCGCGCCGGGGGATCGAACGGTCAACATTCCCGAGGGCGTGAGCGCGACGACGGTCCCCACGACCATCGATGTCGGACGCGCCGCCGCTCGCGCCAATTCATATAAACGATTTGCGATAGGTACTAAAGCGTTACGGACGGGGCCGAGGGCGACTGCGCCGGCTTACCGTTCCGGTGGTCTCGTTCGGGTCGGGGGTCGTCTCGACCGGCTCGGGCGGAACGTACGGGACGTAGAACGAGAACGGCGGCGCGGAGTCGAGCCGGTCCTCCTCTTCCTCGACGGCCTCCGGCTCGAGCTTGGCACCGGGAGGCGGCTCGAGCATCGAAGGCGGTTCCGGCTCCTGAAATCCCTCCGGAGGTTCGGGAGGCCGATCTTTGGCATCGATCGGCGGCGGAAGGACGGCTCGCCGCTTCTCCTTCGTCATGCGGTCGACCTCCTGCCAGAGCGCTTCGATCTCCTCTTCGGGGGTGCCGAACCGCCGGTCCTCGGCGAGGGCCGCGCGCACCTGGGTCATGAGCCGCGCGGCGCTCGTCGCGTCGCGGGCGCTCGTCTTGATCCGCTGCAAGCGACGGGCGAGGTTGCGCGCCTCGAGCAGGATCTCCTCCTCTTCGAGCGGCGAGATCCGGGCGACCGTCGGCGCGCGCGGGATCCGCGCCACGATCCGTCGGGTCTCGACGAGCCGTTGGGTCGCCCCCGTGAGATTCTCGTCCTGGATCGCCTGGAGCAGCTTCGAGAAAGAAGTCGCAGCGGCCAGCGTGTCCTCGCCGCGGTCGCGGGCGCGCCGGATCGACGTGCCCAGGCTCTGGGCCTCCTGCACGCAGAACTTCGGGACCGCGTCGTTCAGGACGGCGAGGGCGAGCGACGCGCTCGCCGCCGTCTTCTCGAGCGATCCCGCGCTGAGCGGTTCGCTCATGAGGCGAGCGCGGGGATTGCCGACGCGCGCGTCCAGGTGGGCGAGGTCGACCCCGAGGTCCTGGGAGATCGCGCGCAGCTCGTCGACGCGCCGGAGCAGCTCGCGGACCCAGCCCCAGTCGCGGCTGACCCGATAGAACAGCGCCTCGCCTCGCTTGACGACGAGGGTCGCCTTTTCCGGAGCGGCCGAACGCACGGCCTCGTCGAACGCGGAGCGGATCTGGGGCGTCGGGAACGGAAGCCCTTCCTGCTGGAGTTTCTGGCCCTGGTTCTCGAGCGCCTCGAGCCGATGGCGCAGCTCCGTGAACGGATCGGACGGAGCGGCCACGCTAGCGACGCTCCTGCTCGCGCGACAGAGCCCGCATGAGCTCGGTCAGCGTGCGGTCCGCGTCGGCCATCCGGCCGGCGCGCAACAGGTCAGTCGCCTCGCGGATCTGGGCGGCGGCCTCGAGGGCCAGCGGGCTATCGGTAGGCAACGTGCGGACCCGGCCGGCGAGCGAACGGGCCTTTTTGAGCAGCACGTCCAGCGCCGCTTCGTCCGGAGGAGGCGGCGGGTCGGCTCGCGGTTTCGGCGCTGGGGGTGCGCTCGGGTGCTCGAGCTCGACGATCGCCCGGCGGAGGTCGCGCACGCTCTGACCGGCCTCGAGGAGGCGTCCCTTCGCGAGATGCCGGCCCGCGTCCTCGTGGAGCTTGCGCGCTTTCTCTCCCGAGCTGTCGTCGTCGGGGAGCTTGTCGAGCGATTCGCCGTGGCGCCCGAGCTCCTGCTCGAGCGAGGTCGGTATCATCTCGTGCAGCAGCATCAGCGTCCCCGCCGCGCGTTGCGCGACCGCGTCGAGGTCGGCGGCCCGTAGGGGGCCGGAGGATAGCTTTTCGCGTATCTGGTCGATCTCGGACGGGACCTCCTCGAGCGCGATCCCGAGCTCGGTCGCTTCGTGGCGAAGGGTCTCGATCTGGGCGAGCAGTCCCTGCGTTCCCTTCCAGTCGGATTCGAACTTCGCGAGGCGCCCCTCGACCGACACCAAGCGGCGAATTCCGTCGCTCGCCTCCTCGGCCGGATCCGCGGCGAGCGTGCCGGGCGCCGGGTCGCCGAGATCGATCTGGATGCCGGTGCGCTGGAGCGCGTTCTTCCGGTCCGCCGCCGACTCCCAGCGACGCCGGATCGCCTCCTTCGCCTGGCGATCGAGCCGTCCCTGGGCCGCGCGCAGCACCTCGAGGGCCTCGGAGACGCGTCCGCTGGCTTCGCTCAGCGCCGCTTCGCACATTTCGTTGGTCACGTCCGGGCAGTCGCGCCCCAGCGGGGCGTAGAGCTCGATCCGCTCCCGGAGACCGCGACCGAGCGTGTTCGTCAGTTCCGCCTCGGGCGGCGGGGCGGCGTGGACCCGGGGCCGGGGTACGCCGTCGCCCGGTTCCCGCGCGTCGGATCTGGGGGGCGGGGGAGGTGACTTCGCCGCGCGAAGTCCCTCGATGGCCAGCGCCGTCGGGAACCCGCACACCTCACAGTGGGGAGAGTTCGCCGGGATCGGCTGCTCGCAGATCGGACAGCTGGACGCCCCCAAAGTGCACCGCGACCCCCTAGAGACGGTGCCCCGCTCCTTAACGTCTCAGGTAAGTCGACGTATTACCGAGGGCGCGTGGGCGCGGACGGAGCCGCTCTCAACCCCCGGAGAACGTGGGCACGACGACGAATCGAGCGGACTGCTCGATCGGAAGATCGGGCGGGACCGGAGTCCCGTCCACGAGCACGGCGTATCCCTCCGGAGACCCCGCGAGCGATCGGATCGCCTCTCGAAGGAGCGTGCCCGCCGGAACTTCGAGCGAATGGATCCGCGACGCACCGGCCCGGGCGATCTCCACTTCGACCCTCACCGAGCGGGGGGAGGCGCTGAGGGGGAGAGTCTCCGACAGCCGGCGTTCGGTCCGACCGTCCTTTGAACTCCCGCGATGCATACGCACCACCAGATCTCGAATCTGGCGCCTTGGCCGAGCTAGGCTACCTCAGCACCCGAGGGCTCGGAGGCGTGCGCCTATTTGGCGGTTCGCCGGGACCGCCCGCCGACCGCCCGTGCGTTCGACGGCGCCGTTTCCGGGAATCAGACCGAGCGGAGCCAGCCGGCTAGCGGAGCCAGGCTCTCCTGGAGCGACCGGCCGGTCCCCGTGAGCGCGTACGCCCGCACCGGTCCCCGGGGTCCGTCGACCGGTACTCGGCGCACGAGCCGCGCCCGTTCGAGGGCTCGCAGCGTGGAAGTCAGGGTCGCCGGACTCACCCCCGACAGGCACTTCTGGATCGGACCGAACCGAACCGTCCCGTACTTTCCGAGTAGCGAGATGACGCAGACCGCCCACTTCTTGCCGACGACGTCGATCATCCCGATCGGCGGGCAGGGACACTCGAGGTCCACGTCACAACATTGCGACACTCTGTCCGTACGTAGTGACGCCTTATTAGCACTTCAGCTATTGAAGTGGTCGAGAACCATGACCGACACCGAGCGAGCCGCGACGTGCTGCGACCGGTCGAATGCGACCCCCGAAACCTCCGGCGCGAGCCCCGGCGGCTGTTGCGGCGGGGACTGCTGCGGCGGCGGCTGCTGCTGTTGCTGCGCTCCGACCCCGGTCTGATGGCCGAGCGCCTGGTCCTCTTCGTCTGCGTGAAGAACGCGGCGCGCTCGCTCATCGCCGAGGCGGCGTTCAACGCGGACCCTGCTCCCGGCTGGCGGGCGACCTCGGCCGGAACCCGACCCGGCCCGGCCGCGCATCGGCGCACCGGTCCGATGCTCCGGGAGGTCGGCCTCGCACTCCCCGATCATCCTCCGCAGGCCCTCTCCGATGCGTTGGCGGACCGCGCGCTCGTCCGAGTGACGATGGGATGTCTCGATGACGCGAGCTGCCCCGTCCACCTCAAGAAACTCGAACTCCGAGATTGGGGGCTCGAGGACCCCGAACCCCTGGACGACGCGGGATTCCGACGCGTGAGGGATCAGATTCGCGGACGGGTGGAGGAACTTCGATCGGAGTTGCTCACTACCGATCGGGCCGGCACCCATTCCGTCCCCAACGAGACCTTGTGAGCCGCGAACTCATCCGCCGGGCTGCGGGGGAGGCGGCCGGAACCTTCCTTCTGGTCGGCATCGGGACCGGCACGATCGTCGGTGTGGCCCGGTTCGGAGGGATCCCTTCCTGGGAGATGGGCATCGCCTGGTTCGCGGCGGTTCTCGTGCCGATCTTCTTGTTCGTACGCCGTACGGGGGCCCACCTGAATCCGATCGTTTCGATCGCTCTCGCCGCCAGCGGCCGCGTCGCCTGGCGGGAGATCCCGACATACCTGGCAGGTCAGATCGCCGGGGCGTTCGCCGGGAGCGCGGCCGTGGCGGTCCTGCTCGGGACCGGGGTCCATCTGGGTGCGACCGTACCGCAGGGGGGCGACCTCGTCCGAGCGTTCGTCGGGGAGACCGTGTTCACCGCCGCGCTCGTCGGCGCGGTGTTCTTGCTCGCCGACCGAGGCGAAGGAGCTCGACGATGGCGACTCCTCCTCCCGCCGTCGGTGGTCGGGATATCTACCGCTGTCATCGGGCCTTGGAGCGGGAGTTCCCTCAACCCGGCGCGCACTCTCGCACCGGCGGTGCTGTCGGGGACGTTCACCGACCTCTGGCTCTACCTCACCGCGGTCCCCCTCGGGGCGCTCGCGATCGCGGCCGTTTGGCGGCCGACCTCGGTCGACCGACTCGATCGGGGTCCGGGAAGAATCGACCCCGAGGATTGACCGGTGCGTCGGCGCCAGGCCGGCGGCCTATCGCCCGGCCAGCGTCGCCCGCAGGCGATCGATCGCCTCGACCGGGAGTGGGTCGACCTTTCCACGTTCGGCGAGTCGCAGGCTCACCTGGTCGCCCAAGGCCACGCCTTGCAACAGCGCCTCCAGCCGATCCTCCGAGGGCAGGGTGACTCGCACGGTCCGGACGGACCGACGGGAGAGCACCCGCTCGAACGCGCGCATCCCCCGACGCACCGCGGCTTCCCCCTCGGCCCACTCGATCAGAACGGCCGCGCACTGCCGGGCCTCGGACGGGCGGATACGGCTCCAGCCGACGACCGCGTTGTGGAATGCCTCGGGAACCTCATCGAAGACGGCGAGCCGCTTCGCGTTCTCCTCGACCTGCGTCGCCCACCGGCGGGCGAGCGCCGCGAAGCTGCTCTCCGCGTAGATGTATGGGGTTCGATCGGCGAGCTGCGTCGCGACCTCCCCGGCGGTTCCCGCGGGTCGCGCGTACCGACCGATCTCCGCGCGGAGCCGCTCCGCGATCCCGGCGACCCGACGCTCGTTCGACTCCGGGAACGACGGATCCAGCAGTCCCAGCAGTCCGCCGAGCAGATGACCGATCGCCGCGCGGGCCGGCATCCCGGCGGGGAGCGTCAGGACCGGGACCCGATCCTCCTCGGCGCGCTCCGCGAGCGTTCCGCCGGAGGTCACGACCACCCGACTCGCCCCGGCACGACCGGCGGCCGCGTACGCCCGCAACGTCTCCCCGGTCTCCCCCGAGTAGCTGAGGATCACGACTCGAGAGCGCGCATCCACCCCTCCCGGCAGGGCGTTCGACCGCACTACGGAAAGTGACGTGCGGCTCTCCGCTTCGACGACCCCACGGACGAGGTCGGCCGCGATGGCGGAGCCCCCCATCCCGACGGCGAAGACGCGAGTCGACCCGTGGCCGTTGGGGAGCGCGAGCTCCCGGCCGGCCCGGAACCCGGTCAGCAATCCGTTCGGTAGGTCCGCCGCCAGTGCTGCCATCCGCAGGCGCCCCGCGGCGAGCGAACTCGGCATCGGCGCCCGCGGCCGACCCGCGAAGATTACCCTTGCGGAACTCCGTACATGTCGGAAAAAGTAGATGAATCCAGAGACCGCATCGTTTCCGTGCGACCGTAGAGCGTCGCGGGAAACTCCTCGTGGCCGACCCTCCATCCGCAGCCCCTCCCGCCGAGGGTCGCGTTCCGCTCGGAAACCCCGGGATCGATCAGATGCTCGACGGGGGGCTCGTGCCCCACCGGCCCTACCTGATCGTCGGGCCGTCCGGCACCGGGAAGACGAAGCTCGTCCTGCAATTCCTCTGCGAAGGGGTCCGGCGGGGGGAGCGAGTGCTCCTCGTCACGGTCGAAGAGCCGCCGAACGAGGTCCGACTCAACCACCGGGCCCTCGCCCCCGACTTGGACCGGGTCGATGTGTTCGACGCGATCCCGGACGTGATGCGCTACGAGCGAGTCCCGTTCAAGGATATCGCGTCGGTCCGGGCGATCACCCCGTTCGGTCAGATCTCGCCCGAGATCCGCCGCAGCCCCGAGCTCGCGAGCGTCGAGGTGACGATCACCGCGCTCGAGCAGATGCTCCGCTCCGAGGTCATCCGTCGACGCTACTCCCGGATCGCGATCGACTCGCTGACCGCGCTCCAGTACTTTTGCATGAAAGGGTTCGACCCGATCGGCGGGGCGCAGACGTTCCTTCGGTTCCTCTCCGACCTCCGCACGACGACGGTCCTCACCGTGGAGGCGCCGCTCGAGGATCTTGAGACGACCGAGCGGGCGCTCGCGCGGGGCGAGATCCGACTGTTCCGGTGGGAACTCGACGGCGTCACGGTGCGCGCGATCGGCGTCGAGAAGCTGCGGGGCAGCTCGCACGACGTGCGGCTCCACCCGTACCGCATCGGACCCCACGGGATCGACGTCAATCTCACCGTTACCATCTCGCGCGACACTCGGCAGATAGTCGAGCTTCCCCCACGGATCGCACCGCCGCACCCCGTGGCGGCCGGCCCGTCGGCGGTCCCGCCGGTCGCCCCCCTGTCGGATGAGGTCCGAGACCTGATCGCGCTCGGCGTCGATGTCGGGCCGGTCCGGGGGTCGCTCGAGGCGGCGATCGCCGCGGCGCGTGCCGGGCGGACGGACGACGCG
>JBAUAJ010000028.1:0-1703 GCA_049675585.1 Thermoplasmata archaeon
GGCCCGTGCCCACGCCGAGCTCCAGGACCTCGCCTCCGGCGGCCAGCGCTTCGTCGACGTAGAAGGACACGTCCTCGATGACGCTGGCGCTCCAGGGGTCGTACAGCCACGCAATGGGGTCATATACGCTCATCGGCGGTACTATCCGAGCAGATGTCTGCTCTGCGCGCATTCGCCTTTACGCAGCCCCGGCTCGTCGCCGGGGCGTCGGCGCGCTAGAAGTCGCCGTCTCCTCCGCAGCGCGAGCCGGGGCGTGAACCGCCGACCGTTCCCGTGCCCGTGAAAGGAGGAGAAACCGTTGGATAAGGTCGCCACCGTGGATCCCGACGACCTCGAGAAGGAGGCACTCGCCGCCGCCGCCGAGGCGAGGTCTCTCGCCGCCCTCTCCGAGGTCCGCGTTCGGTACCTCGGCCGCCAGAGCGTGCTCAAGCTCGCGCTGCGCGGCGTGCGCGACCGCGAGACCGGCATGACGCTCAACGCAGTGCGCGAGACGGTCGAGGCGGCGCTGTCCAAGAGGGAGGAGGACCTCGCGCGCGCAGAGCTCGAGGAGAGGCTCGCGACCGAGCGGGTCGACGTCACGCTGCCGGCCGAGCTGTTGGGGCCTCCGAAGCTCCGCCCGCGCGGCACGCTCCATCCGTCGACCCTCGTGCGCCGCGACGTCGAGGACATCTTCCTCGGCCTCGGCTACGAGATCGTCGACGGCCGCGAGGTCGAGACGACCCGCTACAACTTCGACGCTCTCGGCTTCCCGGACTGGCATCCGGCGCGCTCGCCGCGTGCGTCGCTGTTCCTCGACGAGCAGACGCTGCTCCGCACGGAGACCTCGCCGGCGCAGATCCACAAGATGGAAGAGCGGCGGCCGCCGATCTACATGGTCTCGATCGGCCGCGTCTACCGGCGCGACACGATCGACGCCACGCATTTCCCGATCTTCCACCAGTTCGAGGGCCTCGCCATCGACGAGGGGATCACGCTGGCCGATCTCAAGGGGACGCTGCTGTACGTGATGCGCCAGTTGTACGGGCCCGAGCGCGAGGTGCGGTTCCGCACGCACTACTTCCCGTTCACCGAGCCCTCGATGGAGCCCGACGTCTCGTGCTTCAACTGCGGCGGCGCCGGTTGCCCGGTTTGCAAGCACTCGGGCTGGATCGAGATGGGTGGCTCGGGGATGGTCGATCCGTATCTGTACGAGTTCGTCGGCTGGGGCCAGGAGGATTACACGGGCTTCGCGTTCGGGATGGGCATCGAGCGCACCGCGCAGCTCCGCTATGGGATCTCGGGGATTCGCCCGTTCTGGGACAACGACCTGCGCTTCTTGCGCCAATTCCGATGAAGATCCCGCTCAGCTGGCTGCGCGAGTACGTGGGCGTCGATGCGGGTGCGCAGGAGATCGCCGACGCGCTCTCGATCTCGACGGCCGAGGTCAACGGCGTGCAGCGGGTCGGCGTGCTCGGCGACCTGGGGCTCTTCCGCGTCGGCCACGTCCTCGAGGCGGGGAAGCATCCCGACGCCGACCGGCTGCAACTGACCTCGGTCGACGTGGGGGAGGACCGGCCGTACTCGATCGTCTGCGGCGCCTGGAACTTCGGCGCCGGGGCGAAGGTCGCAGTCGCGCTGCCCGGTGCGACGCTGCCGGACGGGCTCGTGCTCGAGCGGCGCAAGCTGCGCGGGCAGGTCTCCGAGGGGATGATCCTCGCCGAGGA
>JBAUAJ010000029.1:0-1520 GCA_049675585.1 Thermoplasmata archaeon
GAATATTGCGTGTTCAGATGGCACTCCGCGCACTTGCCGCTGGCGCGCACAAAGGCGGCGCTCGGTTGTTCCACGACCACGCGGGGCCGGCGCGAGTTCACAAGATACGCCGACAATATCAACGCCGTGGCAATGGTGATGGCGATGAATACGGCGCGGAAATTCATGCCCCACTTAATTGGATCGCGGGTGCGCTTACGTCAAGTTGTTTTGGTGCAGCCGGGATCATGCCTTTCCCCGCACCTCTCCAAGAGCAGTTCAATTTCTGGTCCCACACCACAACCCATCTCACAAATGGGAGCAGATGATGTGGCGGGAGATTTGGGTCGCATTATGACATCATTCACCAACCCGTTGTCGGCCCTCGTCCGTCCCTCCCGGAATCATTGACCGCGCCGACGCCGCGCGCTACGATTGGAGGTAGCCGCACAACCTTTGCTGCACATGCAATCCGGCCTCTACCAACTGATCTGGAAAAATCAATGACAACCGGGAGCTTGGCGAACATGACACCAACCCAGCCCCGCCCAGAACCCGCCGGGCCGCTGAAGCTCGGCCGGCTCCGCTTTTCCACCGTCGGCTTCCTGATGGCACTGGTCTTCTTTC
The DNA here is from genome assembly GCA_049675585.1 of Thermoplasmata archaeon. Lineage (GTDB taxonomy): Archaea > Thermoplasmatota > Thermoplasmata > Lutacidiplasmatales > UBA184 > Lutacidiplasma. The sequence continues at coordinate 607 of JBAUAJ010000029.1, forward strand.
TGGCATCCGCGCCGTTTGTGGAGGAAATGCCGCACGGGGACATCGTTGACGGCGGCCTCCTCACGTTGGTATTGGCCTCGGGAGTGCTCGCGGTTGGCGGAAGCCTCCGGCGGTTGATTGCCGCCATCATTCTGGCCTCGCCCGCCGTCATCGGCCGCTGGCTGCATCAGTTCGTTCCCGGGGTGCCTCATGAATATTTTCTGATACCCGGCCTCTTGTTCATCATTTTTGTCACGGCCAACCTTCTCCAATTCATCCTGCATGCGCCGCGCGTGAATTCGGAGGTGCTCTGCGCCGGTCTTTCCGTCTACCTCCTCCTCGGCATGACCTGGATGTTCGCGTACCTGCTGGTCTCGGAACGCTCCCCGGGCGCCTTCGCCATCACGGCCGGGCCCGACACCGGCCATGCTCTCGGCAACTTTGACGCCTACTATTTCAGCTATACCACCCTCTGCACGTTGGGTTATGGCGATATCGTCCCCGCCTCGCACGTGGCCCGGACGCTCGCCGCCGCCGAAGGCATCACCGGCACGCTTTTCATGGCCGTGCTGATTGCCCGGCTCGTGGCCCTTTATTCCTCGCAATCACCGGCGCCGACAGACTCCCCCTCCAACCCGCCCACGACCCGCAATCCAGACAAACCCGAAACCTAACGGGGTCAGCCCCGGTCTCCAAAGCCGTGCCGGCATCTTCATCCGTCCTTTCCAGCGCCGCAGGAGCGGCATCTTTGTAGAACCCAGGCCGCCGCAAGGGAAATCCCGTCACTCCCTTACCTCACAAAAAAGCCCAAAACAACCACGGCGTCAGACTGGCGGCCAATGCTCCGTAAAACAAGACCGCGTTTATCCGTCCGCCGCGACGGTGCATGAGCAGCATCAAGACCGCGAAAACGGTCCCGATGAACGGACACATCC
>JBAUAJ010000030.1:0-1671 GCA_049675585.1 Thermoplasmata archaeon
CTTGAGGTCGGGCTCAGTCGCCATTGCGCAGAGCCTCTGCCGTCAGTCGTGCCTCCTCGACCGCCTGCTCCGGCAGCGGCTGCGTCCCTTTCTGCAGCAAGAGGTAGCCGATGAAGGTGAGGATCGCGGTGAGCAGGATCAGCGCGCCGCAGACGATGAGGAGCGACTCCCAGACGGACAGCGAGGTGGTCGCCAGGCCTGCCGCGGCGGCGGCGAGACCGAAGCTGAGAGCAAGGAATGCGAGGACTGCTGCGGCGACCATGAGCCCGATCCCTACGCCGAGCGCAGCTGCTTTCCGTTTCAGCTCGGCGGTTGCGAGCTGGACCTCCAGCTGGACGAACGAGCGCGCGTGGTCGGCCACGCGCTGGGCGGCGTCGGACAGTCCGTTCATGCGGGCCGGAGCCCGCCGGCGAAGTTGGCCCCTTGCGTCCCGATGGGCTGCACGTCGCTCAACGCCCGCGTGATCCGGACGTGGCCCGTGATCCCGGCCTCGTCGAGCCGTGCGAGACAGCGGGATACCACCCCGGCGGAGGCGCCGTAACCGCGCTGGTGCCCGCAGCGGAAGCCGAAGCCCGGTCTGCCCTCGATCTGCATCGGGTTGATCGGAGCGCAGAGGACCGCGCCGCGGTCGATGTCGGCACTCGAGTCGAGATCGAGCTCGGCGATGAGGTCGCTCCAGTCGGACGGGAGCACCTCGAGGGCTTTCTGCCACTCAGCCGCGAGCAAGATTGCCGGTGGCGCCGGCTCCGGGCGCACGCCGAGCGTCCGGACGAGCTCGAGCCGTCCGACGATGCCTTCCGTGTCGATCCTGCCTAGAAGTCGCCGTGCAGCTTCGGGTCCGATGCCGGCTCCCTGGGTCGAGACGTCAAACCGGATCTCCTTGGCCCCGACGCCCGGCCCGGCCGGCCCGAGCAGCGCTGCAGCGCGGGATCGGGCCGTGTCGTCGTTGATCGTGAGGCTCAGCGAGACCTCGGTCCACCTTGGATCCAGGCCACGTTCGACGGCGTTCCAACGGTCGGCGAGCGGCACGGCGCGAACCGTACACTCCGGCCCGTGGCAAAGGTCGAACAGCGCGCCAGCCTGGCCAAAAGTGACCTCCACGACGTGTTGCGGGAGATGCTCCTCATCCGCCGCTTCGAGGAGAAGGTCGAGGAGCGCTTCCGGGCCGGCGACCTGCCGGGCTTCCTCCATGTCGCGATCGGCCAGGAGGCGTGCGCGGTCGGCGTCTGTCGCGCGCTCGAGGACGGCGACGTGATCGCCTCGACGCACCGCGCGCACGGTCATACGCTCGCCAAGGGGACGCACCCGAACGAGCTGATGGCCGAGCTGTATGGCAAGCAGGAGGGCTGCTCGCACGGCTACGGCGGCTCGATGCACCTCTACGACGTCGAGCGGGGCAATCTCGGCGCGAACGCGGTCGTCGGCGGTGGGCTGCCTCAGATCACGGGCGCGGCCCTCGCGTTCCAGATGCGCGGCGAGCCTCGCGTTGCGGTCGCGTTCTTCGGCGACGGGGCGACGAACATCGGCACCTTCCACGAGGCGCTCAACCTCGCGCAGCTCTGGCGGGTGCCCGCGCTCTTCGTGCTCGAGCACAACAAGTGGGCCGAGTCGACGCCCGAGGCGCAGCACTCCCCGATCCGCGACTTGTCCGAGCGCGCGAAGGCGTTCGGG
>JBAUAJ010000031.1:0-18433 GCA_049675585.1 Thermoplasmata archaeon
GCGGATCGCGACGCGCGACGGCGTGGCGCTCGACGCCGCGCTCGCGGCGATGCGCGTGCGCGAGGCGAGCGAACGGACCCGCTACCTCGCCTTCTACGGGATCGATCTCGCGCACGAGCCGTCCGACCTGACCGTCGATTCGACCCGGCAGGACGCCCCGACGGTCGCGCGGGCGATCGTCGAGTACCTGAACCGCGTGGACGGGGGCCCGTGACCGACCTCTCCGCGCCCGTCGTCGCGCGCATGGCCGAGGGCGCCTTCCTGCTGCTCGACAAGCCTCGAGGCCCCTCCTCGCATCAGGTGACCGCGTGGGCGCGCGACCTCCTCGGGGTCCCGACGGCCGGACACGCGGGCACGCTCGACCCGAACGTCTCCGGCCTCCTCTGGGTCGGCGTCGGCCCCGCGCTCAAGCTCCTGCCGCTCGTCCTCGAGTTCCCGAAGCGGTACATCGGGGCCGCGACGTTCCACTCCCGGGTCCCCGCCCGGGACCTCGAGCGGGCGATCGGAGAGTTCACGGGGCCGATCTACCAGACCCCGCCCGTGCGCTCCGCCGTCAAGCGCGAGCGCCGAGTGCGGACGATCCACCGACTCGAGACCGTGGAGGCCGACGGACCGCGCGCCATCCTCGACGTCGTCGCCGACTCGGGCACGTACGTGCGAACGCTCGCGGTCGACCTCGGCGAAGCGCTGGGGGCCGGCGGGCACCTGGAGGAGCTGCGGCGGATCGCCACGGGACCGTTCGACGAGAAGGCGTCCGTGACGCTCATGGGCCTCGCCGACGCCGTGGAGGCGGACCACGCCGGCGATCCGGCGCCGCTGCTCGCCGCGCTCCACCCGATCCGCGAGGTCTGGCAGGAGTTCCCCACGATCGTCCTCAAGGACGGCGCCGCCAGCGCGGTCGCCCACGGCGCGGGGCTCGCGAGCGGCGGGATCGTCCGGGTCGTCGGCTCGTTCTCGAAAGGGGCCCACGTCGCCCTGCTCACCGCGGGCGGCGAGCTCGTCGCCACGGGGGTCGCGCAGTACGACGCGGCGGAGCTCACGAAGGTGCCGCACGGATGGGTCGTCGGCGGCACCCGCGTCTTCGTCGACCCGGCCCGATTCCCCGCCCAGTGGAAGCGGTCCGGGCGACCCCCCGCTCCCGGCGGGGCGGCTCCGGCCGGGTAAGGTTATCTTCGGCGCATCCCCGGGAGCCCCCGTGAGCACGGAAACCGGTGGCCGGACCCCCGAGGGGGGCCGTCTGTTCGGAGGGCTGGGGCGCTGGATCGTCCGGCATCCGTGGTACCCCGTCGCGTTCTGGATCGCCCTGCTCGTGGTCACCGTCCCGTTCCTCCCTCTCCTCGGCTCCGTGACGACCAACTCGACCGATTCGACCCCCGCGAGCGCCCCCAGCGCGCACGCGGCCGCGCGCCTCGCCGAGCTGTTCCCGAACTCGACCGGCGGCTCGGCGGAGACGATCCTGCTCTACGGTCCGAACCTCACCGACCTCCACGCCCAGAAGCTGGTCGAGAACGTGACGGCGGCGATCGTCACCGACCGGTCGCTCTCGGAGGTGGGGTCGGTCGCGAGCGTCTACACCGAGTACGCCGCGTACCTCGCCGGCCAGGCGGAGCTCGCGGGGGCCGCGCTCGCCCCGGCGCTCGCCGCCGCGCCGTCCCTGCCCACGAGCGTGAACGCCTCTGCGCGGCTGCTCTGGGGTCCGCCGGTCGCCTTCCTCGCCACGTGGGAGTCGCTGATCACGAACGGGAGCCGCACCCCGACCGAGTGGAACCCGACCGCCTACAACGACACGGCGGCGTCCCTCTCCGGCGAACCGCTCACCGTCCTCGGAGATTTTTACGCGAAGTTCAACGGAACGTTCGCGTGCGGCGCGCTCTCCGGCGCGGCCCGCGTCGCATCCTGCGCGGACAATGCGACCCGCGCGGGGCTCGCCGGGCAGCTCGCCACGCTCCTGCCGATGGACCCCTCGATCGGCGCGGCGACCCTCGTCGGCATGGGGGTCGGCAACGCCACGGCGGGCTGGGCCGAAACGCAGGCACTCGTCTCCGAGATCCTCGGCAACGAAAGCGGCCTCGCGGCGTCGTGGATCCTCAAGGTCTGGGGCACGTTCCCCACGGGAGCGGTCTCCGCGGTAGGGGCCGCGAAGTTCGCGCGCGACACCGTCTCGAACGCCACGATCGGCCACGAGCCGATCCCGATCCCGCGGGGGATCTACACGCAGTTCGTCAACGCCGCCGGCACGGCGAGCATCGTGGAGGTGTCGTTCTCCGTGGCGGACGACGCCACGAACGCGAGCGGCGGCGACCCCGTCTACGCCGACCTCCCCCGGATCGCAACGATCGTCGCGTCCACGGTGCACGCTTCCGACTTGAGCGACCGGATCGCCGTGGCCGAGACCGGACCGGCGCCGCTCGATCTCCTGAGCCAGCAGGCGGTCAGCTCCTCCTTGAGCCTCGTGCTCCCGCTGACGGTCGGCCTGCTCCTCGTCATCTCGATGATCTACTTCCGGTCGCCGCTCACGCCGCTGGTGACGTTCGGGGGGCTGGCGATCGCCCTCCTGCTCGGGCTCGGCGGCACGGTGCTCGTCGGAACGCTGATCCAGCACGTCGACTCCTCCGCGCTGACCCTCGAGGAGGTGTTCGTGCTCGGCGTCGGGACCGATTACTCGATCTTCCTGGTCGCCCGGTACCGCGAGGAGCTCGTCGGGGGGCGGTCGTCCCACGACGCGATCGTCACCTCGATGCGCTGGGCGGGCCAGTCGGTGGCGACCAGCGGGTCGACGGCGATCCTCGTCACCCTCGCGCTCGCGTTCTCCGGCGTGGCGCTCCTCTCCCAGTGGGGGATGGTGCTGAGCCTCGCGATCCTGATCACGATGCTGATGTCGCTCACCCTCGTCCCCGCCGCGCTCGCGCTCATCGGGCCGAGGATCTTCTGGCCGACGACGGGCGATCGATTCCGACGCCGCGCCGCGCTCGTCTCGGGCCGGATCGAGCGCCAGGAGACGTACTTCTATCGCGCCGGACGGCTCTCCGAGCGGCGGGCCGGCTCGGTCGTCGGAGCGATCCTGCTCGTCTCCATTCCCCTCGTGGTGCTCGCCCTCGCCGTGCCGATCTCGTACGACTACTACGGGCAGCTTCCGAGCGGGCAGCCCGCGACCAACGGGCTCGCGGACGTCGCGGTCCAGTTCGGGCCCGGGTTCGCCACCCCGTCGTACGCGCTCGTCACGTTCGCCGCGCCACTGCACGTCGGGAACGTCACGAACACGGTCGAGTTCGAGGACCTCGCCAACCTCACCGACATCGCGAACGCGACTCCCGGGATCGCGGCCGTCTCCTCGCCGGTCGGCCCGACCGGCGCGTCGATCTCCGATTGGCTCGATCTCGCCCATCTGCCCCCGGCGCTCCAGGCGAACCTCCTCTCGCTCCTGACGGGCTACGTCGGCACGGACGGGCGGACGGTGCTCCTCTCGCTTCAGACCCGATCCACCGGGCTCTCCCAGTCGGCCGTCACGGCGGTCGATGCGGTCGAGACGTCGTTCACGGCGTACGCCGCCGATCATCCCGCCGTGACCGACTCGGTCTACGGAGGCGCGGCGCCCGTGATCCGCGACCTGGCCGCCGAGACGAACCTCGCCACCGAGTACATGATCGTCGCCGTGACCCTCGGCCTCGTCGCGGTCCTGGTCGTCGTCCTGCGCTCCTGGATCATCGCGCTGATGGCGGTCGGGACGATCGGCCTCTCGATCGGATGGGCGTGGGCGCTGACCTACCTGGTCCTCGACCGGCTGATCGGATTCCCGCTGTTCTTCTACGTGCGCACGATCCTGTTCGTGCTCGTCCTCGGCCTGGGGATCGACTACAACATCTTCCTCTTGACGCGCGTCCGGGAGGAGCGGCTCCACGGCCGCCCGGCCGGTCGGGCGGCGATCGAGGCGGTCGCCCGGACGGGCGGGATCATCACCGCGGCCGCGATCATCCTCGCCTGCGCCTTCGGGGCGCTCGTGATCGCGGAGTTCACGCTCATCCGCGCCATCGGGTTCGCGGTCGCCGTCGCGGTGATCCTCGACGCGATGATCGTGCGGACGTACCTCGTGCCGTCGGCCCTACAGCTGCTCGGCGACCGCGTCTGGAACCTCTCCGGGCGGCGGACGCCGCCGGCTCCGGCCACGAGCGAGCCCGCGAGCGGGGCGGGGGAAGCCGAGCCGACGCCGTCTACGCCTTGAGGAATCGGGCGGCGGCGCGCTCGACGTGCGCGGTGGCCGTCGGGGCGTTGTCGACCACCTCGATCACGGCGCCGGCGCGGTCGATCAGGAACGTTACCCGGCGCGCCTTTCCTCCCGGCCCGAGCACGCCGAACCTCGTCGCGACCTCTTTCTTCGAGTCCGCGATCAGCGGGAACGACAGGCCGTACTTCTGGGCGAACGCCTTCTGGGCGGGGCAGTCGTCGACGCTCACGCCGACCACGCGGACCCCGTGCTTCGTGAACTCCGCAAGCTGCTCCTGGAACCCCTGGGACTCCCGGGTGCACCCCGGCGTGTCGGCCTGGGGATAGAAGTAGAGCACGACCGGAGCTCCGCGCAGGGACGAGAGGCGGAACGGTCGGCCATCCTGGTCGGGCGCTTCGAACTCGGGGGCGGGAGATCCCACGGCGATCATCGGGCCCGCAGGTTCCCGCGGCCTCTTTAGACCGGCGCGTCGGGAGCTACGTCAGCGCGACGGTGACGAGCGTCTCGGTCGATTTGATCCCGGGTATCCGGCGGATCTTGTGGACCACGATGTCGAGCGCCTGGTTGATGTGCGCCGCCTCGACCTTCACGATCAGGTCGAACGGGCCGGTGACGGCCTGGACCTCGGCGACCCCCGGGATCCCCTGCATCCGACGGATCACCTCGTCCAGCTTGCCCATCTCGGTCTCGACGAGCAGGTAGAGCGTTTCCATGGAGGCTCGGCCGGCCCACGGGGGCGCCTCTCTTCAACCTAGCGCTTCGAGGGAACCGGCCGACGGCCCCCCGCGCCCGGCCCGTGGCGGGGTGCGAGGGGGTCGGCGCGGTTCCCCAAAGGGTTATTCCCGCCCACCGCGAAACCGGTCGCGCATGGAGCTCCGGCTCGACGATTCATTGTCGGGACGGCGCGTGCCGGTCCGGCCCCGTGCGGGGCCGGCCGTCCGCCTCTACGTCTGCGGCCCGACCGTCTACGACCACGCGCACGTCGGGCACGGGTCGACGTATCTCTACTTCGACGTCGTCCGCCGCGTCCTCGAGGCGGAGGGGACTCCCGTCCGTCACGTGATGAACGTCACGGACGTCGAGGACAAGATCGACGACCGGGCCGCGGCCCTCGGGACGAGCCCGCGCGCGCTCGCCCGGCGGGAGGAGCGAGATTTCTTCCGCAACCTCGAGGCGCTCGGCGTGCGCCTTCCCGAGGCGCGTCCGCGCGCGAGCGAGTACGTCCCCGCGATGATCGCGGTGGGACGCGCGCTCGAACGGACCGGTCGCGTCCGCCGCACGGGGGACGAATGGTACTACGAACCGCCCGACCGGCCGGCCGGAGCGAACTTCCTCTCCGGGGCCGATCTCGCCGCCCGGGCGGTCCCGGAGCCCCGTCACCCGTACCGCCCGGACCGCGGCGACGGGCGCTCGTTCATGATCTGGAAACGCCAGGAGCCCCCCCGGCCGTCCTGGAAGAGCCCGTGGGGACGCGGCGTCCCCGGATGGCACCTCGAGTGCTTTGCGATGGCGGAGCGGCTCCTGGGGGTGCCGGTCGACCTCCACGGCGGCGCTCGGGACCTCATGTACCCGCACCATTACGCGGAGAACGAGGTCGCCCTCGAGCTCGAGGGGCGCCCGTTCTCGCACGTCTACCTCCACTGCGGGTTCGTCCTGGAGGGCGGCGCGAAGATGTCGAAGTCGGTCGGCAACCTGGTCCCGTTGCGGACCGCGCTCGCCGCCGTGGGGCCGAGCGCCCTGCGGTGGTACCTGCTCGACCGGCCGTATCCCGACCGGCTCGCCTGGGATCCTCGAAAGCTCGCCCGCGCGGAGCGCGAGTACGAGTCGATCCGGCGCACTCTCGCGAGTTGGATCGCTCCCGGCCGCGGCGGACGCGGGTCGGCCGCGGCGGCCCGAGCGGTCGCCGAGCACGTACGCCACGAGCTGCTCGGGGGACTTCGCACCGACCGCGCGTTCGACCGCCTCCGGGCGTTCGTCCGCGAGATCGAGCGAGATCCGACCGGCCGGGTCGCCCCCGGAGAGAGGACCCGAGCGCGCGCCGCGCTCCGATCGATCGAGGACCGTACCGGCCTCGCGCTCGTCTAGGACGGGCGTTCGACCGCGAGGCTCAGCCCGTTCCCGCCGCCCATGCACAGGGTGGCCAGGCCGAGCCGCCCTCGCGACCGGGCGAGCTCGTGGACGAGCGAAACGACGATCCGGGCCCCGCTCGCCCCGATCGGGTGGCCGAGCGCGATCGCCCCGCCGTGGACGTTGAACTGCTCCTCGGTGAATCCGAAGGTGCGTTGCACGGCGATGGACGCGGAGGCGTAGGCCTCGTTGTGCTCGACGCGGTCGAAGTCGGATGGCTTTAGACCGGTCTTCGCCAGGTGGTCGCGCACCGTCGGGATCGGCGACTCCATCACGTCGCGCGGGTGGACCCCGCTCTCGGCGGCGGAGTGGATCCAGGCGAGGGGGGTCAGACCCCGGCGGACGACCTCGGATTCGCTCGCGAGGACGAGCGCCGCCGCTCCGTCCGACAGTTTCGATGAATTACCGGCCGTGAGCAGTCCCTTCGGGGTGAACGCGGGCTGGAGGCGCCCGAGACCTTCGAGCGTCGTGTCGGGCCGCGGTCCCTCGTCGTGATCGAGACCGGAGGAGGTGGAGGCTGCGTCGGGCGGCACGGGGACGATCTCCCGCGCGAACGTGCCGTCCGCGACGGCGCGGGAGGCGCGCAGGTGGCTGCGCACTCCGAACGCGTCGACCTCGGCCCGGGTGAGGCCGAGCTTCGTCGCGATCCGCTCGCCGGTCATGCCCATGAGCTCGTGATCGTCATAGGCGTCGATCAGCGCGTCCCGCTGCATCGCATCGTCGAGGAGGTGCGGTCCGGGCGGCGATCCCCAGCGCATCCGGCCCTCGAGCAGGTACGGGGCGCTCGACATGCTCTCCATCCCTCCGACGAGGACCCGGTCGAAGTCGCCGGCCCGGATCGCGAGATCGCCCCAGTGGATCGCCTTCATGCCGGAACCGCAGACCATGTTGACGGTCGCCGCCCCGATGGTGTCCGGGATGCCGGCGCCGCGGAGCACCTGCCGGGCCGGGTTCTGGCCGACGCCCGCCTGGATCGCCTCGCCGAACAGGACCTCCTGGATCTCCTCGGCGGGAATGCCCGACTCGGCGATCGCGCCCCGCGCCGCGATCGTACCTAGGACGGGGGCGCGCACCGACTTGAACGAGCCGCCGAACCGGCCGATCGGTGTCCGCACGGCCGATAGGATGGCGACCCGGCGGGAGCGCTCGGCGGTCACGGACCGGCGCGCAGCGTCGCCCGGATAATAGGGGTTGCCCTCGGGAAGGGGCCCGACGGGAGCTCAGTCCTCTTCGACCCGCGGCGCGAGCAGGTAGCGTCCCTCGCCGCGGCCCGCGCTCATCGCGAACTCGATCTTGAGGGGATACTCGTTCCCGACATGGAGCGTCGTCTCCTCCGCCCCGATCGACTTCACCATCCCCGAGAAGAAGTCGAGCGGATACATGCTCTTGACCGACTCCTTCACGTCGAGCCGACTGAGCGAATCCTTCGGGATCCGAAGGTCGAGTCGGTCCGTGTCTCCCTCGGAATGCATCGTGAACGCGTCGGGCTCGAGCGTGAGCGTGACGTGGTCGGTGAAGCTCTCGCTGCCGCGGATCCCCTGGCGGACATCCTCCGTCTTCACGGTGACCGTCGCGGGAGGGCTGACGTTCGGGACCTTCGGGTCGGTGATCCCGGCCGGGTCGACGACCGCCATCTGCCGGGTGATCCGCCCCACGGTCGCGACGAGGCGGCTCTTCCCGTCGAACGATAGGTCGATGAGGTCGCCCGGTTTGGAGAGCCGGAGCACCTCCTTGAGCTTCTCGACGTCGACACCGATCTCGGTCGGTTCGCCGGTGAACTCTTCGAAGATCCCCTTCTGGAGCTTGAGGACGAGCATCGCCACGTGCGACGGGTCGACCGCCTTCGCCTCGAGACCGTCCTTCGAGATCGAAAGCTTGACCTCGCTCACGAGCGTGGAAACGACCTCCACGACCTCGCGGAGGGTTTCCATCTTGACGCGCAGCTTGAACATTCGATGCCTCGGCGCGCACCACATCGACCCCCGCTAAAAAGGTTGCCCGGCCCGCTGACGGTCGGAAGCTGTTTTCCCGCCGGACGACACGCCCCGCGGCGTGACCGAGCTCGCGTACCTCGCCGACATGCCGGCCGCGTACGTGCGCACGTTCCGGGCGCACGTCGTGGCGCTTCCACCCGGTGCGGTCGTGCTCGATCGAACGTATTTCTATCCGACCGGGGGAGGCCAGCCGTGCGACCGGGGGACCCTCGAGCTCGCGGACGGCGCGCGCCTCGAGGTCGTCGACGTGTCGAAATCCGGTCCGGCCGTCGTGCATCGCGTGAAGTCGTCCGGCGCCTCCCCCGCTCGGCCCGCGATCGGGGACGAGCTTCACGGCACGCTGGATTGGGAACGACGACACCGACACATGCGACTGCACACCGCGCAGCATCTGCTGAGCGCGCGGATCTTCGAACGGACCGGTCGGCGGACCCGAAAGGCGTCCCTCTCGGGGATGCGGGCCTCCCTCGACCTGGACGGACCCCTCGACCCCGGCATCATCGACCGGTGCGCCGAGGACCTCGCCGACGCCGGGGCCCACCCGAGACCAGTGACCGTAAGCCATGTTTCGCGCGCCGAGTGGGATCAAAACCCATCCTCGGCCCGCTCCGGTCTCGTGCCGCTCCCCGTCCAGGTCGACCCTGTGCGCGTCATTCAAATCGAGGGGCTCGACGTCTGCCCCTGCGGGGGAACCCACCTGCGATCGACCGGCGAGATCGGCGCCGTGACGCTCGCGCCCCCGACGTCCCTCGGGGACGGGGGCGCCCGAGTTACCCTGGAGCTGCGGGCTCCCTCGAACCCCACTCCGAGCGCGTAACGCCGTAGGCGTGCACGTCGTGCCACCGGCCGTGGTGGAACAGGATCGAGCGCATCGTCCCCTCCCGTCGGAATCCCAACCCCTCGAGCAGCCGGATCGACGGCAGATTCTCGACGTCGCAGGTCGCACCGATCCGCTCGACCGTTTCGGTGGCGAACAGGTGCGAGACGAGCAGGCCGACCGCCTCCCGCCCGAGCCCTTTCCCCCGGGCCTCCCGGCGACCCAGGATGTACCAGACATCGACCGTCTCGAGCACCGGGTGGGCGCGGTAGTGCCCCACGATCCCGACCAGGTCGCCCTCGGTCCGTCGCACCACGGCGAACCGGGGCGCGAGCGAAGCCGGATCCGCCGGCGCCGCTTCGATCGACCGGACGAACTCGTCGTAGGTATCGGCCCCGAACCGGTCGTACGGTGCGACGATCTCGGGGTCGTTGTACCACGGGAACACCTCCCGCGCGTCCCCGGCCGAGAACGGCCGAAGCGCTACGTGTGGCCCGGTAAGTTCCGCCATGCGCCCTAGGCGCTCGGCTCGGGGGCGCGACCGCTCCAGCTGTCGTCCGGCTCGGGAGGGGGTGGATGGGCCGCGGAGTCGATCGCGCCGCCGGCTTCGATGCGGTACTCGAGCGCCTTGCGGTGGCCGGACGGGGTGAGGGAGAAGACGTGCTTCGGCTCAGAGTACCCGACGACGTACTGGATGCGTCGGTAGATCATCCGCGTCATCTCGAGCGACCGGATCGCGCCCTTCAGGAGCGCGGGGTCCTCTTCCGGAAAGCGACGGAGGATGCCGATCTCGGTCGCCCAGTGGGACGCCTCGAAGCGGACCTGCTGGCCCCGGTGGTCGAGCAGGTGCAGGAGGACGATCTGCTGCAGCCGGTCCGCCCCCGCCCGCTCGGCGGGCGGCGGCGGAGGAGCGGGCGTCGACCGGTCGCTAGGAGATCGTCGTGATTTCGTAGTTGACATCGAGACCTCGAAGACGACCGTGCATGTCGGTCATCAATCGAATCACGTCGTCCACCGACGTCTTCTCCTTCCACTTGTACACAAAATCGTGCAGCCCCATCGATTCTTCGAATCCGAGGGCCCGCATCGCCTCCAGGACCTTGAGCGGGCTGGCTCCTTCGGAGTGGAAAGTCATCCGGACGTACGTTCGCATCCGTGCACACTCGCGTGAGAAGGTGGGGGTGAATTAGGCGAGCCTTCGCATATATATGCTTGCGTAGCTCCGTGCGCTCCCGGAATGACGGCGGCAACGTCCCGCGGCCCGGCGGTGGTGACCGGGGGCGCCGGGGCGATCGGTTCCACCCTCGTGCGGGCCCTGCTGGCTCGCGGGAGAGAGGTCCGGGTCATCGACAACTTCTCGAGCGGCCGACGGGACCATCTGCCCGACCCGTCCGCGACCCCGGCGCTGACCCTCCTCGAGGCGGACCTGCGGGATCCGCGCGCCTACGCGTCGGCGTTATCCGGTGCCGCCGAGGTATGGCATCTGGGCGCGAACACGGACATCTCCCGCGGCTCGGCCGACCCGACGATCGATTTTGAGCACGGCACGCGGGCGACGTTCCAGGTCCTCGAGACGGCCCGGACCCAGCGCGTCCCGCGGTTCCTCTTCTCGTCCACCAGCGCGGTCTACGGCAGCGCGACGATCCTTCCGACGCCGGAGAGCTACGGCCCGCTCGAGCCCGAGTCGCTCTACGGGGCGTCGAAGCTCGCGGCCGAGGGGATGTGCTTCGCCTATGCGCGATCCTACCAGCTCGAGATGTTCGTCTTCCGGTTCGCGAACATCATCGGGCCGGGGATGACCCACGGCGTCCTCTACGATTTCTTCGAGAAGCTGCGTCGCGACCCGTCCCGGCTCGAGGTCCTCGGCGACGGGCGGCAGTCGAAGAGCTACCTCCGGACCGAGGACTGCGTGGACGGCATGCTCGTCGCGAGCGAGCGGGCCACCGATCGGGTGAATCTATTCAACCTCGGAACCCGCGACCGGACGTCGGTCCGGGAGATCGCCGAGAAGGTCGTCGTCGCCCACGGAGGCCGCGCCCGCATCGAGTACCGGGGAGGCGACCGGGGGTGGGTCGGGGACGTGCCGCAGGCGCTGCTCTCGATCGACCGGATCGAGCATTTGGGCTGGCGGCCTCACACGACGAGCGCCGGCGCGATCGACCAGACGATCGCCGAGATGGCCGCCGCCCGGCGCGGGGCGCCCTGAGCGGCGGCCGGCGATTCGTCCGGAAAACCTTATCCAACCGACCGGTTCCGCGGGACGATGACATCCAAGTCCACCGGCGATGACGGGGTCACGCACTCCGGCGACATCGTGCGCCTCGATTTCGAGCTCTGGTCCGAGATCGGAGGGAAGAGCGAACTCCTCGACACGACGCGGGAAGAGGTCGCCCGGAAAGCGGGTGGGGAACCGGCCGAAGGGACCACCTGGGGTCCCCGCGCGCACCAGATCGGCGGGGATTATTTCCCGGCCGGCATTGAGAACTCCCTCCTCGGGCTCAAGATCGGCGAAGAGGTCGATCGCGAGTTCTCTCCCGCCGATGCGTTCGGGGAGAGGGATCCGGATCTCATCGAGCTGTTCTCCATGCACGAGATCCAACGCCTCCCCGAGATGCGCAAGGAGGACGCGCACCTCGACCTCGGCACCACCCTCACCATCGAGGGGCGACGCGGCCGCGTCGTCCAGCTGACCGCCGCCCGGGTCCGGGTCGACTTCAACCCGCCGTTCGCCGGGCGCAAGGTGCGGGGGAAGTTCCGGGCCGTCTCGAAGATCGACGAGCCGGCCGAGCAGGTCCGGTCGATCATTGAGCTGCAGTACGGACGCTCCGCCGAGTTCCACATCGAGACCCATGAGCACACGGTCACGCTCAAGATCCCCGACCGGTCGAAGTTCGATATCGGCTGGATGGCCGCGAAGCCCCGGGTGATCGACCGGATCCGCAGTCAGCTCAAGCCGCAGACGATCCGGGTCGTCGAGGAGTACGTGACCCCGGTCGCCGAGCCGAAGGCGGCAGAGAAGCCGGCGAAGGCGGCCACAGAACCCCCCGCCGAGGCGCCGGCCGAAGCAAAGCCGGCCCCCAAAAAGGCGGCCCACCCCAAGAAGGACGAATAGGCCGCGAACGAACCGACGACTCTTGAACTCGGGCTCGGTGGTCGTTCGATGGCCGCCCCGGTAGAGTCGTCCCCGTTCCCCACCGCGTTCGTGGTCGTCACCTTCGCGGCGTCGATCGCGATCGGCGTGGCGATCGCCTACTTCGGGATCCATGGGCAGATCGGCGGGACGATCCCTTAGTCCGCAGTTCGAATCGAACGCAGATAAACCACGGCGGCGTATTTTTATTAGCGATGGCCCCCGAAGAGGTCTACGAGGGCAGTTTCAGCGCGAACGCAGGTTGGCTCGCGGGAGGGCTCCTGATCGTCGGAGTGCTCCTGTTCGGGGTCGGCCTCTGGCTCAAGTACCACCCGTAGCGGGGGCCGGGACGCCCTCCGCCTCGGGCCAGCGATAGAAGAACACGTGGTTCGGGGCGTCGACCACCGTCGGCGTCCAGCCGGGGATCGCGTGGTGGTGGCTCACCACGCGCGTCCCGGGTCGCAGCTCCGATTCGAACTTGGCGCGCAGTCGCTCCATCGCCCCGGGCCACAGGAACGCCGTCACGACCGTCGCCTCCGAGAAGCTGAGGGAGAAGAAGTTCCCCCAGCGGATCTGGATCCGCTCCGCGCCCGGACCGAGCCGTCGCCGCAGATGCAGGACCGCGACCCGGATCGGCTCCACTTCGACGGCGAGCGCTCGGGCGCGGTAGACCCGGACGGCGCGAAAGACGATCGCACCGGTCCCCGCCCCGAGGTCGTAGACCGTGTCGGCCGGGCCGACCTCCGCGAGCCGGAGCATCGATTCGACCGCTCGACGGGGGGTCGGCTGGTAACCGGCGCCGTAGGCGAACGTGGCGAAGACGAAGTAGCCGAGCCCACCGGCGACCGCGAGGAGGCCGAAGGCGAGCTCGAGCTCCGTGTTCGGCATGCGCTCGTCACTACCGGCGGCGCCCGAGGTCCGAGACCAGCCGGTCGGCGGCACTGCGGGGGTCGAGCGTCCGCGCCGCGACCCGGTCGAGCAGCGCCCGGAGCCTCGGATCCCGATCGATGCGGTGGAGCAGCTCGGCGGAGATGCGGTCGCGGGCGCGCTCCACGATCTCCCGAGTCAACCGCAGCCGCTCTCCGGCGGCGCGCGCGCCGGTCGCGTCGAGATATTTCTCGTGGGCATCGATCGCGCCCCAGAGGGCGGGGAGGCCCGACGGCGTGACCGTCGACGTCCGCACCACGGTCGGCCGCCAGCCGTCCCGGGCCGGCCCGAGGGCGGCGAGTTCGGAGAGGTCGCGCTCGGCGAGCTCCGAGCCGGGGAGGTCCGACTTGTTCACGCAGAAGATGTCGGCGATCTCGAAGAGGCCGGCCTTGAGGGTCTGCACCTCGTCTCCGAGGTGGGGGACGAGCACGACGACCCGGGTGCTCGCGACGTCGCGGATCGAGATGTCGACCTGTCCGCTGCCCACCGTCTCGACCAGGATGAGGTCGAAGCCGGCGGCCTCGACCAGGCGGACGACCTCGCGGGTGGTGACCGCGATCCCGCCGGCGGCGCCCCGGCTCGCCATCGAGCGGAAGAACACCCCGTTGTCGCCCGGGGCGTGGTCGAACCGGATCCGGTCGCCGAGCACCGACCCACCGGAGAACGGGCTCGACGGGTCGACCGCCACGATCCCGACCGTCCGTCCGAGCGATCGCAGGTGCGCGACGAGGACGCTGAGCAGGCTCGACTTTCCGACGCCCAGCGGGCCGGTCAGGCCGACGACGGGCACCCGGCCGGTCCGGGGGTAGAGCGCACGGAGGATCGGGCCGGCCGACGGAGCGCCGTTCTCGACCGCGGAGATCGCCTGGGCGAGGGCGCGTCGGTCCCCCCGCACGATCGACCGGGCCAGCGCCGGTACGGCGGTACGTCGGTTCATGCGGGGCCGCGCGCGAGGCGCGTCGCGGTCCGAACGATCTCGTCGAGCGAGGTCCCCGGGCCAAAGATCGCCCGGATCCCGAGCCGCTTCAGGCGGCGGACGTCCTCGTCCGGGATGATTCCCCCCGCGAACACGGGGATCTTGCCTCCGCGCTCCGCCTTGAGGAGCCGCAGGACCCGGGGGAAGAGGGCCATGTGGGCCCCCGAGAGGATCGACAGGCCGATGAGGTCGACATCCTCCTCCACGGCGGCGCGGACGATCTCCTCGGGGGTCTGGCGCAGCCCCGCGTAGATGACCTCCATGCCGGCGTCCCGAAGGGCCCGCGCGACGACCTTCGCCCCCCGGTCGTGCCCGTCGAGACCGGGCTTCGCGATCAGCACGCGGATCGGCGCGCTCTTCGCCTTGCGCGCCATCTCGTGCCCCGCTCGGTAGGGCGGCCCCGGGCGCAAAAAAGGTTTCGGAACGGCGGGACGTATTCGACCGGTTCTGTCGGCGGCCCCGGCTCGCCTCGGCGCTCGCCGCTACAAGCGCAGCATCAGGTCGAGGAGCACGTTCCCGGCGAGGAGCGCCGCCACCGCGCCGAGCGCCATGACCGCGACCAGCGGGATCTGGGGAGACACCCACACGCGACCGATCCCCCTCGCTTCGAGCCTCTTCGCGAGCTCGGCCCGGTGGCGGTCGTCATCGTCCGAGGTCTCGGCCTCGTCCACGCCCTCCTCGGGGACCGACGGGTCCTTCACCCAGACGAACCGAGAACCGAGCTCGCGGACGGGCAGCGAGTACCCCACGAACCCCTCGGGGACGGAGAACTCCCCCCGCTTGAGGTTGCGCACGGCGAGCCCGATCGGAACGGCGAGGGAGAACAGCGCCGCGTTCGTGAGGAGCGAGATCGGGAACGGCAGGTACGCCAGCGTGGAGATATCCCTCCCCGGCGAGAGGAGCCACGGCATCGGGAACACGGGCACGAGGAGGGCGGCGATCATCAGCGCTTTCGCGTCCGCCGCTCCGTACAACACGCGCAGCTCGAACAGAATGCGCGCGAAGATCACGATCGACAGCACCGCGATGACCGACCACGGGACCCCGCTCGATCCGATCCCGAACCGCACGGCCGCGCCGGCGACGATCAGGATCCCGACCAGGTAACCGACGATCTCGATCTGGTCGGCGTGCGCTTCGCCCCACTCTCCGACCCAGAGGTCCCAGCCGATGAGGTGCTCGAGCGTGACCGCCCCCACGAGCAGCCAGAGGGCCACGGGGACGAGGCCGCCCGGCGCCACGACGACCGCTCCGGCGAGCCAACCGATCAGGCCCATGATCTGCCAGAGGCGATCGGTCACCTCCCGGCGCCGAACGTCCTCGATGCCCGCGAGGGCAAACCCCCCGACCAGCACCCCCACGGCGAGGTCGGCGGCCTCCATCGAGATCGACGTCAGCCCGACCACGCTCCGAACCACGCCCACGCGGCGCGGCCCTCATAAGCCGGCCGACCGACGCGACCGAACCAGGACCTCTCTGCCCCCGATTCGGGTCGGTCCCGGGGCCGACCGGTGGACGCCCCACGCGGTCCGTCCCTGACGAAGAGCCCGCGCAAACGCTTTTAAATCCCCCCGACTCGCGCGCGTTCGCCCTTCGGAATGAGAATGGTCGAATACAAGCTCGTGATCTCCGACCGGGAGACCTCCCTCGCCCGCTCGGTCGGCGATCCTCAGGCGGCCGGTTTCCTCGGCAAGCGCATCGGCGAGACGGTCGGCGGCGAGCTGATCGGCGCCGGAGGATACACCTTCAAGATCACCGGCGGCACCGACAAGAGCGGATTCCCGCTCCGCCCCGACTTGCCCGGCGCCCGACAGGTGCGCCTCTACGTGGGCGACGGGTTCGGGTTCAAGGCCCCGCGACTGGGGATGCGCAAGCGCCGTACGTTCCGCGGCAACACGATCAGCGAGGACACGGTCCAGATCAATCTCGTCGTCGATCAGAAGGGACCCAAGGCTCTCGCGGAGCTGTTCGCCGCGACATGAACGTACCCCGGCAACCCGAAGTGAATATCGGACTGGTCGGCCACGTCGACCACGGAAAAACGACCCTCACCCAGGCGCTCACCGGGGAGTGGACCGATCGCCACTCCGAGGAGCTGAAGCGCGGCATCTCGATCAAGCTCGGCTACGCCGACTCGGCGTTCTACGAGTGTCCCAACCACCCCGCGCCGACCGGATACACCGTCGACCCGAAGTGCCCGATCTGCGGCGAGGCGACGAAGTTCCTGCGCGCCGTCTCGTTCGTGGATGCTCCCGGCCACGAGACGCTGATGGAGACGATGCTCTCCGGCGCCGCGATCATGGACGGGGCGCTCCTCCTGGTCGCCGCGAACGAGCCGTGCCCGCAGCCTCAGACGCGGGAGCACCTCTACGCCCTCGACATCATCGGGGTCCGCAAGGTGGTGGTCGTCCAGAACAAGATCGACCTCGTCTCCCCCGAGGACGCGGAGAAGAACTATCGTGAGATCATGGAGTTCCTCGCCGGGTCGCCGATCGCGAAGGCCCCGGTGGTCCCGATCAGCGCGAACCATCGCGCGGGGATCGACGCGCTGATCGGTACGATCGAGGAGACGATCCCGACGCCGCCGCGGGACCCGAAAAAGCCTCCGCTCATGTACGTCGCTCGCTCGTTCGACATCAACCGACCCGGGACGCGACCGAAGGAGCTGCGGGGCGGAGTGCTCGGAGGCTCGTTGATCCAAGGCCATCTCAAGGTCGGCGAAGAGATCGAGATACGGCCCGGGGTCGCCGGCGGGCCGAACGTGCCGTTCGAGTCGCTCACGACCAAGGTCACTTCGATCCTCTCGGGCGGCCGCTCGTGGGACGAGCTTCGCCCCGGGGGTCTGGCGGCTCTCGGAACCTCGCTCGACCCGGCGCTCGCGAAGGGGGATGGGCTGACCGGACGGCTCGTCGGGACCGGGGGAACGCTTCCGCCCGTCAGCCAGAAGATCCGCTTGAAGGCGACCCTCCTCGACCGGGTGCTCGGAGCCCAGCGGGAGATCAAGGTCGAGAAGATCCGAACGAGCGAGACGCTCGCGGTGACCGTCGGGACGACCGTCGCCACGGGAAAGGTCACGAGCGCGCGGGGCGACGACATCGAGCTCGCCCTCCAGCGAGCGGTCACGGTCTTCCCCGGGAGCCGCGTCGCGATCTCTCGCCGCATCAACGCCTGGCGGCTGATCGGCTACGGGATCGTGGAGGGAGGCGGCAAGTGAAGCCCGACCTCCTCGAGATCCTCCGGTGCCCTGTCTGCCGCGGGGAATTGAAGCTCACGATCGGGTCGAAGCAAGGGAACGAGATCCAATCGGGCACCCTCGCGTGCCCGAAGTGCCCGGCCGACTATCCGATCGAGGACGGGATCCCCAATCTGCTCCCGCCCGACGAGCGGGACTGAGTTCGGCGGCCGGGACCCGGAATCAACGGGGCCGTAGCACCGCACGGGCCGGCGCCCCGTCGCCGTCCCGGATGAGCAGCGGGAGGCACTCGAGCTCGTACGGGCCGGCCGGTGCCCCGCCGAGGAGCAGACCTTCGAGGATCGGGATCCCGTTCCCTAAGAGGGTCCGGTGCACGGGAAAGGCACCGGACATGTCGGACTCGATGGAGAGGGCATCGATCCCAACGCATCGGACCTGCCGCTGGACGAGCAGAGCGGCGCCGGCGGAAGTCAGCGCCACGTAGCCCTCGAAGAACTCGAGCCGCCGCGCCCACCGATCGGAGTTCGCGGTGCGCAGCAGCAGCCGCTCGACCCCCGCCGGGACGCTCCGGAGCTCGTCCGGTCCGATCGAGACCGCGTCCGCCGGAACGTGGAGCACGTGGGCGGCCCCGTTCAGGCGATCGAGCTCCAGACGGTCGACCGACATCCCCCGGGTCAGAAAGTGGGACGGCGGATCGACGTGGGTCCCGGCGTGCGAACCGAGGCCGATCGTGGAGAGATCGTACGGGTCCCCTCGCGCGATCGCCCGGAAGGGGGCTCGGCGGAACGGCGGGTCACCCGGAAACGCCGGCATCCCCTCGAACAGCGGCATCGACACATCGATCCGCCCCTCGGCTCCCCGATCTCCCCGACCCGCGGCCACGTGCTCCCTTCTCCCCCTCGGCGATCGAGGGCGACAGCCTTCGGAGCGCCGCTCTGGGATAAGGGTTAAACGTGGTGGACCGAAGGAGGGGGTGATGGCCCGCGGAGGTCGGGGCTCGCCAGAGGACGACCTGGATCTCGACGGCGACGACCCGTTCTCCGAGCC
>JBAUAJ010000032.1:0-15872 GCA_049675585.1 Thermoplasmata archaeon
GGTTCGACCAGGTGCGCACGTTGCTCGCGGGCCCGCCCGCGGGGCGTTAAGGACGTCCCTACTCGTCGCGGCGCAGGACGCGCTCGAGCGTCGCGCGGCCCTCGCGCCGGAACTCTTCGAGCGTCCCTTCGTTCACGAGCATCCCGTCCGCGAGGGCGAAGGCGCTTCCGATCCCCCACTTGAGCTCGCGGCGGTCGCGGTCGAAGAACTCCTGCAGGCCGCCGCCGTCGTCCGCGCGGCTGCGGCTCGCCATGCGGCTGTGCCGTGTCTCGGGGGAGGCGAAGATCCCGAGGACGAACAGGTCCCCGAAGTTGTGGCGGAACACCGTCACCTCGGTGTCCGAGCGGCAGCCGTCGACCAGCATTCGCGTCTCGATCAACTTCGGGAGCGCGCGCTGCGCCCAGACGCCGGCGCCGTGCTTCTCCCGCTCTTCGGAGGCGATCCGCGCGACGTTCGCGTTCGTGACCGGCAGGCCGCGGCGGCGCGTCTCGTCGCGCACGAGGTCCCCCATCTTGAGGGTCGCGAGGCCCATCGTGCGGGCGACCGCCACCAGCTCGTCCTTGCCGGAGCCCGGCATCCCGACGGTAACGATCAGCTTCACAACGTCCCCGGGGGCTCTTCGTCCGGCATCGCGGGGGGGGGCGGCGTCGCGGCGGGCGCCGGCGGGGCGCCCGACCCCTCCTGCTCGTTCACGAGCTGCAGTCGATCGGCGCGACGCCGGAACGTCGCCGCCTCCTGTTCCGCGAGCCGGGCCGTCTCGGTGAACCGGTCGACGCGCACGCGCAGTTCGTTCGTCTTCTGGTTCCGGCTCGCGGCCTTGAACTCGAGGGAGCGGGCCTTCTGCTGCCGGTCGACGACCTTCTGCTGAAGCTTCCGGATGCGGTAATGGAGCCCCGTCACGTCCGACGTGAGCGGGCCCCCGCCCCCCCGCGTCGCGTTCTGGATGTCGCGCTCGTGCTGCTTGATCTGTTGCTCGATCTCGGGGACATCCGAGACGACCCGCTGCGCCTTCTCGCGCAGCAGGGTCGCCTGGTGCCGCAGCTTATCGATCTTGGTATTGAGCCGCGAAGCCCGCTGCTGGGCGCGCGCCGCCGTGCGGTCGTGCCGGGCCGCGATCTCGCGGAGCTTGGAGATATCGGCGTACTGCTGGCCCAGCCAGCGGGACGCGCGCGCGGCGAGCACCCCGGAGTGGCTCGAAGAGTCGGGGGGTGGGTCCCCTCCCGCCGCCATCCGAGAGTTCCTACCGGCCCCTCGAGATATAGCGGTTGTCGTACGCGGGGGATCGGTGGGTCATGCCCGGGAGGGCCGGGGCGGGCGGAGGAGGGGGGCGATCCGCCCCGCGAGCTCCCCGCAGGGCAGGCGTTCCTGCTCCTTCGAGTCGCGCGCCCGAAGAGTGACCGTGTCGTGCTCGGGGCCGTCCGCCACCGTGCCGCCGTCGACCGTGATGCAGAACGGGGCGCCGGCTTCGTCCATACGCGCGTACCGTTTCCCGATCGTGCCGGCGTCGTCGTACTGGTTCGGGATCCCGGCGGCAGCCAGGGCGTCCGACAGCTCGAGCGCGTACTCGGCATGCGCCTTCGGGATCAGCGGAAAGACCCCGACCGGCACCGGGGCCAGGTACGCGGGGAGGTGCCATACCGTCCGCTCGGCGTCGCGGGCCAGGTGGAGATCCGCGAGTCCCCACAGGTTCCGATCGACCCCGAACGTGAGCTCCAGGACGTGCGGCAGCACCTTCGGTTCGCCGGTCGGCGTGACCGCGAGGTCGCGGCCGGAGCCCTCCCCGTGGCGCGACAGATCGTAGTCGCCCCGGTAGTGGACCGCGCCGACCTCCTTGAATCCGCCGAGGCTCTCCATCTCGAGCTCGGCGTCGAACTGGATGCGGTTGTAGAACGCGCGCTCCTGGTCGGATTTCTCGAAGAAGCGGAGGCGCGCTTCGGGGTACTTCAGAACATCGCGAAGGAAGTGCAGCATGTGCACGAGGTGGAAGACGTAGAACTCCGGGAGCCCGCTCTCCACCAGCGCGGCCGCGGTGATCCGCTCCGGGGGCGTCCCCTCGGGGCCGCGGCGCGCGGCCCGGACCACCGGCACCACCTCCTCCCGCACCCGGTCGAACGGCACGTCGAAGTGGTCCGGCCGGAAGAAGATCTGCAGCTCCGCCTGCGTGAACGCGCGCATCCGGAACAGTACCTGCCGCGGGGCGATCTCGTTGCGGTACGCCTTGCCGATGACGGCGATCCCGAGGGGGAGCGCGCGTCGGCCGACGTCCCACATGCGCGCGAACGAGAGGTAGCTGCCCTGGGCCGTCTCCGGTCGGAGATACCCTCGCTCCCGGCCCGTGACGCCGAGGTCCGTGCCGAACATCATGTTGAACGGACGCGGGACGCTGAGCGTCGTCGCTCCGCACGACGGGCAGCGCGCCTGGAGCGTGCGCAGGAGCTCGCCGATCTGCGCGGCGGTGAGCCCATCGACCCCTTCGGGACGCGCCTTCTCGAGTACCGTATCCGCGCGGAACGCGGAGTGGCACGTTTCGCAGGTGACCTCGGGGTCGGTGAAATTCTCGAGGTGCCCGGACGCCCGGACGACCGCCTCGGGGAGGATCTCCGCCGGGTCGATCAGGTGGTAGTCGTGCGACCGCCCGACGAACCAGGCGGTCCAGGCATCTTCGAGGCGCCGTTTGAGGGAGGTGCCGAGCGGACCGTAGTCGTAGAGACCCTGAGCGCCGCCGTAGATCTCCGCGGACGGCCAGAGAACCCCCCGGCGACGCAAGAGCGCGAACAGCTCGTCGAGCTTCATCGGTGGCCCCGGCGCGGAGCGGGCCCGGGCCGGGCGATAAGGTGTTCGGTGGTGCGCGTCACCACCTGATACGCCGGGTCGTCCGGAGGGAGCCGCAGGATGAGCGGAACCGCCGGCGTCCCCGGAGCGATCCGCGCGGCCTCGGGGGTGCCGAGCCACCTCCAGGGTTCGACCAGAGCCGACCGGGCGACGAACGCCGCCGAGACCGGGCGGCGCGTGAGACGGGTCGCGGTGTACGCGAACTCGAGCTCTCGCCACAGGGAGGGCGCTTGCAGCATGACATTGTCCGTCCCGAGGAGGACGGAGATCCCCAACCGTTCCATCGTGGCGAGGTCCGGCTGTCGACCGAAGAGGGCGTTCGATCGAGGGCAGACCGCCACCGCGACCCGCGCCTCGCGCACGGCCGCTAGGTCCTCGGGGCTGGCCCGGGCGAGATGGACCAAAAGGTCCGGACGCGGGTCGAGGTAGCTCTCCGGAGATTCGCGCACGGCCTCGCTGGCGTGCAGCGCGAACCGCTTCCCGCGGGCCCGGCACGCGCGGGCGATCGTGCGCCGGGTCGGTTCGCTCTCGTCCCGGGCGCTCGAC
The DNA here is from genome assembly GCA_049675585.1 of Thermoplasmata archaeon. Classification (GTDB taxonomy): domain Archaea; phylum Thermoplasmatota; class Thermoplasmata; order Lutacidiplasmatales; family UBA184; genus Lutacidiplasma. The sequence continues at coordinate 3,379 of JBAUAJ010000032.1, forward strand.
AGTCCCACGCCGTCGGCGACCTCGAGGAGACGATCGAGTTCGCGCGCATCGACGGGACGGGCGAGCGGTCGGCCGAGGATGACCGTCCGGACGCCGCTCCCGCGGCTGGCCCGACGAAGAAGCTCGACGCCCCGGCGACCCTCCTCTCGAAAGTCGATCACCGCGGCGACGCCCGAGCGACGCATCCGGTGGAGCGCCCGTCGGATCGCGGCCGACTTCTCGGTGTCGCTCGACTCCGCCAGCAAACGGAACTTGTAGCCATCGGGTGCCTGGACGAGGCGCGCGACGGGAACGGACGGTGGCTCGCGCGTGGAGACGGAATCCCCGAGGTGGGTGTGCGAGTTGACCGGCGCGGGGACGACGATCCCTCGGATCCGGCGCTCCCCCCGGCGGAGCGATTCCGTGCCTCGCTGACCGACCTCGACCACGACACCGCGGTGGAACCGCACGTACCCCGGTCGGGCTCCGTCCAGGTCGAGGATCGCTCCGTCCACGATCATCGGCTGTCGCCGCCGGAGCGTCCTCGGGCCATAAGCCGTCGCAGGCGGCGCACCGAAGGGATAATCCTCCGGCCGGCTCCGGTATCGGACGTACCGATGACCCGGAGTTCGGGAGACGGCACCCGCGACCTCGCCGTCAACGGCCACGTCAACGTGGATGTGTTCCTCCGCGTGGACCGGTTTCCGGAGGCCGACCGGACCGTCCCGCTCGTGGGGGGCCGCACCGAGCTCGGGGGAACGGCGACCATCATCGCGCTCGTGGCGTCGCGAGAGAAGGCTCGGGTGGGGCTGCTCTCGCGGATCGGGGATGGGTTCCCCGCGGAGTTCCGTCACCGGTTGGAACGATCCGGGATCGACCTCGGCGGTCTCCAGCGGGTGCCGGGCCGGCGGACGCCGACCTGCTACATCGTGGAGGACCGCGCGGGGGGGCAGCGGACGTTGATCGACCAGGGGCCGATGGATGACCCTCGCGGTCCACGGATCCCGAGGGCGTGGCTCCGCCAGCACGCGTGGGTCCACGTGGGGACCGGCGCCCCGGAGTACCAGCTGCGGCTCGCGGAGACCGCCCGAGCGGAGGGGCTGCGCGTCGCGGTCGACCCGGCGCAGGAGATCTTCTACCGGTGGAGCTCTCGACCGTTCCGGCGACTGCTCAGCACGGCGGAGATCCTGTTCGGGAACGCCGCGGAGATCGACCGAGCCGTTCGGCTCGCGGGGGTATCGGATACGGGGCGGCTGCTCGAGAAGGTGCCGCTGGTGGTCCGCACGGAGGGGCGCGCCGGCGCCACGGCGTTTTCGCGCACCGGGCGCATTCACGTACCCGCCGTCCGCCCGGCGCGCGAGCGATCCCTGGTCGGAGCGGGCGACGCCTTCCGCGGAGGTTTCTACGCGAGCTACCTCGACGGCGAGCCGTTGCGTCGGTGCCTCGGTCGGGGGGCGCGCGCGGCGTCCCGGTGGATCGCGGGGGCGCGGTAGCGGGCCCGATGGAGATGCATGCCTTCGGGCGGCTCGTTCCGGCACTGACCGCACGACGGCGGCTCCTCGCCGCCGTACGACCGATCGAGCGCACCGATCGGATCTCGATCGACACGGCGTTCGACCGGATCGCAGCCGCCTCGGTCCGTGCGGCCGTCCCGGTTCCTCCGTTCGCGCGGGCGTCCTGGGATGGATACGCCGTCCGGAGCACAGAGACCCGATCGGCGAGCGCCCGCCGCCCGGTCGCGCTGCGCGTCGTGGGCGAGGTGTACGCGGAGAGCGCGTTCGATCGTCGCGTTCAGCCGGGCGAGGCGGTCGCGATCGCGACCGGCGGCGCCCTCCCCCGCGGCACCGACACGGTCGTCATTTTCGAAGAGGTGCGGCGCACCGACGGAGAGATCCAGCTCGTTCGCCCGGTGCGAGCCGGCGATCGGATCGCCCGACCGGGGGAAGATATCCGGCGCGGGATGCTCCTCGCGTCGCGCGGGGAGCGTCTCGAGCCGGCGGGGCTCGGGGCGATCGCCGCGTCCGGCGTCTCCTCGGTCCGGGTCTATGCCCGCCCTCGGGTGGAGATCATCCCGAACGGCAATGAGCTCGTGGTGCCCGGCTCGCCGCGGGCGGCGGGCTCGATCTTTGAGAGCAACAACGCCACCCTGGCCGCGGTGGTCACCGCCGGGGGGGGAGTTCCTCGGCTCCACCCGCCGGTGCGCGACGATCCTCTACGCATCGAAGCGGCGCTGCGGACGGCGGCCGCCCGGTCGGACCTCGTGCTCGCGACCGGCGGGAGCTCGGTCGGGGAGCGAGACCACCTCCCGCGGATCTTCCCTCGCCTCGGCGACCTCCTGTTCCACGGCGTCGCGGTGCGTCCGGGAAAGCCGACCCTCGCGGTCCAGACGGGTCGCACGCTCGTCATCGGCCTGCCGGGTCACCCGACCTCCTGCCTCGCCAACATGCTCTGGCTCGTGCTCCCGGTGCTGCGGCGACTCGGCCGGCGCCCCGGGCCCGGGTGGACCGAAGAGTGGGCGATCCTGGGGTCGGACGCGATCGCCCCCACCCCGGGGATGGCGACGGTCGTCCCGCTCGCGTTCCGGCATGGGCGGGCGTTCTCCACGTTCCGGGGCTCCTCCTCGATCGCCAGCCTCCGGGGCACCACGGCGTTCGCGATCCTTCCTCCCGGCCGGCGCGTCGCCCGGACGGGGGAGCGGATCCGAGTCTGCCGCCTCGAGCCGCCGCTCGGGGGGGCGGGGCCCACCTCAAACGATTAACGCGCCGCGGCGCTCGACCGGGTCGTGCCCTCGAAGCGCCTCCGCGTGGCGATCCTTTCGATCGAGGGGACGAACTGCGACCGGGAGCTCGCGGTCGCCCTCGCGGATCTCGGAGCCCGTCCCGAGGTCGTTCTGCTGAACCAGTTCGACCGCGCGGGCGGAGTCCCCCGCCGGCGTCGCCGCCTCTCCGAGTACGATGCGCTGTTCCTGCCCGGAGGGTTCTCCGGAGGCGACTACGTCCGGGCGGGCGCGATCATGGCGGCCCGGACCCGTGCGGCGATCGGACCCGAGCTCGAAGAGTTCGTCCGATCCGGTCGGATGGTCGGCGGGATCTGCAACGGTTTCCAGGTGGCGACCGAGCTCGGCCTCCTGCCCGGAAGGCCGGGCGGACGCCTCGGCTCGGCGGAAGCCGCGCTCGTCACCAACGATTCCGGCCACTTCGAGTGCCGGCCGACCTACGTGGCCTGGGCGGGGGGGCGGTTTCCGCCGCTCGCAGGGACCCCGGCCGGAGAACGGTACCTCTTCCCCTCTGCCCACGGAGAAGGAAAGCTCGTGCTCGCCGGGGACGGGGCGTCCCGTCGCCGTGATCTCGAGGCCGCGGGCCAGGTCCTGTTCCGATGGGTGGCGCCGGACGGCGCTCCCGCGCGCTATCCGTGGAACCCGAACGGATCCGAGGGCGATATCGCCGGTCTCACGAACCCCGAGGGGAACGTCTTCGGCCTGATGCCCCACCCCGAGCGGGCGTTCTTCCGGGAACAGGCGCCGGATTGGAGCCGCTCCGGCGGACCGGGCGGCTTCGGGGACGGGCGACGGTTCCTCGCCGCGGTCCTCGCGCACGCCGCGCGGGCGGCCTGATCTTCCTCCGCCGCGACTGCGAGAGCGCCCACACTTCGAGCTGCTCCCCCTCGAGCTCGCGGTGAGCGACGACCGCGACCGATCCGCCCCGGGTCTGCCAACCGGACCGCAGCCGAGCCATCCGACGTCGGTCCTGGAGCGAGGAGACGAGGAGGAAGGCGACCCCGCCCGGCGTGAGATGATCGGGGAGGACCCGGAGGATGCGAGCCGAGATCCGGCACCCGTCCGGGCCGCCGTCCAGCGCGAGGTTCGCCCAACGATCCGGATCCCGCTCGGCGGGGCGAGTGGGAAGATAGGGTGGGTTCGCCAGGACGCGATCGAACCGACCGAGCCCCCGGGCGAGGTCCGTGCGCACGATGTCGATCGGAAGCGACTCGACCCGGGCGCGGTCCGCGAGGCGGCGCAGCGCACGGGGATTCAGGTCGGTGGCGACGACCCGCGCCCCCGCCCGAGCCGCCTCGAGCGCGAGGCGCCCGTTACCGGTCCCGAGGTCGAGCAGCCGGGTGCGGGGTGCCGCCGAACGGGCGAACGGGAGGAGAAGGAACGTATCCTCCCGCTCCGGGTACGCTCCGGAGTCTTCGACGCCGGCGAAGGTCGGTGCGCGTCCCGGGGCCGCTCTCGTCATCGCGGAGGAATGAACTCTTAACCGCGCTCCGCATTACGAAGCGTACTAACAGTGCTCGCCACTATGCCGCGTCGACTTTCTGCTCCGGTCAAGATCGCCATCACGGGTCTACCGGGCTCCGGAAAGACGCAGACGCTGCTCCGGATCATCCAGCTGCTCGAGGAGGAAGGGGTGAAGGTCGGCGGGATGGTCACCGAGCCGATCGTCGAGAAGCAGCGGCGCACGGGATTCCAGATCACCAACTGGCTCACGAAGGAGCACGAGGTGTTCGCGCACGAGGGCATGAAGTCGCGCCTCCGCTCCGGGCGCTACGGCGTCAGCCTCGCGGCGCTCGAGGGCCTCGGCACCCGTTCGCTCGCGGAGGCGCGCGAGTCGGCGGACGTGATCGTGATCGACGAGGTCGGGAAGATGGAGGTCGACTGCGAGACGTTCACGAAGGGCGTGATGGACACCCTCGACGCCGAGAAGTCGATCGTCATGACCCTGCACAAGAAATCGCGCAACCCGCTCCTGCAGGACATCCGGCGGAGGGATGAGCTACGTCTCCTCGAAGTGACGCCCGTCAACAAGAACCTCCTCGCGTTCAAGATCGTGCACCTGATCACGGGCCGGACCCACTAGCGGCGCTCTCCCCCCGCCGCGAGGGGGGCACCGACTTTCTGGGACCGGAGACCCGCCCCGGCCGGGGGCCGAGATCGCGGGCTCCCGTGTTCTACAATCCCGCGATGGCGGTGGACCGGGACCTCGAGGTCGCGGTGGTGCGCGCCTGGGCCCCCCCCGGTTCTCCTCCCCGATCCGGCTGGGAGGCGACGGCGGCGACCGGGATCCGCGGGCTGCGGCTGGTGGGTGAGACCCCGGCGTTCGGCGCGTTCCTGTTCACCGAGTCGAACCCCGCGGCGTTCGCCGTGCTGGAACGGAACCTCAGGGGACGGGACGTCGCGCGCGCCGTCGAGGGAGACGGACGGTCCTCCCCACCGGAAGGTCCGTTCGACCTCGTGGACGTCGATCCGTTCGGCTCGCCGATCCCGTTTGCCCGCGCGGCGATCGCCGCGACCCGACCCGGAGGATTGCTCGCGGTGACCGCTACGGACATGATCGTGCTCGCGGGGGCCCAGGCGGAGGCGACGCAACGGCGCTACGGTGCCCGACCGGTGCGGGGTCGGTTGGGCCCGGAAGCGGGGTTGCGGATCCTGCTCGCCTATCTCGCTCGGGAAGCGCGGACGCTCGGTCGAGCGATCCATCCTCGGATCGCGTACGCGCTCGACCACCACGTGCGCGCCTATGTCGACGTGCGGGAGGCCGCGGCGGAGACCGACCCGGTCTCGGTCATCGATCCTGCGACGTGGGACGGTCCCGCGCTCGGAGGATCCGGACCGTTCGGTCCGCTGTGGCTCGGGCCGATCTTCGACCCCGCGCTCGTCGCTCGTCTCGAGGTGCCGCCGACCGCGGAGCGGCCGAAGGAGCTCGGGCGGTTCCTCGAGCGGATCCGCGAGGAAGCGGACGTGGCCGTGCCGTTCTACTACGAGCCCAACGTCCTGGCCGGCCACCTCGGACTGCGATCTCCGCCGTCGATCGTGGAGTTCCGGGGCGCGCTCGAGGCCCGGGGGTATCGAACCGCCCGAACCCACGCTCGACCGGAAGGAGTGCGCACCGACGCCCCCCGATCGGTCGTCGAGCAGGCCGCCCGCGACCTCTCTCCCGCGTGAGGGGATCAGTCCCAGAACGCCCGCGTCCGGGCGTACGCCCGCTCGGCGCGGAGCAACTCGGTGAGGAAGGCGTCCTCGTTGCGGTAGAGGCGGGTGAGGAGGCGCCGCGCGGTCTCGGGCCCCACGCCCCGGGCCGCGAGCGCGAGCAGGGCCCGATGCCCGTGGTGCGCCACGAGCTCCGCGGACGTGTAGCCCGCGCGGACGAGCGTCTCCGTCGAGGCGGCTACGGGCGGCGCTCGGCGTGGCCGGCGGGGGGGACGCGCCGCCGCGGGCCGCCACTTCTTCTTCGCGTAGTGCGAGAGGCGATCGATCTCCGCCTCCCGGCGGGGCGACAGCACGGCGGAGAGCGAGCCATGGCAGAGGAGGCACCGGCTGCCGCCGTCCTCCTGGTACTTCTTCGGGGTGGTCGTCCGGGTGAAGCCGCACCGGAGGCAGACGAGGACCAGTGACTCCTGCTCGAGGCGCTCGCGGACCGCCTTCAAGAGCGTCGGCGGGGGCGTGTCGGGGAGGATCCTCCACCGGAGCCGCTCGAGCGGCCCGTCGGTGAGCGGTCCGGGGGGCGCGGGCACGACGGAAAGGCGTCCGTCCCGTACCGACTCGAGGAGCTGGCGCGCGTGGGCGATGTCGTAGCGGTCGTGCAGCGTCTTGTCGAGCGTCTCCTCGCCGAGCGGCGTCGTGCGGCTCGCCTGCAGCAGCGGGTCGAGCGCCCGCAGATCGCGCGGGTCGGCCGACGCCGGGACGACGCCGAGCTTGCGGGCGACGTTCAGGAAGACCCAGCGATAGTCGAGCCCGGACGGGACGAGCCGTTCGATCAGCGGTTCGAGCGTCTCCGGCTCGATACGGAAAGCGTCCACGAGGCCCGCGGAATCGACCGCGATGGGCAGTTCGAGCACGAACCACGTCGGCTCGACGCTCGCGACCTCGACCCGCGCGCCGAGCCGGGCCGTGAGCAGGCCGGCGACGGCGACGGCGAGCGTCTCGTTCGTCCGCGTTCCGAAGCAGGCGCCGTAGACGACCGTCCGTTCGCGGGCGCTGACCGTCACCGTCTGGTCCGTGGCGAGCGAGCCCGCGGCGAGCGCCGTGCGCCGCCGTTCCGCGAGCCGAATGCGGTCCCCTTCGGGCAGGGGGTACTGATCGAAGGCGCCGGTCCGACGCATCGATCCGATCTCCTGGGCGACCTCGAACGGTACCGGCAGGTCCTCGCCGGCCCAGCGCGGCTCCTGACCGAGCTCGTGAACCCCCTCGACCAGCAGCTCTCCGTCCCGGTACTCCACCACCTTCCAGGTGCGGCCGTGGAGCAGGAAGATCTCCTCGGGCTGCGCGAGGATCTGGGTCAGCACGAACCGCTCGTCGAGCGTCCCGATGATCCTCCGGGTGGCGATGTCCCGGAGCCGATAGGTGCGCTCGTCCGGGATCAGCGACAGGAATGAGTAGAACCGCGCCAGCGTGCCGCGCCCGGGCGCGAGCTGGTCGCCGGTCCGCCGAGCGAGCCCGAGCCCCGCGAGGTACTCGATCAGTTCGTCCCAATCGGTGTCCGTCAGGTCGGCGACCGCGGCGGCGTGCCGGATCCGTCCCACGAGCAGATCCCGCCCGGCCGTGCCTTCGGCCCTCAGCTCCGCGACGATCTGCTGGGCCGCCGCCAGGCGGTTGCGCGTACGCCATCCGACGGACTCGATCTCGCCCGCGTCGGCCCGGCGGGCGAGCACGGCCGCCTCTTCGAGGTCGTCGTCGTCCAGCGAGAGGATCGCACCGTGGATCGTGCGTCCGAGGCGGTGGCCCGAGCGACCGACCCGCTGCACCAGGCGGCCGACCTGGTGCGGCGAGCCGAATTGGACGACGTGGTCGACCGCTCCGATATCGATCCCGAGCTCGAGCGACGAGGTGGCGACGAGCGCCCGGAGCTGGCCGTCCCGGAACGTTCGCTCGGCCTCTTCGCGGACCTCGCGCGACAGCGAGCCGTGGTGGACCGCGATCGGGAGGTCGGGGGCGAGCCGCTGGAGCCGGGCCGCCAATCCCTCGGCGGTCCGGCGCGTGTTCACGAAGACGAGCGTCGTCCGATGGGCCCGGATCTCCTCCTCGAGCGCACGGAGCGCGTCGAGCAGGGTCGGCTCCGCCTTCAGCTCCCGAATGAGCTCCGGGTCGAGCGGCGTCGCCGGGGTCGTCGGGCGGCGAGCCGTCAGCACGAGCGGGCGGCGCGAGGTCGCGGAGAGGACCTGGGCCATTCGCGGGGCCGGCGAGAGGAACCGGAGGACCCGTTCGGGATTCCCGACCGTCGCCGAGAGGCCGATGCGGCGGACGGTGCGTCCCGTGAGCGCATCGAGCCGTTCGAGCGTGATCCCGAGCTGAGCTCCGCGGTCCGAGCCGACGAGCTCGTGGACCTCGTCGACGATCACGGTCCGAACGTGGGCGAGCGCCGCGCGGAGGCGCTTCCCTACGAGCAGGATCTGGAGCGTCTCGGGGGTCGTCAGCAGAAGATCCGGGGGGTGGCGCGACTGGCTCAGCCGCTGCGAGCTAGAAGTGTCCCCGTGCCGGACGGCCGCCGACAGCCCCGCTTCGGCCACAAGCGAGACCAATCGGTGCTCGAGATCGCGGTTCAGCGCGCGCAGCGGGGTCACGTAGAGCACGGAGATCGGTGGGCTGGGGTCCGCGAGCCGCCGGGTCAGGATCGGCAGCAGAGCGGCCTCGGTCTTGCCGGTCCCGGTGGGGGAGAGCAGCAGGGCGTCCGAGTCGCCCGAGAGCAGCGGCAACGCGAGCCGCTGGATCTCGGTGAGCTCCCGGATCCCACGGCGCCCCACCGCCTCCGCGAGGCGCGGGTCGATCCCCGGGAGCGCCTCGGCGAGGTCGACCGCCCCGGACATCGGGAAAGAAGCGTGCCGCGGGGAGAAAGGCGTGTCGCCCGCCTAGACGTTCGACCCCGGTTCGAGGTCGAGCATCCGGAGGCCGACGCTCTCCACCAGCGGCCGGCCGAACGTGCGACCCGCGAACGCTTCGATGACGACCTCCTGCAGGATCCCGATGGTCGCGCGGAGGAGATGGCCGCCGACCAGACGGTGGTCGGGCCCGGCGACCGCCCCGTGCAGGTGGACCGACGGGCGGCCGTCCGCGCGGGCGATCGTGCCGTGCAGCGCCACGACCTCGTGCGGAACCTCGAGCGTGTGGGGGACGTACTTCGATCCGTCCCAGTAGCCGAACGTGGCAGTGCGGAACATCCCGATCCCGAAGACGATCGCGCCGGCGCGGATCCCCTCCTTCTCCGCGAACGCCGAGATCGCTTCGAACAGGTCCTGTCCTTCGTCCAGTCGGAGCACCCACCGGCTCCCGTCGCGCAGCGTTTGCATGCCCGGCCGTACCCCGGGCCGCCTAAGGGCGTTGCGCGGAGCAAACGGTATGGCGCCAGTAAATCTACCGGCGGACTCATGGCGGGCTCCTCGTCGCCGCTTCTTCCCATCGCCTCGGAGGCCGAGATCGTCCGCCGGATCGCCACGGGGGGCCGGGCGCTCGTCGCCCTCTCGGGCGGCGTCGATTCCGGTCTGGTCGCGGCGCTCGCGCGGGAGGCGCTGGGGAGTGGGGTGACAGCGGTGACGCTGACCGGCACGGCGGTCGCCCGCGAGGAGGTCGACCGAGCGAGCGCGGTCGCCCGCGCCCTGGGGATCGAGCACACGACGGTCCCGGCCGATCCGATCGAGAACGCCGAGTACCGGGCGAACGCGGCCGACCGGTGCTATCACTGTCGGTCGGTCGAGGGGGCCGCCCTCCGAGCCTGGGGGACGGGCCGCGGGATCTCGCAGTACCTCGACGGGGTGCATGCCGATGACGTCGGGGACGACCGCCCCGGTCTCCGGGCGATGGACGAAGCGGGGTTCGTCCATCCTCTCCTTACCGCCGGATGGGGCAAGGCGGCGGTTCGGGCCGCGGCCCACCGGCGGGGACTCCCGAACTGGGACCGGCCGTCCAACGCCTGCCTCGCCTCCCGAGTCGCTCGGGGGGAACCGATCACCCCCGAGCTCCTGCATCGGGTCGAGGCCGCGGAAGCGGTCGTGTCGGGGGAGGGATTCCGACGGGTGCGTGTCCGGGTCGGGCCGGACGGCGCTCGCATCGAGGTCGATCCGGACGACGTGCGGCGCCTCTCCACCGAGCCGCTCGCCAGCGAGATCCTCGAGCGGGTGCGGGCGATCGGCTTCGTCCGCGTGACGATCGACCCGTACGGCTACGCCGCGCTTCACAGAACCCTCCCGGTCGTGCGATGAAGAGCCCGCCCGCCTCCGGCTCCGTCCTCCCCGGACGGTTCCGTCTGGAGACCGACATGGTGCCGCAGGGGGACCAGCCTCGAGCGATCGAGGAGATCGTAGAGCGGGTCTCCCGAGGGGAGAAGTTCGTCACGCTGCTCGGTGTCACCGGCAGCGGCAAGACGTTCACGATGGCTCAGGTCGTCGAACGGCTGCAACGGCCGACGCTCGTGGTCAGCCCGAACAAGACGCTCGCCGCCCAGCTCGTGAGCGAGTTCCGCGCTCTGTTCCCCGAGGCGGCGGTCGAGTACTTCGTGAGCTACTACGATTACTATCAACCCGAGGCGTACGTCCCGCAGATCGACCTCTACATCGAAAAGGACGCGTCGATCAACGAGGAGATCGACCGGCTCCGCCATCGCGCCACCCAGGCGCTCCTCACCCGCCGCGACGTGCTGATCGTCGCTTCCGTCAGCTGCATCTACGGCCTCGGCTCGCCCGAGGATTACCGGGCGTCGGTCGTCTCGCTCGAGGTCGGCCAGACGATCGGCCGGCAGGCGCTGCTCGAGCAGCTCGTTCGGATGAAGTACGCGCGCAACGACATCGAGCTCAAGCGCGGGCGGTTCCGCGTGCGCGGCGGCACGATCGACGTGATGGGCGCCGGCGAGACGATCCATCGGATCGTGCTCGACGGGAGCTCGGTCGGTGCGATCGCCGAGCTCGATCCGGTCACGCAGGAGGAGCGTCGGGAGCTCCGGGATCTCCTCATCTTCCCCGCCACCCATTTTCTAACGGTCGACGCGCGGCTCCTCGGCATCCTGGGCGAGATCCGAAAGGAGCGGGACGCGCGCGTGGCGGAGCTCAAGCGGGACGAGAAGATCGTCGAGGCGCAGCGCTTGAACGGCCGGGTCGACTACGATCTCGAGATGCTTCGCGAGACCGGCTATTGTGCGGGCGTCGAGAACTACGCTCGCTACTTCTCCGGCCGCAAGCCGGGCGAGCCCCCGTACACGCTGCTCGACTTCTTTCCGGACGATTTCCTCGTCTTCCTGGACGAGTCGCACGTCACCGTCCCCCAGCTCGGGGGAATGTACAAGGGCGATCGCAGCCGCAAGGACAACCTGGTCGAGTTCGGCTGGCGCCTGCCGTCGTGCCGGGACAATCGGCCGCTCAAGTTCCCGGAGTTCCTCGCGCACGTCCCCCAGGCCGTGTTCGTCTCGGCGACGCCGGGACCGTTCGAGCGCAAGGCGTCGAAAGGCGTGGTGGAGCAGATCATTCGGCCGACCGGCCTCATCGATCCGCCGATCGAGGTCCGTCCGCTCAAGGGCCATATCGCCGATCTCGTCGTGGAGCTGCGATCGTGCATCGAGCGCGGCGACCGGGCCCTGGTGACGACCCTCACGAAGGCGACCAGCGAAGAGCTCGCGACCTATCTTTCAAACCTAGGCCTCAAGGTGCGCTACCTCCATTCCGAGGTCGAGACGCTCAAGCGGGTCGAGGTGCTCCGCGACCTGCGGCTCGGCCGGTACGACGTGCTCGTCGGGATCAATCTCTTGCGGGAGGGGCTCGACCTGCCCGAGGTGAGCTTCGTGGCGGTGCTCGACGCCGACAAGGAAGGGTTCCTCCGCAGCGAGACATCGATCATCCAGACCGCGGGCCGGGCGAGCCGGAACGTCGACGGAAAGGTCGTGCTGTACGCGGACCGGATGACGGGGTCGATGGCCCGCGCGATCGCGGAGATGAGCCGACGCCGCGGGGCGCAGGTGGCGTACAACGAGGCGCACGACATCGTCCCGGAGAGCATCCGCAAGGAGGTCCGCTCTCTGCTCGCACCGGAGGTAGAGGCCCCGTCCGGAGAGCTCTCCGTCGCCGGCCTCGGCAAGCGATGGAAAGGGCGCCTGCCGCTCCTGATCGCGAACCTCGAGGAAGAGATGCGGCTCGCCGCCGAGCGGCTCGATTTCGAGGAGGCGGCGCGCATCCGCGACCGGATCCGGGAGGTCCGCCGAACGATCGAGCCCCCGGCCGAGCGGCCGGGCCGCCCGGCGGCCGCCGCCCGGTAAACCGCGATTGCGCCGACGGGAAAGAGCGCTTTAATCTCGGCCGCCCTGCCCCGAGGGTGTCCCCGCCCCGCACCTCCCCGCCCCCGGACGGGCTCGCCGCCCTCCGCCGCAGCGGCGGGGTCACGGAGCTTCTGTTCCTGTTCGAATGCGCTACGCTCGAGCCGACCCAGCTGCGCCCGATCGCCGAAGAGCTCGGCGTGACGGTCCAGGCCGTCTCGCATTCCTATCGGCAGTTGGCGAAACGCGGCCTCGCCGAGATCCGCAGGGGAAGGTACCTCCCGACGG
>JBAUAJ010000033.1:0-1991 GCA_049675585.1 Thermoplasmata archaeon
ACACCAGCGGCGAACGCGGGATCGCTCATCATGAAGGACAGGGGCCGTCAATTCGATGCCCTGTCATCCTGAGAAGGGCGCAAGCCCTCCGAGGGACCTTACGCTCCGCGTGCATCGCCGACAGCGCCGCTGGGATCTTCCATCGCGCACGTACCGCGCAGCCGGACCGGTGCTGATCAGCCCGGTGCAGAAAGCCGAACTTGCAGGCGCGGAGCATCGCATAGTCAAGAACGACGCGATAAGACCGCTGCACAAACGGTCGAGGTTCGTGGTGCCCACCCGTCGAAAATCGCCACGGGTGGGGGCATCCTTTCCCTGCCGGTGTATGAAAACAAATCTCGGAGCTTCCCTCACAATCCACAGCCCTGTGTGACGGATAACCTTGCTCTCAGCCCTCGGTTTGTACGATGATCACCTACCGCGCGCTCGGCGAAGCCATCGCGCAAGGCTGTAACCCCTTGGGGCTCAAGATTTTGCCTCTAAGTGATTGCAGCCCATGGATTACCTTGCGATTTTCCGCTAAATCGCTGATTCCAAGAGACCGGGGGGAGGGGGGTGGGGTATTTAAGAAAGTGATCCTCCCGCAGGCCGAAAGACAAACAAAACCCAGCCGCGCCCTCCTCGGCAGCGCCGGCCGTAACTTGCAGGGCCGCAGCGGGCCGTCGAGAATCAGAACAACGGCATCGCCCCGGTTCACCTTGCCGCCTTCCCGAGGACGCCAATTTTGAGGCTGTGGTCGAACACGTTGCTCCGGCTGGTCGCGGGAACGTATTTCGTTCTCACGTCCCTGTATTGCCTGCTCGCGTATCTGCCCTACACCTTCTTCTTCCTGATCAACGCGCCGCCCTATGCGTGGATGCCCTGGTTTGGGCGCCATCAAGCAGCTCTCGATTGGGTCGCCGCGGCCGCAGCCGTGGCGGCGACCTGGCGGCTGCGCGAGGCCTGGATGCGCCGCGATCGAAGTTTTCTCGTCGGCATCGGCATGCTCGCCGCCGCCGGAGTCTACCTCAGCTTCCGCCCCTACCTCGCCACTCTGCAAGACAATCGCGCCTCCTATGCCTGGAGTCTGGCTGCATTGCTGCCTCTGGCCGCGGTGGCGCTGTGGAAGCCAACGCTCTGGCAGGAACGCCGTCATTTACGGCCTGACGAACAACTCGGGGGATGTTCCGCGGACGACCACCGCACACTGGGGTATTCCGGTGGTTCGCTCGTGGCAATCGTCATCTGCACCATCTACACCGCAGGCATGAGGATGCGCCTCTTCACCGAAACCCGCACCCTGCGCCCGCATTGGGTTGACGCTGAACTCACGCTGTGGAGTCTGCTCTCGCATCTCGTGCTGGCCGTTGCCGTCGTCTCCGCCATCAACTTGATTTTTGCGCTGGCGGCCAAGACGCCAAACTCGCGCAGAGTGCGCCGCGCCGGAGTCGGCGTGCTGGTCCTTGCCTCTCTCTGGATCGCGTTGCTCCGCTTCCTCGAAAATGCGCTGAGCTTCGGGGGATGGGCGGCCCGCGCCTATTCGGGCGCCCTCGCCCTCACGCTGACCTTGTGGGGATTCTCGATCGTACTGCCGTTTCTCGATGCGACGTTTGTCGAATCAGCCAACCCGCTGCTGACGCGCCTTTCCGGGCGCCGGCGGCGCGGACTAGTCATAGCCTGGATCGTGCTCGCGGCAGCGGCGGCTCTTGCGATCGCGTCCCCTTATCTGCTCGGCGGCGCGGACTGGAGCGGATTTCTGGAAGATACCGTCACGCTGCTGGTCTGGATTGCAGTCTCGGTGTGCCTGTTCCGGCTGCGTCCGTCGCGCGTGCAATATTCTGCGCTCGCGGTGCTGCTGGTTCTAATAGGGAGCGCCACCGCTTACAAGACGCTGCAGGCAGGCGAGATTTTCTGGAGCCGGCCTCTGGGCGCGACTGACGACGAAATATCGCTGGCGCTTGAAGCCTACGGCGGCCACGACAGCTCGTTTCAGCTGGCGCATCACATTCTGG
>JBAUAJ010000034.1:0-1579 GCA_049675585.1 Thermoplasmata archaeon
GTCCCCGCCCGCGCGGGGCGCGAGGCCGGGGTGCGCGTCGCGCCGCTCCCGCCCGGGCGCTGGGGGGTGAAGGTCCCGCAGTTCTCGTTCCTGCAGCTGACCGGCTCCGACCCGCTCCTCGGGGTCGAGATGCAGTCGACCGGCGAGGTCGCCTGCTTCGGGCCGACGTTCTCGGACGCGCTCGTGAAGGCGCTGGTCGCGACCGGGGTCCGCCTCGTCCCGAGGCGCGGGCGCGCGTTCCTCTCGGTCGGCGGACCGCTCCTCAAGGAAGAGCTCCTCCCCGTCGCGCTCCGGCTCCGCGCCCTCGGGCTGCGCATCGCCGCGACCGAGGATACCGGCCGGTTCCTCGCGCTCCGGGGGATCCGCGGGGTGCGGATCCTGCACAAGGTCTCCGAGCCGGACCGTCACCCGAACGTGACGGAGGCGCTCGACCGCGGCGAGATCGACCTGATGCTCAACGTCCCGCTCGCGCTCGCGCAGGAGAAGCTCGAGCGGATGCTCGAAGACGAGTACATCCTGCGCCGACGGGCGATCGAGCTCGGGATCCCGCTGTTCACGAGCCTCGAGGCGTTCGCCGCGTACGTCGACGGGGTCGCCTGGCTCGAGCAGCACCCGCTCACGGTCGAACCGCTCTACGGGAGCCCCGAACCCGGCGCGGCCGAACCGCCGCCGGGGGGCGCGCCGCGGATCCCGGTCGTCCCCCGGCGCAAGCGCACGCGCGGTCGACGCATCCCCCGGCGCTAGCGCCTTAGTGCGGGATCGGGAACTTGGTCACCGAGTACTCGGGGACGACCGTCGAGGTGTCGAGCACCTCGGGGATGCCGCGGATCCGCTCGGTCACGAAATCGAGCACCCGACGCTTGTTGGACGACGACGGGGGGAACTGCAGGACCACCAGCATGTCCCAGTCGCCGGTGAGGAAGTGGAGCTCCTTGACCTCCGTGAACGCCTCGAGGAGGCGGCGGATCCGGTCGAGGTCGCCCCCCCGGATCTTGAGGTAGGTGAAGGCGCGGACGCTCGTGAGCTCGGTCGGCATCACGGAGGAGAGCCCGACCTGCGTGAACGCCCCGCTGCCCTCGAGGCGGACGCTGAGCGGCGAGATGAGCACCGGGAACGTCTGGACGTTGCGCAGGTGCTCGGTGACGAGCCGCTCGAGCCGACCGGACTTCGCGACGTCGACCACCTTCAGGTGGTAGCCGCGCTGGGTGGCGATCTCCTCGGCGAGGGCGACGCACCGGGCCTGGTCGTCGGAGAGGAAGTAGACCGACTCGTCGGCCGCCGCCGCCTCGGGGTCGTTGCTCGCGGTCGAGCCGACGCTCGTCGACATCGGGTTCGCCGACGAGGAGGTCGGAGGCCGGTAGAACGACGTGACCGCCTTCTTCGACTGGACGTAGAGGGTCAGCTCGCGGGACGCTTCGGGCATAGGAACCGGCGAAAGCAGGGGCGGCCGCTATTTAATCCGATGGAGCCGCCAGGGGGAAGAAGGAAGGAAAGGGTTGGGTCCGGGAGCGCCGCACGGCGCGTTCCGGCCTCAGTAGCGCTTGTAGGTGTCGGAGCGCTCGCGGCCACCGCCGCCGCC
>JBAUAJ010000035.1:0-72554 GCA_049675585.1 Thermoplasmata archaeon
TGCCTAGAACGAACTGTCCTCGGGCCACCGATCTCGTAGAGCGACGGGGCCGAAGATTCGGCGTCCCGGCGAAGAGCGCCGCCCGGCCGGGACGGACCCCGTGGAACGGCCGCCTCGAGTGGGCCGAGAGCAGCGCCCGCTTGGGGAAGTTCGTGCGCGTCGTTCCCCCCTCCGGACTCGATCTGCCGGAGACGCATGCGACCGACTCCGCGGAGCCCTCGATCCCGAGGCTGCGGTACACGCCGCTCGCCCCCGAGCCGAACCGGATGATGGTCGCGATCAAGGCGTACCTCGAAAAGTGTGGCCTCGGGGACGCGCTGCTCGACCTCGTCTGGCTCCGGACCTCGCTCCTCAACGGCTGCGGCTACGGAATCCAGATGCACTCGCTGGCCGCGATGGCCCACGGGGAGCGGGCGAACCGGCTCATCCACCTGCGCGTGGGAGAGGAGTCCCCGGGCTTCACGGAGCGGGAACGGTGCGCGATCGCCTGGACGGACGCCGTGACGCTGATCCACCGCTTTCGGGTGCCGGACGAGCTGTACTCCCGAGTACGTACTCAGTTCACGGAGAAGGAGGTCGTCGACCTCACTTGGGCGGTCGTCGCGATGAACAGCTGGAACCGGATGGCGATCGCATTCCGGATCCCGCCGGGCCTCTCGGGACCCGCATCGGTCGCCCCCCGGTAGCGGCCGGGGGAGTCGCGCGCGGGCCGCCTCTCAGGCCCCGGCGGGGTGCGAAGGGCGGGTCATCCCGGAGTGGAGCTCCATCTGGCCGGTCGCCCGATCGATCGTGCCGTGGACGCCGAACGAACGACCCGAGCCGGCCATTTCGACAATGTACCATAGGACGTTGTAGACGGGGCCGTTCTCCACCGCCTCCCCCGCGTGAGCGCGCAAGGCCAGCCAGCGGTTCTTCTCCATCGCGGGCAGGTACGTCCGTTCGAGCGCCTCCCGCTCCGAGCCGACCGGCCCGACGGCCGGTGGGACCTTGGCGACCTCGAAGGAGCGTTCGGGGCCCGGTCGGGTCTCCCCGAAGCGGTAGCGTCGGAACCGGACCCGGTAGCGCTCCGCCGAATCCTCCTGGTCGAGCAGGAGCCAGGTCTGGGGGTTGGTGGTCGGGGAGACGGTCGAGAACCGCTCGCGGCGTCGCACCATCCCCGCGCGCCAGCGGGCGACTCCGCGCAGGAGCAGGTAGGCTCCGTAGATCCCCGTGAGGATCCAGGTCGTCTCGACCCAGACCGAGAACGGGACGTGGCCCCGCTCGAGGATCAGCGTGACCAGCGTGAGCGCCGTGAGCGAGAGCATGAAGACGTTGATCGCGACGTCGGCATCGAGCCTCAGCTTGCGCAGCGAGAACGGAAGGAGCGGCAGGACGGCGAAGTGCGTGAACCCGTCGAGGAAGACGTGCGACAACCCGCCGATCTCCATCGCGACGAAGTAGAGGAACGTCGACGCGTGCGGGAAGAACGGGAGGTAGGGGAGCAAGAAGCTCCCGACGGCGGCGACGATCGTCACCCCGACGATCGAGTGGGTGATCCCGTGGTGTTCAAGGATCGGGAACCGGCGGGCGAGCGGGAACAGCAAGGCGTCGCCATCGGGAAGGCCCCCGGCCAGGGCTCCGGCGGCGATGTACTGAGGGGCGGCGGGCCCCCAGATCACGAACGAGAGCAGATAGGCGAAGACGACGTGCGTGAAGAGATCCATCTCCGCGCCCCCCCTCCCGTTAGGGTTCGGGGGCCGCCGGGATCGCCGCGGCGACACCGCCCACGGGGACCGGCGCCGCGGCCTTCGGAAGGCGCCCTTCGAGGAACAGCATCAGGACGAGCGCGACGGCCAGCAGCCCGACCATCCAGAGGAACGTGAGGTCGTAGGAGCCGATGACGGCGCTCTTCGGCGGCGGGAACTGCCCGCTCGGGTTGAGCGCGGTGAGCCGGGTCTCCTGGATCGAGGCGAGGACGGAGAGGCCGATCGCGCCGCCCAGCGACTGCAAGAACTGGATCAGTCCGCCGGCCTCGCCGACGTCCGCGGTCCCGACCTGGTTCTGCGCGGCGAGCAGGAACACCGGGAACGTGAGCCCGATCCCGAAGCCGAGCGGAAGCAGGGGGAGCGCGACGCCGCCCACGGGAATGACAACGTCGGTGAACTTCCAGAGCGGGGTGGAGACCGAGATCGTCGAGAGTCCGATCATTCCCAGGAGCCCGATTCCGATCCCAAGCAGCCCGACTGCTCGGTAGGAGAGGCGCGTCAGAAGTTGGCCGCCGAGCGCCGCCCCGATCACCAACGGGATGATCAGAAAGTAGAGGATGTCACGGACTGTGTCGGAGGGATTCGCTCCGACCGGAGCGAGCGCGAACGCTACGACGAACGAGAGGAACGTCGCGACCGGGAAGAATACCATCCCTATGAAAAACGTCGCCCCGCCGCCGGCTGCGATCACGCGGTGCGTGAACAACCGAATGGGAACCAGGGGGTTTTCGGCCCGGAGCTCCCAGAGCAGGAACGCGATCACGAGAACGACGGCGGTCAGGAGAAGGGCGAGCACCCGGGGGTCGGTCCAGGTCCAGCCGCTGTCCGAGATCTGGTAGAGGGGGAACATCAACGTCCCGACCCAACCGCCGAGCAGGAGGGCTCCGACGAGGTCGAAGCGCCGGACCAGGGTCGGGCGGAGCGGACCGAGCACGGTCGCGATGATCGCAAAGCCCAGCAGCCCGATCGGGATGTTCACGTAGAACACCCACCGCCAGGTCGTAAATCCGACGATCGCGCTGCCGAGCAGCGGCCCCGCGACCACCGCGATCCCGAACACCCCCGACAGCGCCCCGACGATCCGCGCGCGGGTCTCGGGCGGGAAGGAGACGGCGACGATCGCGATCCCGACGGGGAAGAATCCGCCGCTGCCGAACCCCTGGGCCGCGCGGAAGACGATCAGCTCGGTGAGGTTCTGGCTGAGCCCGGCGAGGACCGATCCGGCGATGAAGATCACGAGGCCCCCGAGGAAGACGTTCCGCCGGCTCCACAGATCGGAGAGCTTCGCGAAGATCGGTATCGCGGTCGTGGAGGCGATGACGTAGGCGCTGACCACGAACGTCCCGTTGCTCGTCGCCTCGTGCAGCTGGAGCAGGATCTTCGGAAGGACCGTGATCACGACGAAGCTGTCGAGCGCGCCCATCAAGAGGGCGAGCAGGATGCCCAGCACGACCAGGAGTTCGAAGCGGGCGCTCGCCGCGCGCTCGGCTTCGGTCTTCGGGGCGGCCTCTCCGCCGACGGGCGATTCGGTCGTGGCGAAGTCCCGTCGCGGGGCGGCTTAAAGGGATTCGCGCACGAGTGCGCCACCAGGGCACGCCCCCGGGCTAGCCGGGAGCCCCGAACCGATCGAGCGTGCCCTTCGGAGCCCAGTCGATCGCAGGGAGGCCCATCTCCTCCTTGAACCGGCTCGCGGAGGCGGGGGCGAACCCCTGGAAGTGGTTGTTGAAGAAGACGAACGCGGCGGTCGCCTCGGTCGACCGGGCCTTCAGGCGGTCCGCCCAGAGGCGCAACTCCGCCGTTCGGTCGAGCCGCACCTCCCCGTGGGTTTCGGCGGGCACGGTGGTGTGGTCGCCGATGAATCGAAGGTAGACGAAGTCGGTGGTCAGCTCGGGGGGCACGTCCACGTACGTGAGGTACGACCAGGCGAGGGCGACCTTTCTCCGGGTCAGCGTTTCCCGAATGTCGCGCAGCGTCTCCCCCGAAAACCACCCCGCGTCGCGCAGTTCGACCGCGTACCGTAGGCCGGGATCGAGCGCGTCGAGCAGCGACGGGACGAACTCCGAAGCCCGTCCGGGCTTCACCCACGGAGGAAATTGGAGCAGGATCGGCCCAAGCTTGGGACCCAGTTGCCGGGCGGCGTCCGTGAACGCCGCGAGCTTCGCCGCGTCGACCGGGTGCTTCGGGTCGAGGTAGTCTCGGGTCATCTTGAGGGTGAATCGAAAGTCGTCGGGTGTTTTCGACCTCCATCCACGGACGACGTAGGGTGACGGGGGTCGGTAGTACGTGGAGTCGACCTCGACCGTGTCAAAGATACGGGCATACTGGCGGAGGCGATCCCCGTCCGGTAAACCTTCGGGATACACCCGCCCCCACCAGGCGTCCGACGTCCACGAGGAGCAGCCGATCCGCAGCTCGGTCGCCACGACCGTCCGATGGCGCTTCCGCCGCTTAACCCCGACGGAGTTCGGAGATCCTCCTCGGGGCGGCCGCTCGGGGTTGGCCCCCCCGGGGCTATATCATCGACCGACGCAACCGGGCGCGGTTCAGGCGCTGGGGCGGGCGATGGGAACGCCGGCCGCGATCGGGGATTCGCCGCGGGGGGCCAAGGCCGGTGATGTCGCGGATGCCGTCGGGCCGAGGCCGACCGGCTGCAGTAGTATCGACGGGGAGAACGTGACCGAGACGGTCACCGGCCCGCCCACTACGAGGAATGTACCCGAGGGGTGGGAGGCGACGTAGCCTGCGACGGCTCCGAGGGTGTAGGAGTATGAACCGTTCGGGAGATCGAACACGAGCGTCGGGGTGTTGCCGGAGACGGTGGTCGATCCGACCTTCACGCTCCAGGTCGCCGCGAGATGGCCGGTGGTTCCCGCGAGCGCGATCCCGGTCTCCTTGAAGGTGACCACATACGACCCCTGCGAGTAGACGACCGAGACGACCTGCGATGCGCCGGCCACCGTCACGGAACCGGAGGCGGGAACGACGGAGTACCCCGATACAGAGCCGACCGAGTACGCGTAGGTCCCGTTTGTCTCGTAGAAGAATATCGACGAGTGAATCGACCCCTGGGTCACTCCCCCGAGTGTCACGGACCAGGAACTCCCCGCGGGCAGCCCGCGTTCGCTGAACGCCACTTCGAACACGACTGCCGAAAAGAGAAGCGTCGGTTCGTTCACCGGCGCCCCCGAGACCGTCACCGAACCGGAGTAGGGAAGCGTCGCTTGATGCCAACCCGTGAGACGTCCGATCGAGTACGCGAACGAGCCGTTCGGCTCGGTGAGTATGAGGACGTCGGTACCCCCGTCGGTCGTCAGCGACCGGGTCGTTCCCGCCAAGGTGACGGAGAACGTCAGACCAGAAAGCAGCCCGCTTTCGGAGAACTCAACCGAGTAGGCGGTTTGTGTGAAAATCACCGTCACGGTAACCCCGGAACCGGCGACCCCCACCGACCCGGAACGGACGGCGGCGTGGTACCCCGGGACCCCGCCGATCGAGTAGGTGTAGGTTCCGTTCGGCTCCGAGAACGATATGCTCCCCGCCGTCGAGCTCGAGAGAGCCCCCTGCAGGGTCACCGACCAGAGAGTCCCGGAAGGGAGTCCCGATTCGGTGAAACTGACGGGGTAGGTGACCCCCCCGAAGACGAGGGTCGGCTCGGTGACGGTCGCACCGTTGACCGTTACGCTCCCGTGGTACGGGAGCGTGGACTGGTGCCAGCCCGGAACATCGGCGATCGAATACGAGAAACTCCCGTTCGGCTCGGAGAAGCCGACCGAAGCGCCCGTCGTGCTCCGGGCGGCCCCGTTGAGCGTCACCGTCCATGTCGTGCCGCTCGGGAGCCCGCTCTGCGCGAACGAGACGGTGTAGACTACCGGAGTGAAGACGAGCGTCGGCTCGAGCACTGCGGCGCCGTTCACGAGCACCGATCCGTGATACGGGAGGGTCGATTGATGCCATCCGGGAACTCCCCCGATCGTGTAGGCGAACGTTCCGTTCGGCTCGGTGAACCCGATCGGGTCGGTTCCCCCGTCGGTCGTCACCGTTTTCGGTACGCCGTTCAAGGTCACACCAAACAGCGTGCCCGACGGAAGCCCCGACTCGGAGAATCCGACCGAGTACGCGACCTGGGTGAATCGGATCGAAATGGGGTTCGACGAGCCGGAAACCGTGACCGATCCGGAGGAGGGTGCCGGCGAGTATCCGGCGACCGCCCCTACGGTGTAGCTGATCGACCCGTTCGGCTCGGAGAACGCGATCGATGGGGTCGAGGAGCCGAGCGTCGTCCCTCCGAGCATCACCGACCACGGGGTGCCACCGGGCAAGCCGGTCTCTGAGAACGTCACGGGGTAGGTGAATGCGGCGAACGCGAGGGTCGGCTGGGTGACGGGGCTCCCGGCGACCGTCACGCTGCCCGAATAGGGCAGGGTGCTCTGGTGCCAGCCCGCGATCGGCCCGATCGAGTAGGTGTACGTTCCGTTCGTGAGGACGAACGTGAGGCCATCGGTCGCTCCGTCGGTGGTTCGTGATTGTGCGCTTCCCCCGACGGTCACCTCGAACGTCTGCCCGGAGGGAAGGCCGCTCTCCGAGAATCCCACCGAGTACGTCGCCGGGCCGAACGAGATCCCGACGAGGATCGAAGCCCCGGCGATCGTGACCGTGCCGGAGTGCGGCGTCGCGTGGAATCCTGCGACCGGCGTTATGGAGTACGATTCCGTCCCGTTCGGCGCGGAAAAGCTGATCGTGGTACCCACGGTAGATTGCAGACTCCCCCCGAGGGTTACCGACCAGGACGACCCCGTCGGGAGGCCGGTCTCCTGGAACGCGACCGAGTACTCCACGGGAAGATACTCGAGCGTCGGCTCGGCGAGTGCCGCGCCCGTGACGGTGATCGTCCCGCTGGCTGGGAGGGTCGACTGGCTCCAGCCGGCGACGTTCGCGATCGTGTAGAGGTAGGTCCCGTTCGGTTCCCCAAACGATAGGGTGTCCGTCCCCCCGGTGGTCGTCAGAGACTCCGCTATCCCGTTCAGCGTCACGCCGAACGATCGGCCCGCCGGAAGGCCACTCTCGGCAAAGCTGACCGTGAATCCAGCGGCCGAGAACGACACCCCGACCGGGACGGCCGCCCCGGCGACAGTGACCGAACCGGCCGACGGGGTCGAGCGGTACCCCGGCACCGCTCCGAGCGCATAGCCGTAGGTGCCGTTCGGTTCGGCGAACGAGATCGTGGAGGTCGAGGAACTAAGCAGTGTGCCGGCGAGAGTCACAGACCAGATAGTCGACGTCGGAAGGCCGCTCTCCGTGAATGTGACAGAATAACTGACCGGCGAGAACGTGATGCTCTGGCCGATCGGTGCACCGTTCACCTTGACGGTACCCGATCCCGGAGCGGGATGGTACCCCGACGCACCGCCCACGCGGAAGTTGTACGTTCCGAACGGCTCGTGGACGACGATGGTAGATGCGGAGGAGCTGAGGGTCGTCGGATTGGAGCAGACGCTCCCGCTGACGGCGCAGCCCGCGTCGCCGGGGGCGGGAGTGAGCGTCACCGACCAGGGAGTCGACGCGGGAAGTCCGGACTCCGTGAAGGTCGCGGCGTACGTGAGAGTGTTCCGGGTGAAGTTTCCGGCGTCGAGGACCCCCCAGCCGGTCGCGAGGTCGTAACCGGGTTTGGCCTCGTAGGCGGCCGCCAGCCCGCCGGCGTCCGTGTAGGTCGTCACATCGTAGAACGACGACAGCGTGAGCGACCCGCCGAACTGTTTCTGGCCCAGCGGGTAGATCGCCGGGTTGAGGTACCCCACCCAGCCTTCGTGCTGGGTGAAGAGTGCGTGATCCACCGTGGCGATCTCGCCGCCTGCGATCTGGTCCGCAATGCTCGTACCCACGAAGTACGTCGCTCCCACGATCGGCGCGGAGCCATGGCTTGTCCCGACGGCGATCGACGAGACGGCCGCGCAGCTCGAGGAGACCCAGCAGGTGAAATTGAGGGAGTACGGACCGGCCTCGAGGTCGATGATCGTATCGTTCGCGATCGCCGAGAGGTCCGGCTCGGCGCGATAGTTGCCGGATCGAACCGCGTTGGCGACCGATTGGGCGTCCGCCGACGCGTTGAACCACGTGGCCCGATAGTACGTGGTCGACGTCGCGACCCCGCCCGTTCCGCCGTACGTGCTCGAGAAGCCGTCGACCTTCCCCGCCGGCTCATACCAGCCGATCTCCCCTCGGCCGACCCCGTAGTACGGGGCGGCGGCCGAAGCGAGATGGGGCGGGCCGCGCAGCAACGTCGTCGTATTGAGAGCGACGGTGGTTCCCCCGACTGCCACGGTACCGAACGTGTTCCCGCCGAGCTCTGCCGGTGGGGCGATGGCCGTCCCCCCGTCCCCGCTCGCGCCGAGGACGGTGATCCCCCGAGCCTGGGCAGCCTTGAGATCGGTGGTGAACGCCGCCGGGAGGGCGCCCGAGGTCGTCCAGGAGTTCGTGATCACGCTCACGTTCGTCAGATCCTTGACGTTTGCCGCGGTGTCGAACCCCCCGGTCGACGAGAACGCGCCGGTGGTCGGGCTCAGGATGTCCGCGAGCACCGTGTCGATCGCGGTGGTGGAGGCGGAGCCGCCGAACACCTGGAAGACGTTCGCCCCGGGTGCCATCGCTCCGAGCATGTCGACGTCCAGGGTGTTCTCGCCCTCGGCCTCGCCGTCGTCGCACGACGAAGAGTATCCCTGCGAACCCGCCGGATAGGCGTACGTGTACCCTGTGATCGGCAACGACACGGCCCGAGGCATCGGCTCGCCCGCGGGCAGGGAGTACTTCCAGAACGACGTCACGTCCGGCATGAAGAAGTCCCACGCCGACGCCGCGCTCTGCGTGATCGTGGAACAGAAGTAATTGAACAGCCCGGACGAGCCGCACGTCCCGATGTTGGCGTGGCAGATCGGGTCGGTCCAGAGCACGGCCGCGACGGTCGCGTTGACCGGGTAGCCGTACTTCTGGAACACTCCGGTCTCATTGTAAGCGACTTGCAGGTCGGGCGCCTCAAGGAGGCTGCCGCAGTCGTTGGTGTCGCACGTTCCCGACTTCCCCTTGAGATTGAGCACGACGGGGCGGTCGTAGGTATTCGTCAGACCGTTCGACGTCACGGAGGTGCTCCCGAACGGGTTCCCCGTTTGTCCAGGGGATATGGATGAATCGGGGCGGACCAGAGGAGAGATCGCCGGGATCGCGCCGCCAGTGGCGGCGTCCCCGGCGAGCGCGGCGGGTAGCGAGGCGAGCGGCGCCAGATGGTTGAGGTACTCGGAATAGTTGCTCAGGCCCTCGACGTCCACTACGAACGGATGAAGGGGCGCTGGAAGCAGAGGGGGGGATCGGGGGGCGTAAAACGGCTGGTCCGTCCCCGAAACGTACGCCCCGAGCGTCGTGTGGAAGATCGAGGTCACCTGGGCGGGGGTCGCCGCGAATGATATCGCGAGCCGGTCGGAATGGGTGGTGAGTTGCGTGACACCATAGGAGGAGAGGTACTCGACCAACGAGTTGTAGACCGGGGCGGACGCTCCGAACTGGGCGTTAAACTCCGTCGCCGTGAGGTACTGGTGGTATTCTGGAGACGACGGATTCGACAAGGCCGCGAGAAGTTCGTTGAGGCGCGACTCGTTCGTGAAGGAAAGAGTGAGCAACAGGTCGATCGTCCCGGTCGGATCCGCGGGAGTTCGTAGGACGGGGGCCCCGAGGTACATCGCCCCGGGAAGACCGATTCCGGGCTCAGAGTAGGGGGCGACGACCGTGGGAGCGGCCCTCAGTTCGGAGGGAGTCAGGTCGAAACCCGGGCTGGCCCCGGCGGCCGATAGTGCGGGCCGAGCTCCCGACTCGCGGTTCAGCGCGTTGACCCCGCCCGCCCCAAGGACGAAACTGGCCGAGATGCAGACCGCCAACGCGACCGCCACGGCATGCCGACTCCACCCCAACGGCTCGGTCCCCACCCGACCCCAAGCGCAGGGTCAGGACGTGGCAGGAAGGACCCTTACTTAGCACCTATCTGCACGTCGTAGAGGAAACGGCCCCCTCCTGACCCAATACCCCACGTCAACCCGAATGCGTCCACCCTCCCCGCGGATCTATCGTTCCCCTGGTCGCTGTTCGGCCCGCCACGGAAGAGACCAAGTATCAACGGCCGCTCCGGCCGCTGTGCGCGTCCTGGTGGTTGGAGCTGGAGGATTCCTCGGCCGGGGGACGGTCCGCGCCTTGACGACGCATGGAGTCGAGGTCCGTGGACTCGTACGAACTCCGGCCCAGGCTTCGATCGTTCAGGATCACGGGGGAACTCCATTCTTGGGGGACGTCGGGATTGCAGAGTCGACTCGACGTGCCGTCGAGGGCTGTGACTGTATAGTGCACCTCGCCGCCCCGAGCAGCGCGGACTCGGCGACCCCGGCCGGGCGAGGGGAGTGGGACCGGTCCCGGGTGGCCGGCGCACGGAATCTTGTGAATGCGGCGCACGCCGCGGGGGTCCGTCGCTTCGTGCTCGGATCAGGGTACTGGTTGTATGGCCACTACCCCGGGACGATCACGGAGGAGAGCGCCTCTCAGCCCTCGGAGGTCGTGGCGTACAACTGGGAGGCCGAGCTCGTCGTTCGGGCCGCCTTCCGACCCGGAACGCTGGACGTGATGATCGTTCGACCCGGGATGGTCTACGGGGATGGAGCGTGGTTCCGTCCGATGGTCGATTCCATCCGCGCCGGCCGGTATCGGTACGTGGGGGACGGGGCGAACCACTGGTCCACCGTCGCTCTGCCCGATTGCGGGCTCGCCTTTCGGACCATCGTCGAGCACGGCCGGGGGGGAGAGACGTACCTCGTGGCCGACGACGAGCCGGTCAAGGTCCGTGACCTCACGCATCTCGTGGCCCGTGAGCTCGGGGCCACGCCCCCGCACGGACTCCCGCTGGATGAGGCGACGACCCAGATGGGTCCGTCGGTCGCCGCGGCTCTGGCCGCCAACCAGTCGGTCTCCAACTCCAAGCTCCGAGGGCTCGGATGGCGCCCCCGGTTTACAAACTACCGAGAGGGGATTCCGCCGTCCATTCGGGCCATGCTCTCCGGCTGACCCGCCCGATCGGCGGGAGGATCCGTTCGTTCCGCGGGGACCCGGCACTGCCAGGAAACCCTTCTCCTCGGTGGTCCGGCGAGGAAACGGGGGTCTGTCCGTCAGTAAAAGGCAGGTTTTCTCGGGAGAATAATTCCTAAAATGTTATACACGGAAGGGGTTGTGCGAAGGTGCCTCATGGGTGTGGGGAAAATGAAATCGAAAGCACTGGTGGTAGCGATTGTCGTTCTCGCGGTCGTGGGCTGGATGGGGGTGGGGGCCGCAACGCTCGCGGCGGGCCCGGTGAGCACCGCGTCGCATGCGCCGCCGGTATCGACGGCTTCGGCGACTCCTTCGGCTCCGGCTTCCGCGACTCCGTCGTTGGTCTCACCGTCACTCGGAGCGGGAAGCAACGTCGCGGCGACGATGGCCGAGAATGCGATCTCCGCCACGCGCGCGGCCGGTCTCAAGTCGAACGTGGTGTTCGTGCCGCGCCCTTCCGCGACCATGTCGCAGATCGAAGCGACCAGCGCCTCCGGGGTCGTCCAGCCCCTCTACACGGGAGATCCGGCCCCGCTCGGGGTGGCCTACTACGGTCTGAGCGGTACCGGCACGGGGCCGCTCCACGGGACCGTGTTCAACACGACGGCGGTGCGGGGAATCGTCTCCGCCAATGCCACGGGGATCCAGGGACAGGACCTGTACCAAAGCTCTCCCGACAGCTACGGAATTCAGCTCAACTCAGTGATGACCAACGTACACCTGTTCGGGACGAAAGGGTTTGAGTTCTGGACGCAGAATGTCATGGAATTCTATCCCGCGGCCGGTGAGATGGTCCTCGTTACGAACATCTGGAACTTCTCGGGCGGTTCGTATCACGGGAACGAATTCTACTCCCAGAGTGTCGTCGGCGGAGCGGTCGACGACTTCGGAGAGTACGGTGCGCTCGGCTACTACTATGCGGAGTACATCGTCCCGATGCCGATCTCCTATCCGTTCAACCTGACCCTCACCATGAACTCCGGGGTGGACGGAGGCCGGAACAACATGAGCTTCAGCGTCTCGCTGACGAGCTCCACGATCCCCTCAGAGGACTTCAACCTCCCCAACTGGGACTCGATCGTGTTCAACTCGACTGAGCCTCTGGGGACTCCGTTGACCTATCCGTCGAACTACACAGCGGACGGGCTCCATTACAATCCGATCGGGCTCACGAACGACTTCGAGCTCGACATCTGCGGACCGGGCGGAGGAAGCCAGGTCGACTTGGACGCCGCGGATGCGTCGCTCGGGCTCGCCTACTACACCGGGAGCGGATTCGCCAGCGTCCCCGCCGCGTTCAGCTACGGCGGCGAGACTGGTGAGACGGCAACCGGTGCCAACGTCGCCTGGAGCAACGCCGCGGGCGGACCCGGCGGACTGGCGGAGTACGGCACGGCGACCACCGGACCCGGGCTCCTCACCGGATTGTGGGGCACAGGGGCGCCCGAAGGCTCAGACGCGGTCGATCTCGCGGTCTCTCCAGGCAACGCGTTCAACTTCCTGACGTACAGCGGGACCGTCGGCTTCACGACGCCGATCGTCGCCGAGGCGGCGTACGCCCCGAGCATGTTGACGCAGACGTTCTACCTGATGCCGGGAACGTACCAGCTCCTCACGGAGCTCGCCGACTATGCGCTCGTCAACCAGTCGATCTCGGTCGCCGGTCCGATGACCGTCCCCGTGTCGCTCTCGAGCGACATGGCGGCCGGGGTCTACACTCCGCTCTGGGCGTTCTCCAATGCGGAGGTCGCCAGCCTGGCGCAGAGCGGGGCGGGAACGCCATCGAGCCCGTACATTCTGGACAACAACCAGCTCGCTCCGTTGTCGAGCAGCTTCGGTTTGTACAACGATTACGTCTTCCCAGTCTATCCGGGCGTCTTCCTCTACGGAACTACCGTCACGGTGGAGCTGTACCACGCCCCCAGCTTCCAGACCTCGACGAGCACGTTCCAATATCCGGGACAATATCTCCCCCAGTACAACGATCTGCAATTCTGGTTCTGGGGGGTTACGGGAGCTTCGATCGTGGACGCCGCCAACATCAGCGGTTGGTTCGGGGGCAATGCGTTCTACCCGCTCGTGTTCGACACGTTCAACGTGATCTTCTACGAGTCGGGCGGCAACCTGGTCGCCGGCAACACGTTCGACACCCCGGGCGAGGCGCTTCTGATGTTCGCGGGCGGCGGGGTCTTCTACCCACCGCTGAACATCGGCGGCGGAAACAACACCGTCTGGGGGAACACGTTCAACGAAGTGAACAACCCGGCGGGCTGCGTCGACACGTCGCCCTGCCTGGGGCTGATGTCCCCGGCGTTCGGCGTGGCGGTCGAGATCGGGGAGTCGAACGACGTCGTCTACAACAACTACGTCAACACACCGACGACCGCGTGGCTGCTCCCGTTGAACCTCTACTCAGGGTACCCGGACTTCTTCGCGGGCACGGAGTGGAACATCACCCCACAGCCGGCGACGAACGTCCACTTCGCCTCCGGCTTCCCGACGCTGCCCCTCACCGGGAGCATCATCGGGGGCACGACGCAGGGGGGTAACTTCTGGTGGGACTACGGCCTGATCGCGAACCCGTACAACGGAGCCGACAACCCCTACGGGGTGCTGCCGTACGACGAGAACGCGATCACGCTGGTGATCGAGATCTACGGTCCGTCGTACTACTACCTGTCGTACATCTACGGCGGGGGAGACTACGCGCCGCTCGTCCCGACGCTGGGGCCCGCGGTCACGTTCGTCGAGCACGGACTCGTGCCGGGCACGATGTGGGGCGCCGACGTCAACGTGGGCGGCCTCGAGGTCGGCTTCGAGACGACGTCAAACTTCGAGACGCTCAGCGTGTTCGGCGCGCCGGGCCACTACGTCTGGTTCGCGGCCCCGCCGCCCATCGGGTACACCTCGCACTCGACCGGAACGGTCCGTCTGACCGACCACCCGATCACGGTCGGGGTCGTCTTCCACGTCGCCCCGGGCTACTCGCTCCTGAAGGTCCGCGAAAGCGGCCTGCCCTCGGGGAGCGCCTGGAGCGTCGTCGTGAACGGAACGACGCCGGCCACGGATGCGTTCAACACCACAGCTACGACGAACAGCTCGTCCGTTACGGTGCTGGTCTTCGACGGAACGTACGACTTTACGGTGCCGTCGGTCCCCGGCTACTTCCCGAGCCCATCGTCGGGGTCGCTCGCGATCACCGGTGGCACGACGCTTCACGTCCGGTTCCACATCGTGACGTATGCGCTCGTGTTCAGCGAGACCGGGATCCCCGCCGGCCGCAGCTGGAGCGTTCGGATCACGGGGCCGGTCACCGGAGGCCGCACGGTCACCCGCACGCTGAGCTCGCGCGGAAGTTCGATCACCTTTGAGGTGCCGAACGGAACGTACTCGTACACCATCCTGCCGGGCGCCCACACCGTTTGCGTTCCGAACACGGGTTCGCAAGCGATCAGCGGTGCCGGAGCGACAGTCACGACGATCTGCGTCTACTCGGGCGGCCACGTGCCGGCGCACCCGCTCGTCGTATCGGGGGGCTCCGCGGCCGCCCTGGTCCGCCTCGCGGCGGTGCGGGGACCTTCGGCGTAACGACGGGCGAGAAACTCTTCCACCGGGGGACCGTCGGGTGGGACGGTCCCCTTCCCTCTTTTTTTTGACCACCCCGATCGAATGACCGGGATCCTCCGGGCGGCTCCGTCATGATGCCCCCCCTCCGTTCTCTACTCCTCGGGGTAAGGCCTATCCCACCGAGCGGGTTCGGGGGGCGATGACCGAGAGCAAACCCCCGGCCACGTTCATCAGCGACCTTCGACCGTCCCGGACCGCCTCGGTCGAGGCGACGGTCGTGGGCCTCGAGCCGATCCGCGAGATCGAGACTCGGGACGGGGGCTTGAAGAAGGTCCGCAACGGTCGCCTGAAGGACGCGACCGGCGAGATCTCGCTCGTCCTCTGGGGTTCGGAGGTCGAGCTCGTGGCCGATGGCGACCGGGTCGCGATCACCGATGGGTGGGTCTCCGACTATCGTGGAAAGCCCCAGGTGTCGCTCGGCCGAACCGGCAAGCTCGAGAAGCGTCCGAATCCTTCCTGATCGGGTGCCCCCGTTTCATCCACTGACCGGGCGCCCCTTCGCTCGGAGACCGATCTCGCCGCGTGGCACAGTTCATCGTGCGGGCCTATCGAACGCCCCGGGGCTATCGGGTCGTCGTCGACGGAATGACCCATTTCGACGTCGAGCGGGAGGAGGAGATCGACCCGAAGGCCCGGGAGGCGATCCTCGAACGACTTCGGGCGTTCCTGCCCCCTCGCGCGCCCCCTCCGTTCGATCCGGATGCGCTTTCCACGCTTCTCTTCTCGATCGCCCTCGAGCCGGCGGGGTCGGGGGGAACGGCCGCGCCCTCACGGCCGTTTCATCGACTGAAAACGGGTGTGGCCACGAGAGGCCGTGACGGATAACTCATAAACCCCCCCGGGGTGCCGAGCGACGCCGGGTGAGTAGCGTGAGGGCTCTGAATTCAGTCGCGAAGGGAGGCTCCCGAGTACGACGGAACGGTGCGGCCCGAGGAGTGCTCTGGGTCGCCCTCCTGGTGCTCGCGCTCTCGTTGACCGCCCTCCTGCCGGCCACCCAGGCGGCCCCGCTGAGCACTCCGAGGACGCTCACTTCCGCGCCGGTCTCCGAACTCTCCACTCCCATGGCCGTTCGGGCGCCTTCCGCGGTAGCGGAGATGCCCCTCATCCCGGCGTCGGACCCCGCGCTCCCCCAGGTGCTCGCCTCCGTGAACGTCGGATCCGGTCCGACGCTCGCGGTCTATGACCCTGCGACGCAGGAGGTCTACGTGGTCAACGCTATCTCGAACACCGTCAGCGTGCTGAACGGGACCGCCGTCGTGGCGACGGTTCCGTTGGGCACCACGAACCTCACCGTCGGCGACCCGGTCGCGGCGGTCTACGATCCGAGCAGTGGCTACGTGTACGTGGTGGACCGGTACCTGTTCGAAGAGAGCGGTGGGGCGGTCAGCGTGATTCACGGGACGACGCTCCTTCTGGTCATCCCGATCGGCCTCGAACCCTCGGGCGCCGCGTATGATGCGTCGAACGGCTTTCTCTACGTTACGGAGAGCACCACCGGCCATGTCGCGGTGATCGACGGCACGGGGACGATCGCGAACCTCGCCGTCGGAACCGACCCGGGCGCCGTGATCTTCGACCCGGCGGACGGGATGGACTATGTGGCGAACCGGGCTTCGGCGAACCTGAGTGTGCTTTCGGGGGTATCGGTCGTCGGGACGGTCGGCGTGGGGACTCAACCGGCCGCCTTCGCCTTCGATCCGTTGTCCGGGGCGGTCTACGTTGCCAACAATCAATCCGGGAACGTCACCCTGGTGGTCGGTCTCTCCGCGGTCGGAGATGTCACGACGGGTACCAATCCGTCGTTTGCCCTGTTCGAACCATCCAACGGCTACGTCTACGTCTCGAACCGGAATTCGAGCGACGTGAGCCTGATCGACGGCACGAGCGTCGTCACTTCGGTCCCGACGGCCGCCGGGCCGGCGGGGTCGGCGTTCAACGCCGCCACGGGCCTCGTCTACATCGTAGACACGGTCTCGAACGAGGTCACGGTGCTGGACGGGACGGTCTCCCTCGGCAACATCAGCGTGGGGAACGGCCCATCGTCGGCGACGTGGAACTCGGCGAACGCCGACGTCTACGTGACGAATTCGAACTCGCACAACGTGAGCGTCATCGCGGCAGCGTACTATGTGACGTTCAACGAATCCGGCCTGCCCCCGGCCAGCCCATGGTCGGTGGACCTCGGTTCGAAGACCAGCTCCACCACGGGGCCGTCGATCCGGTTTGCGAATCTTCCGGGGACCTACGTCTACACGATCGTGGCCCCGCCCGGTTACCACGTCGTCTCCGCGACCCCGGCCTCTCCCCTGACGGTCTTCGATGTACCCGTCGTCGTGTCGGTGGTTTTCGCGCCGACGAAATCTTCGGCGACGTACGATCTCACCTTCGTCGAGACCGGCTTGGGCTCGCGCTGCAGTCGGTCTTCGTTCGAGTGGAGCGTCACTGTCGGCAACTCCACCCAGAGCTCGACCAACAGCACGATCGTGTTCGTCGAGCCGAACGGGACGTACAACTACTCCGTCTCCGGGCCGAGCGGTTACTCGGTCGTCTCCGCGACCCCCGCTTCCCCAGTGACGATCGCCGGTGCACCCGTGACGGTCAACGTCACGTTCAGCCGGTGCGGTGAGGGTGGGAGTTCGACGTTCACCCTCACGTTCGAAGAGCGCGGGCTGCCCGGCGGCACGACCTGGTGCGTGAACATGAGCGGTTCCCACTGCGCGAGCTCGGATCAGATCTCGATCTCGGGACTTTCGAGCGGAACGTACTCGTTCGCGGTCGTCCCGGTGAACGGATACACCGCCCGCCCGTCCTCGGGGTCGGTGACGATCTACGACCGAAGCATTACCGTCGAGATCCGTTTCGACTCGTCCGGCTCCTCCCACCACTGCGGTGGGGGCGGCGGTGGCAGTGGGGGCGGCGGTGGCGGTGGGGGCGGCTGGGGCGGCGGAGGCGGCGGCTGGTCCTCTGCCCAATACGATCGAGCGGCCCTCGCTCGGGATTGATCTAGGAGAGACCTAGTCGAAGGGTCCGCGCCCGCGGCGGAGCGCCCCCACCACGTATTTCTGCCCGCCGGCCTCGAGCTCACGGCATGGACGGGCTTCGCTACGGCCTCGCGATCGACGTCCGAGCCGATTCTCTTGAATTCCAGGGACGGCTCACGATCTCGGCGCGAGCGCTACCGGCTCGTCTCGAACTCGATTCGGTAGGTCTCGCGGTCCAGAGCGTGACCCGCGGCCAACTTCCGATCGCCTTCCAGGTCGAGTCGGAGAAGGGTCGACTGATCCTCCCCGAGATCCCCGCCGGCGCGGCGGATGTTGTGATCGAGTACTCGGGCAAGATCGACGACGCCGGCGTGAGAGGATTCCACGTTTCCCCGATGGGAACCGGCCGGTTGTATACGACCTATTTCGAACCGAACGGGGCGCGCCGACTGCTCCCGTGTCTCGACCGACCGGACGCGAAGGCGGTCTTCGCGGTCGAGTTGACCGTCCCCCCGGTGGCCGTCGCGATCTCCAACATGCCGGTCGACACCTCCGAGTCGCTCCCCGACGGTCGACGTCGGGTGCGGTTCGCCCCGACCCCACCCATGTCGACCTACCTGTTGTACGTCGGCATCGGGCCGGTCGAGGAGCTCGCCGGGAACGGCAGCCACCCTCGGGTCATCGTGGGAACTCCGCCGGGCCGCTCGAGCGCGGGACGGTTTTCTCTCGACGTCGGAGAGCGGGCCATCGAGTACTTCAACGACTACTACGCCGAGCCGTACCCGCTCCCGAAACTGCATCTGCTCGCGATCCCCCAGTTCGGCTCCGGCGCGATGGAGAACTGGGGCGCGATCGCCTTCCAGGAGTACCTCCTCTTGCATGACGACCGATCGACCGCTTCGGCGCGGATGCGCAGCGTCGAGGTCATCTGCCACGAGATCGCCCACCAGTGGTTCGGCAATCTCGTCACGATGCGCTGGTGGAACGACCTGTGGCTGAACGAGAGCTTCGCCTCGTTCGTGGCGATCCAGGCCCAGGCGGCGCTGTTCCCCGACTGGGGCGCCTGGGACGACTTCCTCTCGGGAGAGTACGCCGGTTCGATGCTCTGGGACGCGCTCCCGCACACCCACCCGATCCGGGTCGAAGTGCAGGATCCGAACCAGATCCGGCAGATCTTCGACGAGATCAGCTACGGCAAGGGCTCGAGCGTGCTCCGGATGGCCGAGGCGTACGTCGGCGAGCCGGCGTTCCGTCGGGGGGTCTCTCAGTATCTCGCCGACCACCGCTGGGGAAATGCGCAGTCCGAGGACCTGTGGAAAGCGGTCGCGGGCGCCTCGGAGCCGGCGGTGGAGCGCCTGTTCACCGAATGGGTCGGTCGGGGGGGGTTCCCGGTCGTTCGGGCCCGCCTCGACGGTCGTACGCTGACGCTCGAGCAGCGGCGTTTCTCCCTGCTCGAGCCGGTCCCCGACGCCCCCTGGCCCATCCCCCTGCAGATTCGGGACGGCTCCGCGGTGCACCGTCGCCTGTTCGACTCGGCCCACACCACCGTCGAAGTCGGGGGTCCCTGCCCCGTCATCAACCCCGGTCGGACCGGGTTTTATCGCGTCCAATACGAAGGCGTGCTGCGGGACCGGCTCCTCGCGACGTTCGCCGAGCTCCCCCCGGTCGACCGTTGGGGCCTGCTCAACGACGCCCGGGCGCTGTTCCTCGCCGGGGTGAACTCGCTCGACGAGTATCTCTCCCTACTCGGTCGCGTCGCGGAGGATACCGATCCGTTCGTCGTCGGAGAGGTGATCGACTCGTTCCGGACGCTGTTTCCCGTCGTGCACCGCGTACCCCGGTGGGAGGCGGCCCTGCGCGAGATCGTGACGGCCCAGTCGTCCCGCCTCGGCCTCGACGCTCAGGATGGCGAGCCGGATCGCGAGCGCGCCCTTCGCGAGCAGGTGCAGTTCGCGCGGGTGCGGCTCGACCCCGCCTTCGCCTCCCGGCTCGCCGAGATGTTCCCCCGGCGGGATGCGCTCAGCCCCGAGCTCGTTCGGCCGGTGATGCTCGCCTACGCGTTGACCGCAGGACCGGACGAGTACGCCGAGCTTCGACGGGGACTCGCGGCGGCGACGGACGTCGACCGGAAGCGGCAGTATGCGATGGCGCTCAGCGCCGTCGGCCGGGACGAATGGCTTCGCGAGGGACTGGACCTGCTGCTGTCGGGCCAGATGCTCTTCGGCCCCTGGATCGAACTGTTCGCCACGTCCTTGTTCATGAACCCCGAGCGTTCGGGGGCCGTCTGGGCGTTCTTGAAAGAGCGGATCGACGATCTCCTTCGATTTACGGCGGGGACCGGAGTGCAGAGCATCTTCATGCAGTACGCGATCTCGACGGTCGGGCTCGGACGCACGTTCGAGATGCGCGACTGGGTCGCCCGTCGATCGTTTCCCGAGTCGGCGCGGGCCGTGGTCAAGGGATTCGACCTGCTCGAGGTCTACGATCGGCTGCTCGCGCGCGTCGGCTGACCGGGGCCCCGCCGGGCGCCACCACCTACGGAGCGGCCGGCGGACCGGGAGAATCCGACCCCTGCTCCGAGGGCGCGTGCGAAGCCGGGGGCGGGGGGGTCTTCGGGTGACGCCGCATCCAGTAGGCCGCCACCGCGAGGAGAGCGACCACCGCGATCACCACGAGGACGATCCAATCCCAGATCGACTGGTTCGGCGGAGAGGACGACGGGCCTCCGCCGCCTCCCCCGCCCGACTGGACCGTAAAACTCGCATTCGCCTGACGGACCTGGCCCTGCGAATCCGTCACGTTCACGTCGACGTGGAATGTGCCGTCCCGGGTCGGGGTGCACACCACCAAGGCGGCATTCACGCTCGTGCACGGCGACGGCAGGCTGTAGGCGTACTCGTACGGAGACGTTCCCCCCGTGAGCGAGGTCGTCAGCGTGACGGGATCGCCCAGCCGGATCGAGCTTGCGTTCGGTGCGAGGCTCGCTCCGAACTTCGCCAAGAAATAGATCGCCTCCGGGACGGGGGCACCGTTTACGATCGCCGTCCCGCTGGGAGTGGTCGTCCGATACCCCGCCACCGCGCCGACGGTGAACGGGTAGCTGCCGTTCAGCTCTGTGAACCCGACCTGGGTCGTGACGGAGCTGTTCGTGGACGGCCCGCCGGTGAGCGTGACCGACCAGTCGGTGCTCGGAGCGAGACCCGTCTCGGTGAACGTGATGGGGTACGTGCTCGGCGGCGCCGTCGCCGGGCCGATCACGAGGAGCGCTCCGCCGTACGCCTCCGACACGAGAATGCGCTGGTCCACGGGATCGAAGGCGATTCCGCCCACATCGAGGTTGCCGAGCATCACGGCGGCCCCCAAGCTCGCGTAGGTCGTCGCGTTGAAGGCGGATACCTCCGAAAAGTACTCCCCCACGGCGTAGATGGCGTTCTTTGACGAGTCGTACGCGAGCACGGAAGTCCCCCCCGAGGGGATGGTCTTCATCACCTGATTCGTGCCGTCGTCGATGACACTGATATTCCCGGAGGCCGTGTTCACGACGAAGACCGTGTGATTCGACGGATCGTACGTCAGCGACGCCGGTTCCGATCCCACGTGGATGGCATGGCCCACCGTGGTGTTCGTGGCGGGGTCGATCACCGCGATCGTACCGTTCCCCCAGTTGGCGGCGTACACCTCATTGGAGTGCGGGTCGTAGAGAACTCCCCCGAGGATCTCGTCGGCGCCGATGAGGATCGACGTGCGGGTCGCCGGATGCGCGGGATCGATCGCCGTGACGTTGCCGTAGATCCCAGAGGACACGTACACGACGCCGTTCGCGCTATCGACGGTCGCACCGGAGAGGATGATCCCCGATGCGAAAGATCCCGAGATCGTTCCGGCGGGACCGATAGTACTCAGGTTCGAACCGGCCCGGTTGACCACGTAGAGATTACCGCTCCGGGGATCGTAGGCGCTCGCGATCGGCTCGTCCCCGACTCGATCGTGCCCCGAAACGGCCAGAGTCGCTTCGTCGACCGCGTACGTCGCGTTACCGTACTCGTCGGCGACCACGACCGCCCCCACGCTCGGATCGGCTGTCATCCCCCAGGGGTTGGCACTGAGCGGAATGTTCGCGAGCACGTCGTGCGTCGACGGGTCGATCACTGTCACGTTCGCATCGACGGAGGAGGAACCCGAATCGACGGAGAACGCATCCCCGTTCGCGGAGTCCACCACGACCGCGACCGGGAAGTCGGGGATGGTGAGGTTCTTGACGTACGCGCGAGGGGACGCGGTGAGGATCATTACTTTCCCGACCTCGTTGCACGCGACGAAGACCGCGTGGTCGGTCGCGTCGTAGGCCGACCACTGGGGCGACCCGAGCAGGGTCAGCGACCCCCCCGCGCCGTACGGACTCTGATCGATCACCGTGGCGTTGTCCGAGAAGATGCTCACGGCGACCAACTGGTCGCCCAACGAGCTGTAGGAGAGATCGACCGGCGCACCCGTTCCGAGGGGATACGTCCAGAGTAACCCGCCGGTCGCGGCGGAAAATATCGAAACGCTGTGACCGCCGTAATTCGCGACGTCCAGGTAGTCGTCCGATGAGTCCCACGCCATCGAGAGCGGCTCCGTTCCGGTCGGGAGGTTTTGGACGACCTTGTCGGTGACGGCGTTGATGACCGTCACGTTCGCCGTTCCATAGTTCGCGACGAACACGTAGTGGTCGGTGGGGTCGTAGACGATCCCGTTCGGCTGCTTGCCGACCGGGATATTCGTGATCACCGAGGCGGTCTTGCCGGAGAGCACGGTCACGTTCGCAAACTCCGAATCGGTCACGAACAGATCACCGGTGGCGGTATCCGCCGCGATCCCCGTCGGCTCGCCGAGGACGGGTATCGAGCCGATCATCGCATCGGTCGTTCCGTTGATCACCGATACGGTTCCTGGATTGCTGTTCGTGACGAACACGTGGTCGTTGATCGGATCCACCGCGATGCTCGGGATCTGAGAGTATCCGAACTCGGAAACGCCGACCGTCAATTCGGCCATCAGCCGATCGGTGGTGCCGTTCACGACAGAGAGGGTCGCTCCCGAGGAGCCTCGGACCCAGATATTACCGGAGACCGGATCGAGGACTCCCGACGCAGGGGAGGTCTGAACGGCCGGCAGGGTCGACCCGGGGACGAGCTGGTCCGTGAGGAGATTGTCGACGTCCACGATCGCTCCGACACCGTCCAGTGCGGGGACGGCCCTCCCCGCGACGTTCGGGGTCCCGCTCGTCCGATCTGCATTTTCGACCGCGGAGCCCGCGTGGCCGGCCCCCGTCATCCCATTCGCCCCATTCGGGAGCAGGAGCGTCACCGTGATCGCGACGAGCAGCGCGAGGTAGGTCCGTGATCGGCGATGGGGGATCATCCCGCGAACGCCGTGCCGCTTTCCCATCACGCGGGAGGGGGAATCACGGCGGAATATAACCGAACGACCGTCACGGGCGGGAGTCGGAGCGTGCGCCAAATACTCCCGGACGTTCGTAGGGTGAATGTCGGAGAGCCCCCCCGGAAGTTTCCGCAAACTCACGCGCGCGGAGGAACGAGTGATCGTGCACAAAGGGACCGAAGCGCCGTTCACGGGGGAGTACGACCATCTGTCCTCCGCGGGCACCTACGTCTGCAAGCGGTGCGGCGCCCCGCTCTACGAATCGAACGCAAAGTTCGACTCGGGGTGCGGATGGCCCGCTTTCGATCGGGAGATCCCCGAGGCGGTCGCACATCTCCCGGACGCGGACGGATCCCGGACGGAGATCCAGTGTCGACGGTGCGGTGCCCACTTGGGTCACGTCTTCGTCGGAGAGCGCTTCACCGAAAGCAACGTTCGGCATTGCGTCAATTCGATCTCCCTCCTTTTCATCCCGCGGAGCGCCGCGGGTTCCGCTGCGGACGGGCATCCCCCCGGGGACCGATGAGCTCGGAGGCCGCGCCGTGCGGCCGCGTCGTCGGACTGTTCCGGAAGCCGGAGGTTCCGGGCGAACGAGGGCTGCCAAAAAGACCGGAGACTACGATCCGAGTGGACCCGAACGGCGTCGAGGGGGACTTCAACCGGTGGCGCCAGGAGGAACGCCGCGGAGACCCGGACCTCGCCCTGCTCCTCCTGCCCCGAGAGACGATCGACGAGCTGAACGCCCAGGGGTGGCCGGTCCGACCGGGAGATTTCGGAGAGAATATCCTGACGGAAGGGGTCGACTACGCAGATCTCGGGCCGCCCCATATGTTCCGGATCGGAGGAGTTACGGCGGAGATCTCGAAAGCCTGCGACCCGTGCAACAATTTGTGCCTGCTACCGTACGTGGGATCGGTGAAAGGACCCGATTTCGTGCGCACCATGATCGGCCGGCGCGGGTGGTACGCCCGCGTCCTCGAACCCGGTGAAATCCGGGTCGGGGACCCCCTCCGGCGCCTCCGCTGAGCTCCTCCAGGCCGTTGCCGGAGCCCCAGAGCGTTTAAGAGCTCCGGAAAGGGTCGAGCCGAACATGCCCAGTTCGCCGTGGTCCGAGACCGCCCCTTCCGCACCGGCCTGGCCCGCTCGCCCAAAGATGACCAGTGGCATCACCCTCCCCCCTCCCGACAGCCCCGGAGGATCCGCCTTTGCGATCGGTGCGCTGTTCGCCGTCGTGTATGCGATCCTGCTGGTAGCGGAGTATCACACGATGCTCGCGCAGGCCCGCTACATCGTCTCCACCGCACTGATCGTCGGCGCCGTGGGGACCTTCGCCCTCGGGGTCATGCTGGGGAGCGATATCGCCACCTACCAGCGCCTGGATCTCGATCTCGCGCGCACCGTGATCGCCCACCTCAACGACAACAAGGCTCCGGAGCCCGATGCGCCCCTGGCCGGCGTCTGGCGAGCGTACATCACGGTCGCCGACGAGTCCCGCCGCGTCGCGCGGGTCCATGCCTACGCCTTCGGTCCGATCCTCTGGGGCACAGTGCTCTCCCTGGCCGCGGCTCTGACGATGGGTCTCGGGCAGATCGGTCAGACTCCGAACGTAGTCGGCCTCGCGCTGGTGATCGAGTTCCTCGGCTTCACTCTCCTCCTGATCGGAGCCGCCGCCCTGCTCCTGACGGTCGGTTACGCAGGGAGCGTCGATGGCTTCGATCGGCTCGCCGCCCACCGCTGGCGCCGCAATTCGGCGCGGCTCCCGGCGGTCGAAGAGGCGCTCTCGAGCGTCCCCTGGCTTCCCGAGTTCCACCGGGGGGTCCGAGAATCACAGACCGATCCGACCGACTCGACGCTCCGCTGGATCACGCCGTAACCCACGCGAGCGGCGGGACGGTCGTTCGGATCGTCCCGCCGCCCCTTACTCTCTCGGGGCAAATATCTAAGAGGAGGCGGGCGAGTCGTTACTCCCGATAACCCGTGGGCCTGAATCGTCCGGTCCTGCTGACAGCTATCGCGACGGTCGTCGTCCTTCTTCTGCTCCCAGGCTCCGGGTTCGGGGAGCTCTCGGCCCACTCTGCGAATTCGGCCCCCGCGCACGCCGCCATCGCCTCCTCGGGCACCTCCCCTGCGAATGCTCGAGTCGCCGAGATAGAACAATCCCTTCGCGCAGATCACATTCCCGCTTCCGACATTCATCTTCCGAATCTGCCCGGGGCGCACCCCGGGCGCGCCGGGATCGTCGGCCCATCGTACGAAGTCGCCCCGGCGCCGATGGGCATCGCGGACCTGGGCCTCATCAACCGCTCCGGCACCCTCGAGCCGACGGTCCTCAGCACTTCGAGCGTGGAAGGGACCGCGTCGATCGAGACCGCCCAGTCGGTCTACCTCGACGGCGACACTCCCGACATGTTCGGCGTTCAGATGAACGCCGTCGCGACCGGGGTCGAGCTCAGGGGACAGCCGGGATTCCAGTTCTGGGCGCAGGACTTCTTCAGCTACACGTCGAGCACCGGTTCCCTCTCGTTCGGGGATAACCTGTGGAACTTCTCGAACGCGGCCGCCCTGTTCCCCGCGAACTCTCTCTACTCGCACGGACCGAACGGGACCCTCGTCGCTCCGATCTTCTACTACGCCACGGGACCGACCTTCACGGTGCACTATCCGTTCTCGGTGACGTTCGCGATCAACGCCGCGGTGATCGCCAAGCGCCCCGCGATCTTCTTCAACTACACGGTCGCCTCCCCGACGCTCAACACCTCGGGGTCGTTCGACGAGGTCGTCTTCAACTCCGCCCGGATACCGATACCAGTTCTAGCCGCTCCTCCCCCCCTCTTCCAGGCGAACGGGACCGGGTACGACCCGGTGGGACTCCCCAACGACCTCGAGCTGGTGCTGGTGGGTAACGGAAATGGGGACACCACTTCGTTCGTCCGCCTGCACGCCGCGTTCTCGCTCTCCACCTGGAACTCGACGGCCGCGAAGTTCGAGCCCGTTGCGTCCGCCTACGACGCCGGCTCGGACACGGGAGAATCCAGCAACGGCGTCGCGGTCTCGTACAACACGACCGGTGCGGGTGCCACGATCCCGCAAGCTGTGCTGCAGGTCGGGCCTTCGTTCCTTCACGGTCTTTGGAACTATTCGAACAACCCGGGATATCGGACCGTTTCGGCGAGCGTCCTCCCGGTCAACTCCTTTTTGTTCGTCTCCCCGGGGAACTCCCTCGGCCCGAACGTCGCCCAGTGGGTGCCGACCCTCGCGTTCACGACGGGACCCGAGATCATTCCATTCCCGAACGGAGGGAACTACTACTTCGAGTGGATACTCAGCGACTACCGTCCGGTCCATCGCTCGCTCAATCCGGCGGCCAATGCGACGGCCACGGTCACCGCGACCCTGATCCGAAGCAACGCGCTCGGCGTCTACACTCCACTGATCGCCTGGGGGAACGCCCAGTTGCCGGCGATCGCCGCCTCCGGGACGGGCACCGTCGCCAGCCCGTACGTGCTGGACGCGAACCAGAATCATCCGATCAGCGAGTTGTTCGGGGCGATGAACTTCTTTTTCTTCCCGGTATTTCCCGGCATACTGCTCATCGGCACGGACGCATCGGTCCGCGTCACCCCTTCGAGCCTCGCGATCACGTACTCGGCCGCCGTTGCCGCGAACCTCTCCACGGTGGGCCTGCCGTCCTCCAACCACCTGCAGATCGAGTTCTGGAACGTCGAGAACGCGACGCTCACGGGCGCCCCGGGGATCTCGGGTTGGCTTTCGTCGAACGTCGGGTTCAGCCCGCTCGCCGCGGTGCTCTTCTGGGGCGCAGACGGAAACCTGATCGCGGACAATACGTTCTACGACCAGGGGAACTCCCTCGCATTTTACGGGGGCTCGAAGAACACGGTGTGGGGCAACACCTTCCTCGACTCGACCGCACCGGCGACGAACCAGAGCGCGGTCGAGAACTCCGGGAACAACACGACCGGGATCT
The DNA here is from genome assembly GCA_049675585.1 of Thermoplasmata archaeon. Taxonomy (GTDB): domain Archaea; phylum Thermoplasmatota; class Thermoplasmata; order Lutacidiplasmatales; family UBA184; genus Lutacidiplasma. The sequence goes on from JBAUAJ010000035.1 coordinate 26,874, forward strand.
GGGAGTCGGAGTCCAACGACCTCGTCTACAACAACTACTTCGCCGTGCCCGCGCCGGCGTACACCCCGACGATCGACGCAGCCTCCTGCCAGATCGTCTGCCAGACCGTGGAGTACCGGGACGTCTGGAACGTCACCCGTGCGCCCGCGGACACCGTCCGTCAGGTCCTGGGCACGAACCTCTCGGGGAGTGTCATCGGCACAAGCTACCAGGGGGGCAACTACTGGTCGAACTACGGGACCGCCTCGAACCCACTCGGTCGCCTTCCCTACAACGACAGCGGCCGGATCACCTTCGACGGGGATTACGTGCCGCTCGTTCCCTCGAAAGCGTACCCCGTCACGGTCGCCGAGCTCGGGCTCGCTCCGGGGGTCGTCTGGGGGGTCGACGTCGCCGGGATCGATTACCGCACGAACCAAACCCTGCTCACGATCTACGCCGCGAACGGAACGTACAACTACTCCGTGCTTGAGCCGGTCGGCTACACGGCCCCATCGACCGGCAACTTCACGATCAACGGGACCGGCACGGGAGTGTCGATCGACTTCACGGCGCTCGTGGCGCTCCTCTTCACCGAGACCGGGATCGTCGCGGGCTGGAGCTGGAACGTCACGATCGTATCCGAGAATACGACGGAGAACGGGACCGTGAACTCGACCAACGCTTCGATCGTCTTCGAGGTCGAGCCGGGCCTTTACAACTGGAGCGCGAGCTCGTACGGTTACAACGCGACCCCTGTCAACGGGACGGTCGGCGTCGGCCCGGCGGGCACCGAAGTACCCCAGATCGTCTTTTCCCTCTATTCGATCGTCGTCTTCACCGAGACCGGTCTGCGCGCCGGGACACCGTGGACGGTCGTGGTGACGGGCGGCACGAATCCCGAGCAGTTCACGAGCTTCGCGGCCCAGCTCAACCTCACGATCTTCGACCTGCCCTCGGGAGCGTACGCGTGGTCGGACGCGGTCGGCGGCTACACTGCGAACCCACCGAGCGGAACGGGAACCGGTGGAACCCCGGCCGCGATCTCGCTGCAATACACGATCATCGATGGGACGTTCGAAGGTACCGTTTCGGTGGCGTCCGCCGAACTCTGGGTCGGTGGGAACGAAACCGCCCTCACGGACGGGGCGTTCGCTGAGTCGCTCGTCCCCGGCGTGTACTCCGTAGTCGTGATCGCACCCGGTTACATTCAGTACGACAACAACGTCACGATCACGAGCGGCGCGACCACCTCTCTCCAGGTGCAACTCACCGCGATCCCCACGGCGCCCGCCTCGGGCCCGGCGGGGATCTCGTACGCCGGCTGGGGGGTCATTGGACTCCTCGCGGTCATCGCGGCGATCGGGCTCATCCTCGCCGCGCGGCGGCAGCGCCCCGGAGCCCCCCCGGCGCCGCCGACCCCCTACGCGGTAAAGCCGCCCTCGACCCCGCCCACCCCGGTGCCGTCCACTCGACCCCCGTGGCAGGAAGACGAGACCGACACCTCCATCGACACGCCCGGGTCGGCGCGTCGCTGAACTCGGGGTCGCTTTCCGAACTACCTCGGTCGGCGGTCCGTTCGCTCGGTCCGAGGGCCTTTACTACCGGCGCGACTAGCGGCCGCCGATGGCGATGTCGCCGGCAAATCCCCACCGAGCCTGGGCCTCGTTCGCCGTTCGGGCCCCGTTCATCGGGCTCGCGGCCGGCCTGGTGGGCCTCGTGATGATCCTGCTCGGCCTGCTGGCGGCGTCCCGCCCGCCGGCGGAGCTCTACCACACACCGCTCGCCGGATACGACCCCCCGTTCGACGTCGTCGCCGGCCTATTGTTCGTCGTGCTTTCGTTCCGGATCCGGCGCCGCAGCCCCGTGGCGTACATCTTCTCCGCGATGGTCCCGGTCCTCTCCGGCGGCATCGCCCTCCTCAGTCCGAACCCGTACTCGATCGCGTCGACCGTGGCGTCCGCGGCCCTGGTCGCCGCGATCTACCCCTACCGCGCGAGCTTCTACATCGGCTCGGCGACGGGGCCCGAAGGGACCCAGCTCCTCCTCCTGGTGGCGAGCCTCCTCTCGATCCTGTTCGGGGCGGTCGGGGCGCGGTGGCTGGGAGCGCAGTTCGACCTTCCGATCACCAACTGGGGCGAGGCGGTCTACTTCACGGTCGCGACGATCTCGACCATCGGCGCCCCGTACCAGCCGCTGACCGAGTCGGCCCGGTGGTTCGAGGTCGTGCTGATCCTGGTCGGCGTCGGAACGTTCTTATCCGCCATCGTAGTGCTTTTTGTCCCGTTCCTCGAAGCGCGGCTCGCCCGCGTGGGGGAGCGGCTCGAACGGTCCCAGATGCAGGAGCTCGATCGCCACGTCATCGTCTGCGGCTCCACGCCCGAGGCGCACGCCACCGCGATCGCCCTGCGCGAAGCCGGCGTTCGCGTCCTCGTGCTCGCCGCCGACCCGGCGGCGGTCGAACGGCTGAAAACGGAAGGATATCGGGCCCACGCGGGCGACCCGTCGGTCGAAGAGGAGCTCCAGCTCGTCGGCCTCTCCCGAGCGCGCGCGCTGATCGTAGCCCAGGAGTCGGACGCCGCCAACCTCCTGACCGTCATCACCGCCCGGGCCCTGCAGCCCGATCTTCGGATCGTGGCGGTCGCCACCGCGGAGTCGAGCCTCGCGAAGCTGCGCCGCGCGGGCGCGACGGAGTCGATCGGCGTCGTCCGGGTCGCGGCGCAGCTGATCTGCGCGGCGGCGCTCGACGAGAGCGACCCGGGAAAACCCCACGCCCACACGGTTCCCCACTGAGGGGCGGCCGTCGGCGCCCCCCGGCCCGCCCCTTGGAAGCAAAGGGCTTAGGAGGGGAGATTCGCAGACGGGAGTCGTGGAACATACGGGCCGCCACCGGGGTCGGGCGTCGCCCAAACCCCGGGCGAGCGTCGACCACCGGCCGTCCGGGCGCTCGGCTCCGCCCCGGACCCGGCATCCGAGGCAGCCGACGTACACCCACGTCCGCGTGGAGATCGACCTCGGCCACGAGGTGATCGCCCCCCACCGCCTCCCGTTCGTCGCCGAGATCCGGGCCCTGCTGCGCGACCGCGAGATCGAGGAGGAAGAGAGCCTGCTCGACCTCGCCGCCGCGATGCTGCACTCGTTCCAGGCGTGCGGGTTCTCCCGGGTCGACCACTGGGAGATCGACCCCGGCGGATGGCTGCCGTTGCCCGAAGCGGTCCACCCCGGGCTCGTGGAACCGGTGGACCACCTCCTGAAGGCGCTCTCGAGCGAGCGGTGGCGGGAGCTCGCCGGGGCCAACGCGATCTCGGTCCGGCTCTCGGGAGACTCCGACCGGCGCATCGACGCCGTGCTGCGCCGGCGCCATCGCGAACGGGAACACTCGCTCTCCCTCGACCTCTGGGGCCGTCTGCCGTCCTATGAGGTCCACCGGATCGTCAACGCGGTCCGGGAGAACCTCCAGGTCCTCCGGGCCCAGGTGACGGAGTCGGTCTCCGACTGACCCGCCCCGCAGCGGATAACCCCCGACGGACTGGCCCCGCGGACCGATGTTCGCCCTCTACCTCCCCGTCGTTCTGGCCGCCCTCCTCATCACGCTGCTCGAGATGACCGAGGTCGTCGCCCTGGTACTCGCGCTGGGGGCCGAGGAACCGAGCCTGCGCCACGGGGCGGCGGGAGCGGTCGCCGGATGTGCCACCGTCGCTCTGATCGCCCTCGCTTCGGGCGCCGCCCTTCTCGCCTTCCCCCGGTCGTACTTGCTCTGGGCCGCGGCGGTCGTGCTGGCGGCGTTCGGGGTGTTCCTATTCCGAAGCACCCTGCGGACGTACCGAAAGCTGCGGGCCGCGGCGATCGCGGGGGGTCCGCCCGCCGCTCCCCGAAGGGTGGCCCAGTTCGCGGGGGGATTCACGGTCGGAGCGGTAGAAGCGACGGAGGTGGTGGTCGTCCTCCTGGCGCTCACCGCCGCCGGCTACGGTGGATCGGCGATCGTCGGAGCGGTTACGGCCGGGGCGCTCCTCGTCGTCGTCGCGTTCGCCGTCGGCGAGCGGGTCCGCCGGATCAAGGTCCCTTGGCTCAAGCTGGGCGGAACGTCGATGCTGTTCGCCTTCTCCGTCTTCTGGGCGGGAGAGGCGCGGGGAGTCTCCTGGCCTGGAGCCGATCTGTTCCTGATCCCCCTATTCGTGGTCAGCCTCGTCCTGGTGCGGGGCGGAGTCGAGGCCGGCCTGCGGCACTCCGCCCCGGCGCCCGCCGCGACCTAGACCGGGGTCGGTCCGACGATCAGTCCACGCCCACGCTGACCGAGTGGATCCCCGGGAACTGGTACGGCACGAGCGACCAGGAACGGCCCGCGTCGGGGGAGAGGAACAGTTGGCCGGTCGTCGTCCCGACATACACTCCGGTCGGGTCGAGGCCGTCCACGGCGAGCCCCTCGCGCTGGATCCCGAACGCCCCCGGGAAGGCGCCTTTCTTCACGAGCGGCTGCCACTTTTGCTTCTCGAGTCCCCAGCGGTACACCTGCAAGTGGCCCCCGTGTACGGTGCGAGCCTCGCCGTCGAGCGGCACGAAGTAGGCCTCGCCGGGGTGCCCCGGGGCGGTCGCCACCACGAACCCGAAGTCATCCGGTAGGCCCTTTCCGACCCGCGTCCAGTGCGCGGCGCTGTCCCGACTGATGTAGATGCCGCCGTGGTCCTGGCGGTAGAGGGTCGTGGGATCCGACGAGTCGAGCGCGATCTTGTGCACGCACTGACCGAATTCAGGGTACCGGTCCGGGAGGAACGGTGCTTCCACGCCTTTGTTGGCGAACTCCCACTTCCGACCGCCGTCGTCGGTGCGGAAGAAGCCCGCCGCGGAGATGCCGACGTACATCCGCTTCGGTCGAACCGGGTCGAGAAGGATGGTGTGCAGGCACATTCCGCCCGCCCCCGGGTTCCATTGGGCGCGGCTCGGGTGGTCGTTGAGGCCGACGACCCCCGTCCAGCTCCCTCCCTCGTCGTCCGAACGCCACAGCGACGCCGGATCGACCCCGAGGTAGACCGTCTTCGGTTCGCTCGCGGGGCCCGGCTCCACGTGCCAGAGGTTCTTGATCGGATACTTCGCGCTGGGCATCTCGAACGGGGGCTCCCGGTCGCCCACCCGCGGCGTTCCGGGCACGGAGACCTCGGTCCACTTCCGGCCGTAGTCGCGGGAGCGGTACAGGGCCGGTCCCCACCATCCGCTGTTCGTGGCGAGGTAGACCGTCCCGGGGTGCCGGGGGTCCGGCGCGATGTGGAATACGTCCCGGCTCGGCTCGAACGGTCCGGAGACGGTCCACTTCTTCCTCTGCGCGTCCGCGCGGGCCACGTATCCGCCCTTCCTCGTTCCGATCCAGACCCTCACTGACTTCTTTGCGGCCATTGTTCGGTTTACCCTCCCTGTATCGAATGGAGAATATCGATCGAGTCGCTCCCGGCCAGCCTCCGGGCGCCGACCCCCTCCCGGGGGAGCTCTTCCCCGTTAACGAACACCTTGACGAACGGCCGGAGTTGGCGGGTTTCGTCCCGGATCCGGTGTCGGAGACGAGGGAAGCGGCCCTCGAGCTCGTCGATCAGCGCGTCCACCGACTCGGCGGACGAGGAGAGGGGTGCGCGGGGCCCGTAGACCCGCAGCATCGCGTCGAGGCGCACTTCCGCCATCGGTCGCTCCGTAGCTCCCCCCAGCACCGTCCGATGCTTAAACTTGAAGTGGCGGAGCTCCGGACGGATGAAAAACAGAACCGCCTCCGTCCGGTCGCCCGGACGGAGGGAGAAAGGGTTCGTTCGAGGACGCGGAGTGCCTGCTTTAGGACGGCAGGACCTTGCGGCCGTAGTTCCAGTTGGTCAGGTCCGCCGTCGCGACGTACCAGGCCGTCAATCCCGTCAGGATGATCATGCCGCCGACCGCCCAGCCCTCACCGGTCGAGATCGTGTGGCCGCCACCGAGCTGCCAGAACTTCACGGTCAAGAGGATGAACGAGATGAACAGGAAGAGGAACACAAAGAAGATTCCCCATCCGTGCTTCATCGAGTTGATCAAGAAGGTCAGCGTGAACATCATCCAGACGAACGCGAACGCCGAGACCGCATACAGCGCAACGGCTCCTGTGGGCGCGAGACCTATGAACGTGGTCAGCATGAACGTGAACGCCAGCCAAAACGCCCCGTAGCCGACGAACGCCGAACCCGCAAACAGGTTCCCCTTGCGGAGACCGATGACGCCCGCAATCAGCTGAACGATCCCTCCGAAGGCGATCGCCATCCCGTAGATCCCCCAGTTGGCCGCAAAGCCATTTACGTAGGGGGCAGGGAGGTTGCTCAACCCCGCCATGATCGTCGTTAGGCCGAATCCCATCAGTCCGATGACTGCGGGGCTCGCCCACCACTCGGGCTTCTCCTCCATTCTTGGGGGAGACTCCTGCATTCCTCTCGCCGTTTCCATGGTCGAATCCGAGGCCGGCATGCTAGGGCGAAGCACGCAGTCCTAGTAGATAATCTCTGTTTTCTACGGGATTTCCGTGTTACACCATGTTTTGGTCCCACCCCGGGGGAACGGAGGGGGACCTTTGCGTGCCGGTAGGGTTATGGCGGGGGAGGAATCCCCCGGGGCCGCACGATGGAAGACCGCGACGAGTTGAAGCAGGTGGTGTTCGGCGAGACCCGGGTCGTCCTGACCCGCGACCTGACGACCATGAACCCGAACCTGGCCCTCGGCTCGCAAGGGCTCGTGGTCGGGAAGCTGGCGAACTATACGCTCAAGGTCGCCTTCCCTCGCGTTACGGTCGGCGTGAACTGGAAGGACTGCGACATCGTGCGCGGCAAGACCGGAATGCCGACCGATGCGGACCAGCCGAAGGTCATCCCGAAGCCTCGCCACATGGGCGAGGAGTAACGGCTACTTTCGACCCCGGCCGTCGAACAAGCGTTCGGCGATTCCGGGGAGCGCTTCGAGGCGATGGATCTGGTACTCGGCCTTCGGGGATTCCCAACCGGGCGGCAGGAACAACGCCTGATACTGGGCGCCGTAGGTCTGCAGCCCCGTGTACAGCACCGCACCTCGCATTCCGGCCCTCCGGGGTCCTTCGATGTCCGGCCACCCGTCGCCGACATGAACGGCGCGCTGGGGGGCAACTCCAAGGCGTCCGAGCGCCTCGTGGAATATCTGAGGGCTCGGCTTGGTCCACGGGTGCTCGTCGCTGAACACCCACTCTTCGACCAGGTCGTCGAACCCCATCGCCCGTAGTGTCGGCCGGAGCGTCGCGCCGGGTTCTCCGACCGTGTTCGAGATCACGGCCGTCCGCCACCCGCGCGAGCGGATCTCCCGCAGGGTCTCGAGCGCGCCGGGACCGAGCTTGAATGGAGTGGCCGCCACCAATCGGCGCAGGCCCTCCAGGTACACCTCGGTCTCGGCGACCCGACCCCCCCGTTCGGCCGCCCGCACGAGCTGTTCGGGAGGGGGAACACTCTCCCCACGCTGGGACGCGGCGACCGCTTCCCCGTACACCGCCTGGAAGATCTTGTGGAGCTCCGCCCGCGGCCTGAGCGAAGCTCCCGGGAGCTCCGCTGCCTGCTCGAGCACGGTCGTCGCCAGATCCATCTGGGAGAGCATGTACGCTTCTTCGTCCTGAGGGGTCAGGTAGACCAGCGTATGCCAGAGGTCGAGGGTGATCGCCGCGGGGGCCGACGTCATGGCCGTTCAGCCCCCCGCCGGGGTGAGGAACTCGAGGCGATTCCCGAACGGGTCCCTCGCGTAAAATCGACGGCGTTCGGGCAGGGTCTCGTCCTCCCACGTTTCGACCCCCGCCGCCACCAGTCGGCGGCGGAGACCGTCCAGGTCGGCTAGCTCGAACGCGGGATGCCCCTTGTCCGCGGGTTGGAATCGGGGGTCGATCCCGATGTGGAGCTGCGATCCGTTCAGCTCCAGCCAGATCCCTCCCCGGCGCGCCAGATGGGCTGGCTTGGGGATCTCGGTCATGCCGAGCAGGTCGACGGAGAACGCCCGGGCCGTCGCCTCGGAATCGGGGGGAGCCGCGAGCTGGATGTGGTGAAGTCGGTAGGTCACGTCGATCCCGGGTCATTCGAGCGGTTCGGGCTCGTAAGGTCGTCGCTCTTCGCCCCGACCACCTCCCGAGATGAACGGAAGAGCCGCGGCGACCTCCCGGACCAATGTCGTCGGTCGAGGCGCGGCTTCTGCTCGCGGTGAGAACCCGGGACTCGATCCGATCGGCCGTCGCCCACCGTCTTCCGGGGATCTCGGCGGTCTTTCTGGAAGAGAGTACCCCGGCGGACTGGCGGTACGTCGACGCGGCGTTGCTCGGCTCGATCGCGCGGGAGGCGAGCAGCTGGGAGCCGTCCGCCACCCCGCGCCTGCGGTTCGTTCAGCGGATCTTTACCGGGGTCGACGACCTACCGTTCGATCGGTTTCCTCCGTCCGTCGAGATCGCGGGGAACGTCGGGGGGTACGCCCCGTTCGTGGCCGAGCACGCGGTGGCCCTCGCGCTCGCGGCCGCTCGGACGCTCGTGACCGCCCACGCGCAAGCGGCGGCCGGGAGACTGCGACCCTCCCCCGACAACCGCACCCTCTGGCATCGAACGGTCGTGATCCTGGGATACGGGGAGATCGGTCGGGAGATCGCCCGGCGACTGACCGGGTTCGGTGTTCGGATCGTCGGAGTCAACCGGACCGGTAGTCTAGCCCCCGGATGCGACGAGATGGTCCCGGCGGATCGGCTTCGGGAGGCGCTGCGGCGAGGAGAGGTCGTATTCGACGCCCGGCCGTTGACACGGGCCACGCGCGCCACGATCGGCACGGCAGAGCTCGAGGCGATGCCGGCGGATGCGATCCTCGTCAACGTCGGCCGCGCCGCCACCATCGACGAGGAGGCGCTCTACCGCCACCTGGTGGCCCACCCCGAGTTCCGGGCCGGGCTCGACGTGTGGTGGGGCGAGGGATTCGGAGACGGAACGCTCCGATTCCGATACCCGTTCCTTTCCCTTCCGAACGTGGTCGGAACGCCCCACAGCGCCGGGTTCGCTCCCGGGGTCGAGGCGTATGCCCTCGAGACCGCCCTCGAAAATCTCGGGCGATACTTTCACGGTGACGCTCCTCTCCACCGCGTAGATCGTTCGGAGTACGAGGCACCCCGTTGACCTCCCGGGATCGCCCCTACGGGGAGGCTCCCCCGCCCTGGGGCGAGAAGCCGAGTGGATTCGCCTAACGACGTCGAGGTCGGGCCCGAGGCATCGAGCCCCCGCGCTTCGCTACGGGAGCGCGCATCCGGAGGGTCTGACGCACCATCTTGGTGGGAACTCCCAGCAGCCAGAATATGTTCCCGTCGAGGTCGGCGAACTTGCCCACCATCCCCCAAGGCTCCTGCTTCGGCGGTTGAGGGAATCGGACCTTTCCCCGCTTCATGCGGGCGACCAGCGCGCCCATCGCGTCGGTGACGAAGGCGATCCCCGAGTCCTCGGGCTCGAGCGGGGCGAACCCCTCGCACAGATGGAGGACGAACTTGTCCCCGGGCGGGGCGACGAGGACCGCGTGCCTTCCCTCGCCGCCGATCGTATGGGAGGCGAACCCGAGGTTCTTCGTCCACCAGCGGGCGGAGCGCTTCGCGTTCGAGACCACCACCGCGACATCGGCGAGCGCGATCATCGCCCGCGCCAGCGCGACCGGGCGGATGAATTGAGCGGTCCCGGCTCAGCGGATCCGCTCGAGCGCGAACGACCCGACGATCAGGGCGCGGTTCGTCGCGCGGCATTCGACCCAATCGCGGGTCTGGACGTCGCCGAATCCCTTGACCGAGAGGAACGTCCGGTCGCGGTCCTGGCGGAAGACGATCGCGCCGTCCATCCGGCCCAGCAGCGCCTCGACCTGCGCCTCCGTGAGCGCGCCCCCCTCGAGCGAGTACATGGCGAGCGCCTCCCGCGGCTTCAGGATCCCTACGACGTTCTGGAGGAACGAGAAGCTCGCGCGCTCGTCGGCGTGCGCGAACACCGCCGAGAGACCGAGGAAGCCGACCCGGAACGGCCCCTTCTTCTCCTCTTCGATCGGACGAGCCGCCTGGACGAGCGCCGAGAGGATCCCCGCGCGATCGTCCGACCCCTTGGCGACGAGGCGGCGGGGTCCCGGCGCTCCGCCGGTCGTGGAGGCATCGATCCACGTGACCATCCCGAGCTGGTCGTACTCGAGGAACTGCGGGAGGACCACCCCGAGGGATTGGGCGATCTCGGCCGGGGAGCGCGACGCGGTGACCAGCACCACGGGCTCGCCGCGCTTCAAGCCCTCCGCGATGAACGCGTACAGCACGACCTCCTTCCCGACGAACGCCTCGCCGAGCAGCACGACGTGGTTGCGGGCCGGCAGGCCGCCGAGCAGAAGATCGTCGAGGCGCGGAGTCCCGGTGGGGAGTCGGTCCGCATAGTGGCGGGCGGAGGTCGGCGCGAGAAGGGCGGTTGACTGCGACGGCGCCTGGGCCGGCTCGGCCGATGCCAGGTCGCTCGGGCGGGCCTGCCGAGTGGCCCCTCCGCGACGGCTGGTGGGAACGGGCGCCGGACTGTCGATCTGACCCGCTGCGGCGACCGCCGCGAGCCCCGCGAGGGTCAGGCCGCTCTCGCGGCCGACCTCCTGGCGTCGCAGGCTCACTTCGGCCTCGTGGGCCTCGACCGTGCGCTCGCGCGCGAGCAGGTCGCGTTCGCGCTGATCGATCTCCACCAGGCTCGTGCGCAGCCTCTGTTCCCGGTCGGTGAGCGTGGCAGCCTGGTCGGTGACGGTCTTGAGGGACCGGTCGAGATCGGCGCCCCGCTGAGCGACGTCGACCTGTTGTCGACCGAACGCCGTGAGCCGTTCCTGGTATTCTCGAGCGGCCGCTTCGTACTGGGCGCGGCGCTCGTCGGCCGACTTGAGACGGTCGGAGAGGCTCGCCTCCCGCTGCGCCACGCCGCTCTCGCGGACCGCGAGCTGGCCGAGCCGCTCCGTCGCCTGCTTGAGAGCGTCGGTGGCCGCTTTCTCGCGTTCCGCGACCTCTCGAGCGCGGCGGCCGAGGATGACATTCTGTTCGTCCAGGGCGGATTTGAGCTGCTGGAGTTTCAATTCCCGACCGGAAGGGTCGAGGGCGGCTCCTCCCCCCCGGGCGCCCGGTCCTTTGGCCGTCACCTCCCCTTCCCGACGGAGCAGTTCGGCGGTCTTCTCCTCGAGCTGTTTGCGCCGAGCGTCGAGCCGCCCCTCGGTCTCTGCCGAGGCGTCGAGACGCCGCTGGACCTCCTGCTCGTGGTGCGTGAACTCGGAATCCCGTTTGGCCTGCTCTCCTTCCTTCTGCGCCACGCGCTGTTCGCGGGCCGAGATCTGGGGAAGCTGCCGGGCGATCTCCTGCTCGCGCAGCTCGACCGCCTTCGTTCGGGTCGCCAGCGACTGACCGGTCGCCGAGACCTCCGCGACCTGTCCAGCGAGCTCGCGGTCGCGCTTGTCGAGGTCCTGGATCCGCGCGCGGTCCCGGACCGTGCGGCTGTCGAGCTCCTTGCGCGCCTCGGCGATCTGGAGCTCCTGTCGGCGCAGGCTCGCCTCGGCGGTCTCGGCGTCCGCCTCCCGGCGGACGATCGCGGTCTCGCGGAACCGCAACGCCTCCTCTTTCTGCCGCGTCTCGTCCGCCAGGCGGACGATCCGGTTCTGGCCCGAGGCGATCAGGGCGTTCTCGTGCGGGCCGGTCCCGGACGAGAGCAGGTGCAGGAACGAGCCCGACGTTTGGTAGAAGATCGCAGAGAGGAACAGCGAGACGGCGACCGCGTTCGCCTCCGACGAGGCGCTCCCCGGGTGTTCGTAGAGCACGACGGTGGTGAGCAAGGGGAGCACCGCGGCTCCGGCAGCCGCCCACTGCTGCCCGGTCCACTCGTTCCAGGTCATGACGAGGCCGAGGAAGGCGAGCGAGATCGCGGCGAACTCGAGCGGAAGGAACCACGGGAACAGCCCCACATGGGCGAACGGGGCGGTCCCGGCCACGCGGAGGAAGTAGACGAGCGTCACGACGACGTTCAGCGCCAACGCCCCGACGGTGGTGGAGAAGTGGGGCTCCCACGGCCACAGCTGGAACGCTTCCCACTTGGTGTACAATCCTACCGCCGCGATCGAGAGTCCCGCCAGCGCGGGGATCAGAAGGTAGAAGGTGGGGCCGAGCGCGGCCAGACGGGTGGCGGCGAACGGCAAAGTCGGTAGGTTCGGGAAGAGGAGGAGCACGAGGATCCCGTCGAAGGCGAGCGCGGCCGAGATCCCGACGGCGTACAGGTGGGCCGACCGGCCGATCTTGAGCTGGAGGAGCGCGTCCTCCTTGGCCATCGCCAAGTCTTCCTTGCCCGCAACCGTGGCCCCCGCCCCCGACCGGCCGGCCCGCGTCGCGGGAGATCCCTTCGGCATCGGTCCCCCGGTTCAATCAATGGGTCGCTACGGCTCTTAATCCTACGTGCGCAGGACCCGGCGCGCGGCGAGCAGCACCGCCGCCGCCGCCTTCCATCGGACGGGCTCCCGCCCCACGAGTTCCTCGAGTTCGAGCAGATGGTTCCATGCCTTGGGGGTCGGGCGGACGCGCGCGATCCGTTCTAGCTCCGGGCCGAGGCACGGGGCGACAGCGACCGTCTCGAGCACCTCCCATCCGCTCCCCCACCGCTTCACCAGCGCTCCGACGTCCAGCCGCTGGAACGAGTCGGCCCGATGGCGGGACGGCTCGGTCTCGAATCCCTCGCCGTGCACGCGGGGCACGAACGCGCGGATCGGCGCGGAGAACAGGCGTCCGACGGCCGACGCGGGGAGGCGAGAGAGGTACCGGGAGCGTTCGCCAGGACCGGGGGCGATCTCCACGATCAACGTGCCGCCGGCGGCTACGAGACGTTCCACGGAGTCGAGCAGGTGGTCCCACTCGCCTCCTGCGAAACCAAGGGCATTGCCGACCAGCGCTACCTCTCGGAAAGAGCCGGGGGCGAACGGAGGGGCCAGGGCATCGCCTTCGACCCGGTCCACGAAGCTCGAGAAACCGGCACCCAGAACGGGTTCGTGAGGCGACCGGTACGTGAGCATCTCTCGGGAGAGGTCCAACGCGACCCGGCGAACACCTGGGCCGCCCAGGGAGGGAGTGAAGCGACCCGGCCCGGCCCCGATATCCGCGACCCACCCGCTGTCCACCGCGTGCCGTTCGAGGAATCGGCGCCGGAGCTCCCGGAACAGATCCCGCTGCGGAGTTCCCTCGTACCGCTTCCATTCCCGCTCGGCCCGATAGGCGTCGGCGGCGAGAAACCGGGCGCGCGGCGTGGGGGATGGTTCGTTCCCGGGCGACGGGCTCACGCGACCGCGGTCGCCGTCCGGGGCGCGACCCGGGAGTCGACGGCGCGTGGGGGGACGGTTCATCGAAATCCACGCCTCCGAGGCAGAGGCGCGCAGTGGATGCCGACCCATTTATATGGGACCCCTCTTCGTCCGCCCGAGGAAGCGGATGCCGTACTACGAGTGCCCGAAGTGCGGGGGAGGCTACGTCATCGACGTGGCGCCCAGCGCGCGACCCACCTGCGACCGGGACGGGGCGCGCCTCAAGCGAACCAGCGACGCGTCCTACGAGCGGAACGCGCGCGAGGACTGATCCGGAGCTCCGATGGGCCAATCCGACGGCCGGCTCGGGCCGCTCGTGCATCGCTCGGTGCATCACGCGGCGATCGTCTGGCTGATCGCTTCGCTCCAGTTCGTGCTCGCCATGGCGATCGTCCAGTGGCGCTGGACGACCCCGTACAACCTGCGCACCTTCTACATCAGTGACCTCGGCAACACCGTCTGCGGTAACTTTCCGACGAGCTCGATGCACTACGTCTGCTCGCCCTGGCACGTCGTCTTCGATGGCAGTGTCATCGCGCTCGGCCTGTTGACGATCCTCGGCGTCCTGCTGGTCCGCAGCGCGTTCCCGGACCGCTCGAGCCGCACCCTCGGCCTCGGGCTCCTTGCGCTCGCGGGCATCGGGTCGATCGGGGTCGGGCTCTCCCCGGAGAACGTCAACCTCACGGTGCATTCGGTTTCGGCGCTCCTCGCGTTCGCCGGCGGGAACGTAGGGTTGATCGTGCTCGGATTCGCGATGTTCCGGGACACCCGGTGGGACGGCTACCGATCCTACACGCTGTTCTCGGGCCTCGTCGGGCTGGTCGCTTTGATCCTCTTCATTACCCACGCCTACGTGGGCCTCGGGGTCGGCGGCATGGAACGCCTGACCGTCGCACCGCTCCTGCTTTGGTTGGTCGTCGCCTCCATCCACCTCTTGCGGGTGCCGACGTACGCCCCGCGGATCATGCCGAAGTCGTCGATGCTCTGAGCCGGTCGGCGGATCGGGCCGCCGAGACCATCCTACGGCGCGAGCCGTGGATCGTCGAGCTCGTACGACGCACCGCAGGCCGTGCAGTCGACGAAGCAGTGAACGTCTCGGCTGACCGGCGGCCCGAGTCGGCCCCCGCAGCGGGGGCACGGTACGCGGAGGGCGTCCGCCCCGGCGGGCTCGGGGGAGTGCGGACCGGTCGCCACGCGCGTCAGTCGACTTTGCCGAACGCCGCGATGTCCTCGGGCCCCTTCTTCTGGACGACCGGCTGGTCGCCCTGGACCTGCTTTCGGATCTGCTCCACGATGTCGGGGTTCGCGAGCGTCGTGATGTCGCCCGTGTCCATGTGGTTCGAGATCCCCGCGAGCACCCGCCGCATGATCTTCCCGGAGCGGGTCTTCGGCATATCCGGTACGATGTGGACGGTCTTGGGACGCGCGATCTTGCCGATCGACGTCTCGATGGCCATCGTCACCTTCCTCGCGACCTCCTCGGCCGACAGCTTCGCGGTCGGCTTGAGCGCCACGTACACCTCCACGACCCGCCCCTTGAGCTCATCCGCTACGGGCACGACGGCCGCCTCCGCGACCTCGGGGACCGTCAGGCACGCCGACTCGATCTCCTTCGTTCCGAGGCGGTGTCCCGCGACGTTGATGACGTCGTCAATTCGGCCGAGGATCCGGTAGTAGCCGTCCGCCGATATCAGGGCGCCGTCGCCCGCGAAATACGGCCAGTCCTTCCAGTTCGTGCTCTTCGGATTCTTGTTGTACTTCGCGAAGTACTGGCGGACCATCCGGTCCGGGTCGCCGTAGATCGTCTGCATCAATCCCGGCCATGGATTCTGGATGCAGATGTTCCCGGCCTTGTTCGACCCCGCGGGGATCTCGTGGCCGTTCTCGTCGAAGATGATCGGATGGATCCCGGGCATTCCCGGCCCGGCGCTCCCCGGCTTCATCCGGTCGATCCCGGGCTTCGTGGAGCAGAGGAATCCCCCCGTCTCCGTCTGCCACCAGGTGTCCACGATCACCGCCTCGTCCTTGCCGACCGAGTGGTAGTACCAGCGCCACGCTTCGGGCTCGATCGGCTCGCCGACCGTCGTCATGTGCTTGAAGTGATAGTTGTACTTCTTCGGCTCGTCCGGCCCGAGCTTGCGCAGCTGGCGGATCGCGGTCGGGGAGGTGTGGAAGATGTTGACCCCCAACCGCTCGGCGATGCGCCACGGCCGTCCCGGGTCGGGGAACGTCGGGACCCCCTCGTAGATGACCGACGTGGCGGCGAGGGCGAGCGGGCCGTAGACGATGTACGAGTGCCCCGTGATCCAGCCGATGTCGGCCATGCACCAGTAGACGTCCGTCGGATGGATGTCCTGGATGAGCTTCGACGTGCCGGCGACGTAGGCGAGGTATCCGCCGGTCGAATGCTGGCAGCCCTTCGGCTTGCCGGTCGTGCCGCTCGTGTACATCAGGAACAGCGGCGCCTCGGCCGGCTGCGACACCGGTGGGACGCGCTTTCCCACGGTCTCCTTCAGCAGCTCCTGGACCAGGTAATCGCGCCCGGCGACCATCGGCTGCGTCGTGAGGAGGCGGTCGCGGTAGCGTTGCCAGACGAGGACCTTCTCGACCGTATGGCCGTCCGCCTTGGCGGCATCGATCGAGGACGGAAGGACCGCCTTGTGGTCGATCGACTTCCCGTTCCGCCAGTAGCCGTCCATCGTGATCATGACCTTGCTCGCGGAGTCGGCGGCCCTCCGGCCGGCCGCTTCGCCGCTGAACCCGCCGAAGACGACGGAGTGGACGATGCCGAGCCGGGCGCACGCGAGCATCGTGATCGGAAGCTCGGGTACCATCGGCATATGGATCGTGACCCGATCGCCCGCCTTCAGGTGGCAGAAGTCGCGGAGCACCGCCGCGAACTCGTTGACCCGCACGAACAGCTCCTGGTAGGTGATCGAGATCGGGGGCTCCTCCTCCGGCTCGCCCTGGAAGATGATCGCCGCCTTGTTCCGATACAGAGGCAGGTGCCGGTCGATGCAGTTCACCGAGACGTTCAGCTTCCCGCCGACGAACCACTTGTAGAACGGGGCCTTGCTCGTGTCGAGCGTAGTGTGCCAGTACTCGTCCCAGGTCAGGAGGTCGGCGTACTCGCGGAAGCACTCGGGGAACCGGTCGAGCGCGAACCGCTCCGCCACGGCGGGGTCGGTCAGGTTCGCCTGGCCGATGAATTTCGGAGAGGGAACGAAGTACTCCTCTTCCTTCCAATGGACCGCGATCTCGGCCTCGGTGAGATTGCTGGCCGACTCCGGCTCCCGCTCGCGATTGTGCGACATCGAAGGCTCCTCGCCGTGCGTCAGAGTCGCACGCTATTTACTGATTGCGAAATTGCTCCCGAGTCGGACGGCCCCTCGCGGAGGCGCCGACCGCGTACGACGTATGGCGTTCCGGCGGGCACCCCGGGCGACGGCACGGACCATCCGGGCGGTTCGTATGCTTAAAGGCCCCTCACGGCTAGACCGCCCCCCGGAGCCTCATGCCCGGAACGGGTCATACGGCCGACCGGCCCGAGAAGACGGTGCACCTGAGGATCGATCCGAATGACGAATCGACCACGCTCGAAGATGTCCTCTCGCGGATCTCCGAACTCCAGCGCAAGCACCCCGACCGGGAGGTCTTCTTCGATGGAGACGAGTACGCGATCTGCTCCCGGCCGAAGCGCGCGAAAGCCGCCGCTACCCACTGATATCGCCCCGCTCGGGGCGCCGCTGCTCATCCTCAACCTGAAGACGTACCCGAACTGCCTCGGGGACGGCGCACGTACGATCGCCGCCACCCTCGAAAAGCTCGGTCGAGCGGCCGGCGTCTCGACCGCGATCGCTCCCGCCTTTCCGGATCTGGCCCGCGTGGCAGCCGAGGTCCCGATCCCGGTGCTCGCCCAGCATGTGGACCCGGTCGATCCCGGCGCGCGCACGGGATCGATACCGGCCGAGTCCGTTCAGGCGAGTGGGGCGCGCGGCAGTCTGCTCAACCACTCGGAGCATCCCCAGCTCGGACCGGACCTCGAGACAGCGGCCCAACGTTTGGAGGCGCTCGGGCTCGTCGCGGTGATCTGCGCAGGAACGATCGATCAAGCTCGCAACGTCGCCGCCCTGGAACCTGCCTACCTCGCGATCGAACCGCCCGAGCTGATCGGAGGGAAGCGCGCCGTTTCCACCGCGCGCCCGGAGGTCGTTTCGGGGACGGTCGAGGCGGTGCGCCGGGTCGCTCCGGCCACTCGGGTCCTCTGCGGAGCGGGAGTCCACGACCGGGGTGACGTGCGCCGAGCGATCGAGCTCGGCAGCGCGGGAGTGCTCGTGGCTAGCGCCGTGGCCCGAGCCCCGGATCCCCGAGCGGCGATCGCGGAGCTGCTCGCGGGATTCTGAACGGTCGAGAGCCGTTCACCGGAGAACGACGACCCGGGCGTTCGCCCGGAGGTAGGCCGCCTTCCACACGGCGCCGAGTCGGGCGCTGACCGCCCCGTCGGTGCGTCGCAGCGCCGGCTTCATCTGCCCTCGGCCGGTGGGCGCCAGAGTCGCCGAGCTCCCGAAGGGGGAATCGTCCATGAAGGAAACCGAGGAAGGCCGTTCCCGATCTCGCGGCGGGAAGCCCTCCGTGCGCGGACGGCGTTCCGGACGGGGACGGGGTCGGCCCACTGTTCGACGAGAACGGCGGTCGGCGGCCTCGCGACCCGACTCTCTCGACCCGGGATCCGCCTCGTCTCCGACGATCGACCGCAGTCGAGGCAGCGGCGTTCGCACGGGAGGCTCACGGGGCGGCCGACCGCTCGAGATCGTCATGGTCGGGTGGGAGTTCCCCCCGAGCCACACGGGCGGCCTCGGCGTGCACTGCTACGAGATCTGCCGAGAGGTCACCAAGCTCGGCCATCGCGTGACGTTCCTGTCCCCATTCTCGGGTCCGTTCACGCCGGTCGCCGGGGTCACCTTCCGGCATCCAGGCGAAACGGTTCGAGGGAAGCCGCCGGAGTTCCCGGCCGCGTACTGGTCGGGAGAGCTCCCGGGGTCCCCGTTCGGGGACAGCATTGACGGCTACAACGCCTGGGTCGGTAGCCTCCGGCTCGACTCCACTCCCGACGTGGTGCACGTGCACGACTGGTTCGGAACCCGCGGCGCGGCGGCCCTGGCCCAGCGCCTCCGTGTCCCGCTGGTGATGACGGTGCACTCGACGGAGTACGATCGTTCGCTCGGGCATCCGTGGGCCCACATCCTCGAGCGAGAACAGGTCGGGATCGACGCCGCGACCCGCGTGATCGCGGTCAGCCAGCACCTCAAGGCGCAGCTCGTGCAGCGCTACCGGGCCGACCCGAGGAAAGTGACGGTGATCTACAACGCGGTACGGCCGAGCGAGCGGCTCGCGGAGATCGACCCGAAGCGGAGGGTCGTCCTGTACGTCGGTCGGCTGGCGATCATGAAGGGGGTCGACACGTTCCTGCGGGCCGCCGCGGTCGTGGCTCCGGGGTTCGCCGACGTGCTGTTCGTGATCGCGGGCGAAGGACCCGAGTACGGACGGCTCGTGGAGCTCGCCGCGCGGCTCGGGATCGGCGAACGGGTGATGTTCCTCGGGAAGGTCACGGACGACGAACGAGAGCTGTTGCTCGCGGGGAGCTCCGTCTTCGTGCTCCCGTCGGTCGTCGAGCCGTTCGGGATCGCGGCGCTCGAAGCGATGGCGGCCGGGGTGCCCACGATCGTCTCGAAGACGAGCGGCGTGGCGGAGATCTCGAGCGGCACGTTCCGCGTCGACTTCTGGGACGTCGATGAGTTCGGGAGCCGGATCGCGGAGCTGCTCGAGTACCCGACGCTCCGTCGCGCGATGGGAGAGCAGGGGCGCTGGGAGGCGCTGCGCGCCGGCTGGCCGGAGCGCGCCGTGGAGACGGTCGATGCCTACCGCGCGGCGATCGCCGGGGAGTCGTCGCGGGCGTGAAGATCGTCCTCTACCTCCATCTCCACCAACCGTGGCGGCTCGCCCGGTTCCGGTACCTCGACCTCGGGAGCGGCCGCGCCTACTTCGACCTCGACCGCAATCTCTCGCTGTTCCGCGGGATCGCCGAACGGTGCTACCGCCCGGCGATGGACCGGCTGCTCGTCGCCCTCGAGCAACGTCCGGAGTTCCGGCTCAGCCTCTCGGTGACGGGCACGTTCGTCGAGCAGGCCCGACTGGCGGCGCCGGATATCCTGGATCGGCTGCGCGCCCTCGTCCGGACGGGCCGCGTCGCGCTCGTCTCGGAGACGTACTACCATTCGCTCGCTTTCCTGCTCCCTCCCCCCGAGCTCTCCGAGGAAGTGGCGATGCATCGGGAGCTCTTGCGCACCGAGTTCGGGGTGGCGCCGAAGGTGCTGCGAATGACAGAGCTCGCGTACTCGGACGACCTCGCCCGGTTCGCCGAGTCCGAGAAGTTCCAGGGGATGTTGGCCGAGGGGTGGGAAGGGGCGCTGAAGGGCGAGCCGCCCACGTACCGATACTGCGCGGCGCCGGCGCCGACCGTGCGGTTGCTGCTTCGGCACTATCCGCTGAGCGACGACGTCGGATTCCGATTCTCGGCTCGAGGGTGGAGCGAGTTTCCGCTGACCGCCGACAAGTACGCCCGGTGGATCGCCGCCACGCCCGGAGACCTGGTCGGCCTCTTCATGGATTTCGAGACGCTCGGAGAGCATCACCCGGCCTCGAGCGGGATCTTCGACTTCCTGAGCGCGCTGCCGGCCGAGGTCGGTCGCCACCCGGAGCTCGGCTGGGCGACCGTGGAAGAGGCGGTCGACGGACCGCCGCGCGCCCCCATCAGCGTCCCGTACACGATGAGCTGGGCCGACCAGCACCGCGACCTCGGCGCATGGCTCGGCAACGACCTGCAGCGCTCCGCATTCGAGGCGGCGAAGAAAGTGGGGCAGATCGCCCGACAGACGGGGGACCGCGAGATCCTGACCGACTGGCGGCGGCTGCTCACCTCCGACCACTTCTACTACATGTACGTGGCCGGTCACGGGGCCGATCAGGGAGTCCACCAGTACTTCTCGAGCTACGAGAGCCCGTACGACGCCTACGCGAATTACATGAATGCGCTGACCGACCTGCGTCGCCGGGCGCTCGAACGTCTCGGCGTGCCCACGTTGAAGTGATCCACCGTGGCGCGCCGCCCGGACCGACGCCCCCCGACAACGGCAGAAAGAGGTCATAGGGCGAGGGCCGTTCCCGACTTCGATGGCAACGCGTCGGCGCGGTCGCAGCGCGCCGAAATCGCCCCCGGCGCGGCGTTTCGACTTTCATTCCCACACGTACCTGACCGACGGGACGGAATCGGCGACCTCGATGTGGTGGGCGGCCTCGTACAAGGGCCATCGGGTACTCGCGATCACGGACCATGTGGCCCTCGAGGACCCGCGCCGAGTTCTCGATCCGCTGCTCGCGGAGGCACGGGCGTTCGAGTCGGGACCGCTCGCGACCCTCGTCGGGGTCGAGATCACGCTGGCGCCGCCCCGCTCCATCGCCCCGATCGCTCGGGAGGCCCGTCGGGCCGGCGCTCAGATCGTCATCGTGCATGGGGAAACGACGGCCGAACGGGTCCCCCTCGGCACGAATCGGGCCGCAATCGAATCGGGCCAGGTCGACCTACTGGCGCACCCCGGATTCCTCAGCGAATCGGACGCCGACCTCGCCGCAAAGAACGGAGTCGCGCTCGAACTCTCGGGTCGGTCGTTGCACGACCGAACGAACGGCCACGTCGCGCGGATCGCGCTGGCGGCGGGCGCGGACCTAGTCGTCGATTCCGACGCTCACCGGCCCGACGACCTCCTCGACTACTCGATGGCCGAGCTGGTGGCGCGCGGCGCCGGCCTGACAGCACCCCAAGTCCAACGGGCGCTTCGCGACGCTCCGGCTCGATTGTACCGTCGGTGGACCCATCGCTAACGACAGTTCCGCTCGCGCTGCGGTTCTAACGAACCGTTAAAGACGGCCGGCGGCACGCCCTATCCCCGTGGACCTCTCGCCGCCGGTGGACCGCCCGAAGGTGAGTTCCCGGTGATCACCCAGCTCGCCGGGAACGGACGGCTCCTACTGACCGTCAACGAGAACGGCGACTGGAACGAGCTGTTCTACCCGTACCCCGGGCAGTTCCAACAGCTTCGCGAGGCGCGACTCGGCCTCTACGACGTCGCGGCGTCGAAGTTCGGCTGGCTCCGGGGCGGCAACGGATACCAGGTGGCGCAGGTCCCGCACGGGGCCGGACATCTCCCGGAGTCGCTCTGGAACGCTCACGGGGTCACGATCTCGGTCCGAGACCACGTTCACCCGAACCACGACCTCACCGCACGCGTCTTCCGGATCCGGTCCGACCCGCCCCGGCCGGTCCGGCTGTTCGCCTACCACGCGTTCCAGATCGCGGAGTCGATGTACCAGGACACCGCGTACGTCGACCCGAGCGTCCCGTCCCTCGTGCACTACAAGCGGGGGTTCTTCTTCGAGTTCTTCTCCGATCCCCCCTTCACCCATGCGGTCTGCGGCGAGCACACCCTGAAGGGACTCCAGGGGACGTACGTCGACGCGGAGGACGGGCACCTGCAAGGTCGGCCCGTCGCTCACGGGGCCGCGGACAGCGTCATGCAGTGGGACGTTCCCCCCACGGTCGACGGGAAGGACGCCCAGATCCAGTTGTTCATGGCCGCCGGACGAAGCCTCCCCGCGGTCCACGAGATCCGGGACTACGTCCGACACGGCGGGCCGGACCGCTTCGTTCGCGAGTCGGAGCGGTTCTGGGAGACGTGGGTGGGCCGCCGACTCCCGCATCCCCCGGCCGATCTCAGCCCCCGCGCGCGGGAGCTGTACCGGGCCAGCGTGCTCGTGATGCGGCACTGCGCGGCCACCTCCGGCTCGATCATCGCCTCCCCCGACACCCGCTCGCTCGCGATGGCCGGGGACACGTACAACTACTGCTGGTGGCGCGACGGGGGGTACATCGCGAAGGCGATGGACGAGGCCGGCCTCTACGAGAACTCCGCGCAGTTCCTCGCGTTCGCCCAGCAGTGCCAGAATCCCGACGGCTCGTTCTTCCACCGGCACTTTCCCGACGGGGCGATCGGGAGCACCTGGCACCCGCCCCCGTTCCTCCAGATCGACCAGACCGCGACCGTCATCGCGGCGGCGTGGCACCACTTCAAGCGGGGTGGGGACCCCGACGTGCTCCTGCGGCACTGGCCCCTGGTCAAGGGGGCGGCGGCATTCCTAGAGGCGTTCCGGGACCCGTCCACGGGCCTCCCGGCGCCCAGCTACGACCTTTGGGAGGAGCGCCTCGGCATCCACACTTACTCTGCGGCCGCGGTGGCCCACGCGCTCGAGCGGGCCTCCCGGATCGCTTCCGAGATCGGAAAGGACCCGTCCGCCTGGAAGACCGCCGCCTCCGAAGTGCTCGCGGCCGCGCGATCCCATCTATGGGATCCCGAGATGGGACGGTTCCTCCGGTCGACGAGCCCCCGCGACGCGAAGTTGGACGCGTCGATCCTGCTCGGACTCAAGCTCGGCCTGCTTCCGTGGAACGACCCGCGCGCGAAGACGGTGGTCGACGGGATCGAGAAACGCCTCTGGGTTCCGGGGATCGGTGGGCTGGCCCGGTACGAGGACGACGCCTACTACGGCCAGGAGAACCCGTGGATCGTCTGCACCCTCTGGCTGGCCGAGGCGCGTCTGCGCCTCGGCGACCGCAGTCGGTGCCGAGAGTTGATCGAGTGGGTCGCCGATCGAGCGACCCCAACGCGTCTCCTCCCGGAGCAGGTCGACCGGACGACCGGTGAGCCGAAGAGTGCCACCCCCCTCACCTGGTCGCACTCCACCTTCGTGGACGTCGTCCACAAGTACGCGGAGTCCGAAGGGCGCGGCGAGGTCACCGAAGAGTAGACCCGCGGGAGACCGACACCGGATCTCCGGCGCCCGCTAGCCCGCCCGCGCGAGCAGCTCGCAGGCGTCGAACAGCGCTCGAGCGGCCCCCGGGTCTTGCGAGGCGACCGAACCGGACACGACACGACGATCGGAGAAATACCGGCCACTCACGCCGGCGGCCGATGGGTCGGCGGCGACGAACAGCGCGGTGTCGGCCCCCTGCGCGACGCTCCGCCCCGCCACCCATCCGGCGAACCGAACCGCCCCCGCGAAGAGTCCCCCATTATTCTGCGCGAATCGAGTTCGGACGAACCCGGGATGCACCGCGTTCACCGTGGGGCCCGCGCTCCCGAACCGCCGCGCGAACTCGCGGGTGAGCAGGATCGAGGCGAGCTTCGAGCGCCCGTACGCCCCCCAGCCCGAGTAATGTCTCTCCCCCTGTAGGTCCGACAGGTCGAGCCGCCGACCGCGGTGCGCCGCCGAGGCGATGTTCACGACCCGTCCCGAGCCGCTGGACCGAAGGGACGGCGCGAGGCGTTCCGTGAGGACGAACGGGGCGAGCACGTTGAGGGCGAACGTACGCTCGAGTCCTTCGGGGGTGACGTCCCGCCGAAAGAAGATCGCTCCCGCGTTGTTGACGAGCAGGTGGATCTTTGGATAGCGGCGAAGGAGCTCGTCGCACAGCGCCCGTTGGTCGGACTTCAGCGCGAGGTCGGAGACCCCGACGGAATCGACCCTTCGAGAATGGGCCGCTTCGGCGATCTCGCGAGCCGCAGTCGCCGCTCGCTCGGTCCCCCGCCCGACCACGACGGTAGTCGCTCCTCGGTGGGCCAGCCCAAGAGCTATCGCCCGGCCCAGGCCGGACGTCCCTCCGGTGACGACCGCGACCTGCCCGATCAACTCATCCGGCGCGCTCATCGAAACTCGTCTCGCCCCGAGGTCGGCTCTCAGACGATGCGGTACTCCCGCCGTCGGGAGTCGTGCAGGACGATCGACTCCTTGACCAGTCCCTGATGCCGCAGGGACTCCAGCGCGCTCTGGACGGTGCGTCGCGGGAGTCGGGAGAGCTTGACGAGCTGACCCTGATCGAGCCCACGGTGCCGTTCGAGCAAGAAGAAGAGGAATTTCGCCGCGGGAGGGCCACCGATCTCCTTGCCTCGGGGGCTCGTCGCCGACGGACCGGCGGCGAGGCCGAGACGCTCCGTTGCGAGCTGGGCGACCGAGGAGATCGCCACCCCTCCGAGGTTGACGTCCTGACCGAGCTCCCTCAGGAGGTAGTTCTGCTGCGCCTCGAGCGGTGCCTCGAACAGGAGGTCGTCGTGGGGTCGGTCGTTGATGATGGCGCGTAGCCAGTCATACTTGATTCCGGTGTCCGCGTCGTAGATCCCGCCGGCCCGACCCCCTTCCGGAGCCGGCAGCGAGACCCGGCGTGGATTGTATCCTCGAGCTCGGCCGATCTGGGAAATCAGCTCTTGGAGGGAGAGCTGCTGCGTTGGGTCCCGTCCGCCGACCTCGATGACGAGCCCGAGACTGCGTGCGTTGACCGCTTTCGAGATCCTCTCAAGCTGGGCGTCCCCCGCGCTAGCAGGCCCGGCCGAGACCTCGATGATATCGAAACCCAGCGACTTCGCTTCGTCCAGGAACTGGGTGACCCGCTCCTGAACAGCGGCGTATTCCACCAGCTCACTGCTCGTCGATACATCGATCCCGACGTCGTGGTATCTCCGGATCCGGTCTTTCAGCCGATCGCGGGCTACCAAGAGGGGTAGCCCCCAGCCGATCCGGGCGACGTCGATGTACGGCGCTAGGGTGCCGAGCTCCTCCGCATGAAACCCCGACAGCCGGTCGAGTACCTCGGTGATCCCCCGCGCCCGCGGGCGGGTCACCCGAACAACATCCGTGGGAAAGAACGGCCCTTTTGCGGTCCGACGTGCCGGTGTTGCCTCCACGAGGGTCGACTCCTGCGCCAATTATGCGCCGGACCTAGCTCCGGCCGAGTATAAGGCTCCGCACCGCGAGGAGTTCGTGCGGTCCTGCCCCGGGGGGGACCCCTGGACTGAGCAAACGGTCGAGGTCGACCCCGCCGGGCGAGAGGCCAAACTTATTAGAAACGGCCCCTGCGCGCTCCGATGGGCGCCACTCAACCCCGGGTGCTAGTCCTGGGGCTCGATTCCGTCTCGCCGTGGCTCCTCTTTGAGCGGTTCCTCCCCAAGATGCCCCGGATGAGGGAGCTGCTGGCCCGCTCTCGGTATGGCACCCTGCGCAGCATCGACCCTCCGATCACCGTCCCCGCCTGGGCTGTCATGTTCTCGGGGGTGGACCCGGGAACGCTCGGAGTCTATGGGTTCCGGCACCGCCGGCCTGGAACCTACTGGGACCAGTACATCCCGACCTCCCGGACGATTCTGAAGCCGATGGTCTGGGACCGTCTTTCCCGGCTCGGAAAGCGGGTCTGCGTGATCGGGATGCCGCCGGGGTACCCGCCGCCCCAGGTGAACGGAATCTACATCTCGGATTTCCTCACGCCGGACAACGCCCAGGATTACGTTTCTCCGGCGTTCCTCCGCCCCGAGATCGAGCGCGTAGCCGGCGGCTACACGTTCGACGTCACGTTCCGAGCGGACGACCGGGATCGGATCGGCCGGGAGCTGTTCGAGATGACCCAGAAGCATTTCGCGGTCGCCCGGCACTTGTGGGCGAAGGAAAAGTGGGATTTCTTCGCTCTGCACGAGATCGGACCGGATCGGTTGCACCATACGTTCTGGAAGTTCTTCGACCCGACCCATCCCCGATTCGAGCAGAATCCGAAGTTCCTGGCGCTCGTCGACGACTACTATGCGATGCTCGACGCGGAGATCGGCCAACTGCTCGACATGGTCGACAAGGACGTTCGGATCCTCGTCACCTCCGACCACGGCAGCCAGGCGATGCAGGGGTGCTTCTGCATCAACGAGTGGCTGATCCAGCAGGGTTACCTGAGCCTCAAGGGCCCCCGGCCCAAGGCCGGCACCCCGATCGAACAGGCCCCGATCGACTGGACAAAGACCTCCGCGTGGGGGGCTGGGGGCTACTACGCGCGAATCTTCTACAACGTGAAGGGTCGGGAGCCGTCGGGCACGATCGCCCCGGCCGATGTTCCAGCGTTCGAAGCGAAGCTCACCGCGGACCTCAAGCAGCTGAAGAAGCCGGACGGCCACACTCTTGCGGTCGACGTGCGACTTCCGAAGGTGATCTACAAGGAGGTGCGCGGAGACTCGCCTGACCTGATGGTCTACTTCGACAACGCCGCATGGCGCTCCGCCGGTACGATCGGATACGACAGCCTCTACCTCGCCGAGAACGATACGGGCCCCGACGATTCCGTACACTCGTTCGAGGGGATCTACTCGATCTCGGACCCTTCGGTGGGCCGGGGCACCCGCGGTCCCGAAGAGCGCCTCATCGATATCGCTCCCACCGTCTTGACCCTCCTCGGGGTCCCGGTTCCCGCGGAACTCCAGGGGCGTTCGATCGCCAACCTCTGACCGCCGCCCCCGCGACCGATTCCGACCCCGTGGGTAGGGTCCCCCGTAGCTAGATTTCGATCGCCGATTGAGTTCGCGTCCGCCGTTTTCTTCATTTACCACATACTCATATGCATATTCATGTCATCCCGTAACATCGCCGTGCAGAAGGCCGTGTACGATCTGCTTCTTCGAGAGAAACGGGGCGGGGAAAGCTTCACGAGCCTGTTTCGGAGGCTGCTCGACCAGCGGGGGGGCCTCGAAGAGATGGCGGGCAGTTGGGGGCGGGCTTCCACCCGGCGGGACCGGACGGCCCTGCGGGCCCTACGATCGGGGGGCCGCCGAGCGTGAGGGCCCTCGACACGTCGGTGCTCCTGGCGCTGCTCGAAGGAGATCCCTCCCTACGACAGAGCCTGCGCCACTGGAGAGGAGAGGAGGTCGCTACGACCGAAGCGAACCTCCTGGAGCTCGCCGTCCTCGCCGCGAACGGGCCACCGAAGACGCGATCTCACCGGCTGGCCGCCCTCGGACGCCTTCGCCGGCGCCTCACCGTGCTCCCGATCGATTCGAGAGCGGTCGAGGAGGCCCAGCGCCGGCTCGATCGCGGTGCTGCCTACCGCTCCCCCCTCACGCTCGCGATGCTGGCGGCCCTCGAGACGAGCGGCTGCGAGGAGCTTCTGACGGACGACCCCCGCCAGTTCGAGGGTAAGTGGCGGTTCAAAGTGTCGAAAGTCGGCAAACAGATACCTAAACATGGTAAGTAACGTCTCAAGCATCCCTTTGGATGATTGAAGCAGCAAACATACCTGAAACTGGGCAACTTGCACGAAAACCCCACCCCTCCGGGCCGCGAAGACCCCGAAACCTCGATGTTACGGCGTGGAGGTAGGCCATAGCGCAATTAGTAACTAATAATACGTTTCAATAGTTCCTAACTGCCAGTATCTGGCGGGGATCCACGACCCCCATTCCGGTCCCCCGCTCGGCGGTCTCTGACGGCGCAGGCGTATAACACGAGTTATACGAACCGAAAAGGGGGCGGCGAGCTGGGGCTGCCGACCCCCCCATTTCCAACCCAGACCGCTGGATCTCGGCTTCGAGCCCCCTATCCGAGGGCAGAAGGCGCCATAAATGACTGTTAGGCACTGTTGATTCGCAACTATAGTTTCTCAGTTAACTAGAAGACCAATATCGCCGCGTTCGACCCTATGAGGACCCACCGCGCCCATCGAGTGCGCCTCGGGCCTCCGCGGACTAACGGTCGAGAAAGCCTGGCCGGGGACTGGGCGGAATCGGGAGCGCCTCGGCAGGGAGGCTCGCGTTCTGCCTGCTTCATACCCCTGAGGTAGATCCGAGTCGGTTCCGCCCGATCGCCCCAGTCCGGTGCGAGTAACCGAGGGACCCCACCCAGCGGACCGGTCCAGTCTGTGGCCGCCTGATTCGGCGCCCAGCGACACCGCTCAAACCGATCCCTCAATCGTTTACTGAACATATGAATATGCATATGTATACTTGCTCGCGTCGCTCTTATCGAACGTCGACCGGATCGAAAACCGAGCCGACATGAAGTCGGGTTCATCCAGGGAGGTCGAGCGAGCTCCGGTGGGTCGGCCTCTCCCACGAGCACCCCGCTGGCCGGCACGGGCTCCGAGGAGGCTCCGTCAGGGAGGTCGGTGGTAAGGGTCGTCCGTAATCGCCGAGGGGGAAGGATTCTCCGAGGAGCGACGCCGTCGCAACAGGACGACCCCGACGGCGGCACCGATGCCAATCAGGATGCCCAGGCCGATGCCACCGAAGAGCGGTTCGACCCAAGGATTCTGAGTCGGGAGGGCCTGAGCCGAGAAGGAAACCGCGACGGCCGACCCGCTTCCGACAATCGCGACGGAACCGAACACGCGCGCCGGGGAATAGGAAGACACTCCGAAGATGGAGTAGGTCGCGGTACCGTTCGCCACCTCGAACACGATGCTCGCCCCGGTGGAGTAGTTAACGGTCGACCCAACCCATACGCTCCAATTCGCTCCCACCGGAAGACCCGACTCCGAGAAGGTGAGTGCATAGAGAACTTGCGAGAAGACGAGGGTCACCTCGATCACCGAGCTCCCCGCGACCAGGACGCTTCCCGTATGCGGCAGCGTCGTCTGATGCCAACCCCCAAGGTCGCCAATCTCGTAGGCGTAGGAGCCGTTCGGAACCGAGAAATCGACCGTCGGAGCAGTGGCGCTGAGGATTACGCCGCCCAAAGTGACCGTCCAGGAGGTCCCCTCAGGTAGGCCCGACTCGAGGAATTCGACCGAGTACGTTACGGCGGTGTACTCGAGGGTAGGTAGGGTAACACCCGCCCCGTGGATCCCCACGGTGCCGGTGGCCGGCAGGGTCGACTGGCGCCACCCGGCAACTCCGGAAATCGCATAGGGAAGCGTCCCGTTAGGCACGGAAAGAACGAGTGAATCGGTCCCGCCGGTGGTCGTGAGCGTCTCCTCCGTTCCCGCGAGGGTGATCCCGAAGGTCAGTCCGGCTGGGAGCCCGGACTCCTTGAATGTGATGCCGTAGGTCACGGCGGTGAAGTCGATCGTTACGAGCACACTCGTGGCGGCGACGTCCACGGCGCCGCTCGTCACGTTCTGCGAGTACCCCGCAACCCCCGGAATCGTGAACGGAAGTGTGCCGTTCGGCTCCGAGAACCAGATGGTAGGCGTGCTCGATGTCTCGCGGACCGTGCCGACCTTGACGGACCAGCTCGTACCGCTCGCGAGGCCCGACTCGATGAACCGGACCGGGAAGGTGCTCTCGAAGAACTGCAGGTCGACTACATCGCCTATCCCAGAACCGTTGATCGGTTGCGAGTCCCCGTTCACCACGAGCCGGCCCGTGTAGGGCTCGGACGATTGGTGCCAACCCGCGATCGGAAGAATCTGATAGAAGTACGAGCCGTTCGCGAGGTCCGTCCAGGTGAGAGTGTCGGTACCTCCGTCGGTGGTAATGCCCTGCGGAGTTCCCGCCACGAACGCCGAAAATTCAAGCCCCGCCGGGAGCCCGGATTCCGATATCGTTACAAGATATGCGACGGGGAAGAACTGGAGCGTCGGCTCGAAGAAGTAGTATGAGTTGTTGCTCGTTCCGTTGGCCGAGAGGTTCAACGTTCCGGAGAACGGTAGGGTCGACTGGTAGTATCCGCGGACAGGACTGATCGAGTAATTGTAAACTCCGTGCGCCTCGTAGAACACGACCTCCCCGAAACTGCCGTTCCTCAGCAAGCCGTTGAGAGTGACGGACCAACTGGAGTTGAACGGCAGCCCTGACTCCTGGAAGACGGCAACAACCTCGACTGAGAAGTTCATCGTAGGGAGCGCCACCGAGGAGCCGTTGACCAGAACCGTCCCGTTGAGCGGTACCGGAGCTTCCGTCCAGGCAGGGAATGGGACGCCGGATCGTTCGAGGCCGAGAATCGCATACGTGTAACTTCCGTTGAGCTCTAGGAACGTCATCGACCGCACGGTGGTGCTCAGATTGGTTTTTCCCAGCGAGGCCGACCAGCTCCACCCGGCCGGAACTCCCGATTCGGAGAAAGTTACATTGAAGAACGCGCCGTACCCGAGCACACTGACCGAGTCGATCTCCGAATCCATCGCGTAGAGGTACTGGTTGGACGGATCGTACTGGATCCCGAACGCGGGCGAAGGAAGCGGGACCGTCTCAAGAACTTCGGTCGAATTGATGACCGTTAGTCCGGAGTAATTCCCGGCCAACACCAGGTCCCCCGTGGCCGCGTCGAAGGCGGCCGCGTATGGTCGGATCGGTATCGTCACGTTGCCTGCTAGGGCCGTCCCCTCGAGGATGGATACACGGGAGACAGAGGAGTTGCCGATGCCGGAGTTTGCCACGTAGACCGCCCCGGAAATGGAGTCGAACACCGCCGGTCCTAGACCTGACCCGACTTCGACTGTGGCCACAACTGTGGTCCCGTTGAGCAGGGTGAGGTTTCCCGATCCCTGGTCGACGACCACCATGTACCCATCGCTCGGATCGTACGTCAACGAGGTGGGAAAAGCGTCGACCGGGAGGGTCACTGTTCCGACTAGGGAAGTGCCGTTGATGATCGACACGAGGCTGACGTCCCCGGTCACCGTTGCGTAGACGTCCCCGTCCGCGGCGTCGTACCCGAGAGCATACGGGGCCCGGTTCGCCCCACCCACCAGCACGGAACCGGCGATGGTGGTGCCGTGGATGACCGTCACGTTTGATCCCCCGTAGTTGGCCACGTACACATCCCCGTCAGCCGGGTCGTAGAGAATAGACGTAGAGTAGGCCCCCGTCGACAGATTTCCGATGTCTTTCGTTCCGTTGATGATCGTCACGTTGTAGGAGTTCGAATCGTCTACGTAAACGAACCCATCCTGGGGGTCGAAGACCGCGCCGATCGGCCCCGAACCCACCTGAATTCTCTCGACTAGCGTCGTGTTGTTGAGCAGATGCACTCCGGTGCCCCCCGAATCCTCGACGTACACTTCTCCGTTCCTCGGGTCCACGAGAGCCGCCGTGGGAAACGAACCAACGGTGATGGTAGCCAGGACTCCGAGCTGACGCTCGAAGCCCGCGGGGTGTGCGTGGAGCCCCGGGAGGGACCCGGCCGATAGGATCCCCGCCGCCGTCGGCACCAACGATCTCGGTCCTAGGTTATCCCCTGGAGTGGCCGCCAGCGCAGCCGAGGGGCCAGCGACTCCCACGGTGGTCGCCTGAGGAGCGGCCCGCACCCCCCCTTGAGATGCGCTGAGCGAGCTGAACAGTAGGAGAAGGAGCAAGAACACCGATCCGAAAACGCGGCCGATTGGTCGTGCCGGGGTATGCATAGGGCCTCCGCGGTCCGATTCCTCGGTAGCGGATGAGCGCTTCGGCAGCGATCGAAACGTCGCGAAATGCTACCGGGGTGACTTGAATCCTTCCGGGCTCAGCTCCGTCCGGCTCTGATTGCCTTCGACGAAACGGTTCGATCAGAGCCCGTGGCACTGGAAGTGCGAGGCGAGTCGCCGAAGGATTGTTGGAGACTCGTAGTCTGGGCCGAAATCCGCCAAGCGCTGCTTGGAGGATCGCGGCGACCAGTAGAGGGAGTCCTCGCAATGGACCCCGATTCCGACCGCGGACACGAACTCCCGAACCGCCCGCCCTTCCGATACCAGGGCGTCGGCGGCCCGTTGCGTAGTGTCGAGCATCTGTTCCCGGTTCCCGGGTGCCTCGGACGCAAGGACTTCCTCGTACAGTCGATGGACGCACCACGGACGATTCGGAGTCCCGTCCAGAGCGCGCTCAATCCGTGTCATCAGGGTCGCGGCGTCGGAACCGGGCATCGGCTACGAAGAATGGGGGCGACCCCACGATAATACCATCGGGAGGCCACCTCGAAGGGTTGCTTTCCTGGGGGGGTCGACCCGCCCCAGGCACTCATGGACCGCAGCCGCGGTCCAACACTAGGGAATCTCCGCCCCTTCGTAGACCAGCTCGAACGCACCGGTACTCGGTGCTGAGCCATCGGACCCCGGAGCGTATCCGACCAGGATCGCGTCGTTGTAAGATTGTCCCGGCTGAAGCGTGATGAAATTGATCGAGATGTCCGCGGCGGTTCCGCATGGGGTGGGAGACCCGTTGACACAGACGAGGCCGCTCGCGGCGATCCCCGACAGCGTGACGACATCGATGCAGTTCGTCTGGCCGGCATTGCATATTCCGTTCAGCCCCGCGAACAAGAGACCCGCCGTGACATTGACCGGCGCCTCCCCCGTGTTCTGGATCTGAAGCGCCGCGTCGCAGTACTCTCCAAAGTAGATGTCCGAGATCTCGAGATTGACCGCGGTCTGAGCCGCGTTCAATCCGGTGAAACCGATCGACCCCGGACCGGGTGCCCCGGTGCCTGTGTACGTGCACCCATGGCCCAAGAACGCTTCAATCTGCAAGTTGACCGATCCGGCGCTTACCGACCCTGAGACGGTATCGACGGAAGTGAACGCGGCAAATCCAACTCCGGTCATCATCACCGCGGCGACCGTCGCCAAGACTCCGAAAACCCATCTGCTCGTCACGTGCGCCTCTGGAGAAATCTCTCCCCCGTGACACTCAGAACACGGTTCTCGTACAACGAGATTCGGAACTGTTGAGACGAGTGGTCTGGAGCAGTCGGTCCAATACTCCCGGCGGGGCGGGATCACTCCAATTTTCTCATCCGGGCCGATCTTCGAGGATGGGTTCCTTTCGGTAGACCCACCACATTCCGAGGCCTCCCCCGACTACTAGGAGGAGCCCGACCACGAGGATGCTTAGAGATTCATTCCAAACCAGCCGGCCCGAATCGACGGCCAGGAAAGTGAGCATCCCTGCACCAAGGACCAGAACGGCCGGGGTGTACGCTCTTTCACGCCGGAACGGTTCCGTAGCATCCGGCTCTGATTCACCCTGCGGTGCATATGGCGGGATCGGGCCCGTGCGGCCCCCTACCGAGTGCCGCAGTCGACGGCTGCCGTTCGACCGTTGCGATTTCGCCTCCGATTCGACCGCCCGGCGCGGTTTGGATAGGACCTCCCATCCCGTTTCCGCGCCGAACCTTCCTCGAACTGGCTCGACCCTGATCGAATCCGGGGAGGACACTCCGGTTTCGAAGGGTATCTCCGCGTCAGGTTCGGAAAACGGTCCGCTCACAGTGTGCGGAGCGAATGCCTCCAATTTATAGACGCGGAACCAGGGGAATTGCCACCTCCCGACGGGGCGGTTGAGATGCAAGTAAAAGCTGCCCAGAGGGATCTAAAAATTAGAGGGGCCCGCGCCGATAGCGCGAGCCCACGGAATCGATTCGACGTTTCAGGGCTTGGTGGTCGGCCCCTCAACATTCGAGGGCGCCGAAGGCGGAGAGGCCGGGGGACGGGCTCGGCCTGACGAGCGGCGCCAGAACAGAACGCCGCCGATCACTACGACCGCGGCAACCGCCGCGACCGCCACGAAAAGTAGCGGGAAGCCGCCGCCGTTCGAGGGCGAGGCAGTGATCGACTGGTACTGGGCCAGCGCGACGTTGACGGGCTCCGGCCCGGCCGTTACGTGGACCGTGGGGGAGAGCTCCCCGGGTTCGCTCGAGGGGAGAGAAGTGTTGCCGCCCTCGCCGACGCCGATGAAGCCTGACCCCGCACGGTAGTACGCGGACTCGGAGGACGCGTTCAGCCCGTTCGAAGAGGCCGTTTCGCGGACCGCGGGGATGGGCGCCGCCCCGTGCGCGATCGCGAGGGATGTCAGGCTGGAGATCCCACCGAACAGATTGAGCGGGACGATGACCCAGCCGTCTTCCGCCGAGTAGTTCCCCGTAGAGAACGTGAGGTCGATGATCTGGGCCGTTACGACCGTTGGCGGGGCCGTGTAGTTGTCGTAGAGGGTGATCGGCCCGAGGTCAGTCCCGTTCAGCCCGAGGGTTCCCGAAGGGCTGGTCGCCCCGTGGTACCAGTGCGACACCGTCTCGGGGGGCATGCCGGGCTTGCTCAAGGTGAACGTTGAGCCGTTCGAGTAGGAGCCGTGGGCCACGTACGCTGCGCTCGAGTTCCACAAATCGCCCGCCGCGGGGTCCATCGGGACCAGGGAGAGGGGGCTGGCGAACGAGATCGAGGACGTTTCGGAGCCGCCGACATCGAAGGAGGCGCTGACCGATTCTGATTTCACGTCCGACAGCGGAATGTGCGCGGCGTAAGAGCCGCTGAAGTTCAACGCGGCTTTCGACCAGGAGTTCATGATCGCCCACGACGGCACGCTACCGGTCGGTCCGGCGCTCGCGTTCGTCTGATCGACCGTGCTATTCGTGATGTTGGTGTAGCCGTTCGAGGACTCCGATCCCGAAACCGAGACGTCGAACGAGGTTACTTGACAGGGAATCGTTCCGGTGCCGTTGGTGCAGGTCGAGATCTTGATCGAGGCCGAGATACCAATAGCCGCCTGAACCTCGATCTGGACTTGGGTCGCGGAGATGTTCGTGAGCGTGTAGATGACCGCCCAGGTCACAGAGTAGTGCCAGCTCAGGCTCAGGTTACCCACGGGCGTGGCGTCCGGCGCAAAGCAGGTGGCGTTCGAACAGCTGAAGCTCGAAGAAACCGACCCGCCGAATGCTCGCTGAACCGGAGCTCCGGAGGTATCTGTAATCGTTCGTGCCGGATGGATTGCGGCCGCCGCCCCGACACCGGCTTGGGCAAAGCCAAGGGTCAGCATTCCGACGACCAGGAGGACCAAGGCGACAGTCTGGCACTTACTGTACAACGGCTTCACGTGAGGTACGCCCCGAAATTGAATGTCGGGATGGGGGTAAAGAACCTATGGACGGCGGTATGCGGAAGTTTCGCACGGTTGCGTTGACCTAGCCCGCAACCTGTGAACCCAAAATATCGACCTGTAGATTCGCGTCCTATTCACCCGCAGGTAGGTACAATCGATGTGGAACACTTGAGTAGAGTTCGACCGGGAAACCGACTCAATAGGGGCCGTTTTCGACTGAAATCAAAGTCGGCCAAGGGAAAGGCACTGAGGATTCGAATCTTTGTGGGTCTAGGTTGTATTCGGGGCCGCAACAGACGGAGGCGATCCACCTGCTTTCCGGAAGAGAGAACCTTACCATGTCGCCGACAGTAGCGGGTCGCATCTGGAGGTTCAGGATGCCCGGGGTCGGGTAGAATCCGGCTCGCCCTTTAGAAAGGCCGCCTGCCAGGTTCCAGTTATAATCTAACTCAGCCGTTTGCGCACGTAAAAAATATCGACAATGGGTTCTTAAATATAACCGGAGTAAACAACTCCGGATTCCCCCAGAGACCCACATCTCGGGGTCGGTCCAGGAAGGCAGGTCATGGCTGACCAGTGTGCGACTCGAGGGAACGCATCCGATGACCAACAGTTCGAGTACGTGTACGAAGAATCCAGTACCAACAAGCAACGGTTCAGGTCATCAGATCGGGAATGTCAGCAGCAGAAATCTCACTTCCGCACTGCGGGGTGGCCCGTTCGACCATCGCGGTGGATGTCGGGAAGGACCGCTAGTTTGGTCGTGTTTTGCATATTTCTGCTCATTTCTACTGCGCTGGTGCCGAACGCAGCGGCCTCCGGAGGTGGAGGATCGGGTGGAGGTGGCTCATTTGAAGTGTCAAATAACACAACGGGCCCCATTTTTTACCCTTATTCCATTCCCGGATCGCTCTTCCCTCTGCCAACGAGCCTCACCCTCTTCTCTCAGGCGAGCCAAACTGACCAAAATCATGGCTCGTCGAACGGCTCAGTCTCCTCTGTCGCCGCCGGGGTCGCTTCCACTCCGTTAGGTGCAGATGTATCTAGCTTCGCCGTCATTGTGGCCCTGACGAACTCCTCGAGCGCCTCCGAGACTGGCGTCCTCGTCTTCTCGACCTCCACTTACAGTGCGCAGGACGCGACCCAGATTGTTGATTCGGGGTCATGTGGGCCAAATTGCGCTGACACACCCATTACTTGGTCGCCATGGGTCCGAATTGCAAGTTACACTCATCCAATCACGAGTGAGGGAATCGCTTCATCGGGCACTTCTCTAGTCGCGGCTGCAACCTCAAGTGGCATTACTTACCTCTACAATTGGTCGGGAGTCGCTGGGAACTGGGCAAGCTTTGGACCTACCATTGCGGGCCGATTCGCTTCCATTGCAATGAATTCTCAAGAAGTGGTCGTTGCGTCGGTATCTTCCGATTCCGTCGAGCTGACAACGATCTCCTCAAGTGGGGCCCTGATCGGCCAATCCATGATATCACCCTCGGGAGAAGGAGCAACGGGCATCCTCAGCGCGGGCGTAGCCCTTACCGCGTACTACGCAACCTATCTTGAATCAGTGGCGTTTTCCGTCTCCGGGCTAGACAAGGTTGAGTTCTCTGATAGTACTACCGGAACTGGGTTCAGCTACCCGGTCCCCATCGCAAATTTCTCCGTGAGCGCCTTGGCTACCCCTATCTCCGAATTCGGAAGAGCGTCCTACGTTGACGCCCACGGAATCCCGGGCCAGCTCGCGTTAACTGCCGTGGGAAACCAGCTATTTCTACTGTACACCACGAACCAGTCCGGCCAAACCATCCCGCTTACTGAGTCGAGCGGATCTAACGGCAGTTCTTGGCACGGGCCGTACATGAACGGCCCTCTCAACGGAACGGCTCTTAACCCGGCCGTTACAATAGGGCCAACCGGACTTGTCTACGCGGCTTGGCAGAACCCCGATTACGGTCTGGGAGCCGTGGAGGTGGCGACCTACTTTTCCAACGGGATGCCCCTGATTGCTCCAGAGACGCTAGCGCCCTCGTCCGGTAACTGGAGCTCACCCACCGCGGGGCCAGCTATCTCCGTTGACGGGCTCGCACGCCCCCTGGTGCTTTGGCCGGCGTGGTCGATGAACTTGACGGGTTCTATATCGTATACGGGGGCCTACCTGGATCCTAGAGATGCGCTGGAATTGCTTGAGAACTCGACTGTGGTTTCCCTAGGCTCTGCCGATCTCGTAGGAGGCTCCAAAACCGGGTCGACGGCGCTTTCCTCACTCGCGACCAACGTCACCCGAGAAACGAGCCGAGCCGAGGCGAATCTTACTTCCGTTGGGCTCTGCAACGCTCAGCGAGCCACCGCACTCTTTCTCTATCAGAATCTGACCCACGTTCCCCTTTCGGTCGAATCCGACTCAGGGACAACTTGTTCGAGTCGTTTCGACCCTAATCTTGCAGCCTCACAAGTGTCAGAATCACAGGGACAAGACTCGCCGAACACTTACATGGCCGTATACCTAGACTGGGCTCTCGAGGGTGAGGGGGTCACAGTTACGGTTTCTCCTCTGAGCCTGGTGGCGCAATTTAGTCCGTATACTGAGGTCACTCCTGCCACGACCATTCCGAATCCCGTCTCGCACACCGAGACTGTTTCCTCGAAAACTGTATCTGCAACCGTGACGCCGTCACCCTACAGCCCGACGTCGTACGAACTCGGAGTCTCGGATTCACTCCCCACTTGGACAAGCTTCTCGTCTGCCCGGTGCTCAATGTCGGGAGGGGGCTGGGGGGTTGTAGTCATCAGCAAGACGACTTCTGTTACTAGCACCTGGGCTGACGTCTCGATCAACAACGGCACAAATCACAACATCTCGGGAACTACCGCCTACCCGTCCGTATGGGTTTACAATCTACCCGCATATCGATCATTCTCTTGGACCGAACGGTTCGGTGCACGAACCGGTGAGGTGGAGACAACCACTGACTCATGTGATCACTCTACAACAACCCAGACTATTTCCCCAGTGACACTGGGACCGTCTTCGATCACTCAGTTTGTGCTGACCGGATCCTTCGCGACGACACTCTCCATCACGTATGTCGGGAATTTCCTCACTGCATCGTACAACGGATTACACACTGAGGCACGAATCTCGACTGGCTATGGGATGACATTGCCGTCCACGGCACAAGAGACACTATCGAATTCAACGGGTGTCCAGTACTGGAATTCAACCACATTCGGAACCAGCCAGTTCAATGAGTTTCCCAAATACTCACCTGCCGGTGTCGGATACACTTTCCGAATCACGAGCCTGAGCCGTCCCGGGTCAAACAGCCCGGCAGGATCTCCTGCCTTTGCATACAGCGTGGCCGGTGTTAGCCCGGCGGAATCCTCGCGGGCCACCTGCGGTTTCACATTGACGAGGAATCTACCCAATGTTTCAAGCCCGTCCACAGGGCCGTTTTGGAACACTGAAAGTACCTCCATCGACGCGTCTTGGTACTCCAACCAGAGCGCATCAGGGTACATCACCTACCACGCGATTGGGTCTCCTATTTCTACGACCATCTCGGGAATCACGCCGATCAGCGCTGGGCCGAATCGATGGAACTACACAGTTGAGTTGCACGGTCTTCAGCCCTGGGTCTCCTACGCTGCAAACCTCGGAGTTTCTTGGACGCAGGGTTGCCTAACGAACCAGGATGGGGTGACAACCCAGGTCGATTTCGGAGGGAGCGACCCTCCATTTGTTCCCGAGCCCTCCGCAGGATCTGCTCCCAGCATGGACAAGAATTGGGCTTCCGAGCAGGACCTCAGTTACAATTCATTGACTCGTGCCGGCGGTGGAGTCGAAATCAGCTGGAACATTCCGATATCCGGACCTTTCGTAAGCGGCAGTGTGAAAATTTGGAATGCTACTCAGGCATTCTCCTACTCACTTAATTCGACCACTATAGAAGGGACTAAGGGAAGTGGTCTGATAGATCTCTTCCCGACGCTAACTTCGAATCATAAGTACTCGTTCACTGTTACAGCGGTATACGACAAACCCTTCTACTGTCCCCCTCCGGGTGGCTGTGTGAAACCCTCCAGCATCACTTCCTCAACCAAGAAATTTACCTACCACTTCGATCAGAGCAAGGACGGACTGACCAATGCGGAGAAGCAAACAGGTTGGTACGTACCCCTCGCTTCGGGTCCTGACCTCGTTACTCCCAGCCCGTCGAGCTTTTCAACGAATGGGTTGGCTAACGATTACCTGGAGGACGTCTATGGCCTCAATCCGAATACAGTCGACTCCGCTGGGAGCGGAATGCTCGATCTGTGGAACCTAACCTTTGCTCTTGGCACAAATTCCACCAATCCAGGGGTACCTGAACCGAGACTCAACGGTGTGGTCGATAAGAGTTTCTTCGCGCTGTCTTCAGAGGAAGGCACGCGATTCGACCCGTTTTCCGGAAAACCCTCACCAAACGACACGACTTGGCCGGGAACCCCCATTAAGACAGGCACGAACGACCAGGGCATCTCGGACATCCTGTGCGTCAGGTCTCATTGTTTGGCCAATTCGTCTTATTCTGCTGAAGTACTTTGGTCTCGAACCGCCCTACTAAAACTTCTCAATACGACAGGAATAGCCGGACCCGAAGGGGCAGCCTCCAATGGAGGCTCCCTGCGTGGGATTCTCGGTACGTACGGAACGCAACGGACTCTAACTCTCTGGGGCAAACTTTCGTGGGGTGCGGATCCATACGTGGTGTCGACACCTGGAGATGGAATCCCGGACGGTGCGAGTATAGATCCGGCACATGAACTCGGTCTCGAAACATATTTTGAGAGAGCTCCTCCACAACCGCCAGCTCTCGGAGGCTACGGTATTTTGCTGAACCCGAACGACACTTCCGGGGGATGCGGAAATCTTCCCGACGGCTCAGGTATCGCCGTACGGCCATCCATACCTGACGCTGTGGTAAGTGGTAGGGTCGGGCTCGATAACTACACCGCACAATTCACTGCAGGTGGCTCAGGTTGTCCCGTAAGTGGAGAGTCCTACATTACAACTCTTCCGGTTAACCAAGAGCTCATCTCTGAGCCGGTTTCCCTTGGACTGGTCGCTAATATTTCCACGAGCCGCACGCCAGAACTGGAGAGTTTGGCGATCAACGGTTGTCGAACCGAAGTGAACCTGACTGTCAACATGCTCGCTCCAGCTCCAGTCAGCCAGTCGGGGACTGCGTACTACTCTTATTGGGGAAATTCAAACGGTCAGTGCTCGGGGAGTATGGGGGCAAGGACTGCGATAGACCTCGGGATTCGCCTTGTTTCTGTAGGGGTCAAATCGCCCACATACCTTTGGTTGCCCGATGGTAATCAGACCCTCACCCAACTTCCGGCGGGCTTGCAACACTTCGTTGGCGAGCAGGATTTCGTGGAGGTCGAGGTGAACTACAACTATCCCGGGTGCGGTTTCGCCTTCTTCGCATCGAACGAATGCAGAGGCGTGGCGAGCAGCGATATTCCTTTTCCAGAGTCGCCCAGAGGCACTTATAATGTAACGTTCGCAGCAGGAGTTACCAATCTTCTCATTCCGAGAGTTGGATTCTTCGCCTCCGATTTTGGTCAAGCGATCTTCAAGGACGGGTCAATCAGGTACACTGGCCCTAACACACTTCCCATCCTCGGCTCCGGCGGCGTTACCCCTCCGAATTTTGGTGGAGCGAATGGTATGCGAAACCTTGCTTGCTATTGGCAGAACCGAACTATCGAACCAGCAAGTGGCGGGGCACTCTGCAGCACTGAATTGGGAGTGGGGTCGAAATCTCCCGCAATAGTTTCAGTCCTCACTGCGACGCAGAGTGTATCAGGCAACACTGGGGGATTGACAAGCGGCGCTACGGTCGAGCCCGCGTCAGCCGCGGGTGCATCCGTCCAAGCCATAGTGACCTTGACACTCAATCTATCGGGGAACAATTTCAAGGACGCAGACCTCCTTCTGGCCTCGCTCCTTGATAACTCGACCGGCGGAGTGAACGGATCGTTCGAGAATATCACGGGTCAGACCGCCACCCTAGGATTCTCGAGCGCCGTTCTATCCACTCTAGCAAATAATGCCGAGGTTAGTGATGGGATTTGGGGCGTTCCCGTAAGCCGTGCCACGCCTCCTCAGCAATCAAAAGGAGCATTGGAATCTGCTTGGAACACGGTCAGCGGGATCGGAACGTTCGTCGTCAAGTCAGAATCGGTTATAGTCGGTTACATATGGTCTGCAACGAAGGCAGGATTGGACTTCTTAGGCGAAATCGGGAATGCAACCTCCGGCCTAGGCGAGGAAATTGCAATCCGAACGGTTCTCGGGATTGAGGAATTCGGAGGCCTCCTCTACTCAGCTCTGAAAGCTCTCTACAGTTACTTGATATCGGCAGTTGATTTATTGTTCAGCCCGATTACAATTCCAATAGTAAACGAAGAAGATGCGTGGGGTGCGAGTCTCTGGAAAGGGTTCGTCCCGCTATGGAGCGAGTTTAACAACTCTCCTAACGATATCTCAGATTCTCAGGCGGCGGCACTAGTTTCCAATATCTTTGGCACACTCTTCGGAGTCGCTCTCGGGCTGTCTGTTGCGGTTACAGTGGCATTCACAATTATTCAAGCATTCGGACTAGGATCGGGGTTCCTAGTGGACGCGCTGCTGGTACTGCTTGTAGAGGCGGCGGCCGGAATCGCGGCTTCGTTTGCCATGTCGAATCTTCCGTACTTCCTGAGCGCGGATATGGTTCGAGGTGTCTGGGCGATTGGGAACACAACAGTCTCCGCGTTCCACAATGATACGGACACACAATTTTGGAACACAAACATGGCTCGGCTCCGAGCGTATGCTTGGATTGAAACCGATTCGATCGCGGGGTATCAGTCCGGAACCGCGGTATCCGGTTCTCTTGATTTAGTCTACGCCCTTAGCCGAGGAGTCGCGGATTTAACGTTGGTCACGGCGACCCCGGTCGTCGCCGCTGCCAGCGGAATCTTGAGCATCATCCTCGACCTTGTAGGTCACAAGGTCGGGGGCTCCGAAGGAACGACTCTAGAGGAGTGGGCATTCGTTATTGGCGGTGCGGCGGCCGCCTACTCGGCATTCATACTCTTGACCTATACTTCCGAACTGGCGGAGGCCGGGCAACTAACGGCGGCAATATTCGGCTCACTCCTGGATGTAGTATCCACAGGAGTCAGTGTCGCCTCGCTGATATGAGGCTCAATTGGATTGAGGGGCATGCGGTCACCTAGCGAAACGGCTACGGTGCCGGGATCTCTCAAACTCCCTTTAGCGTGGGCACTGGGTTGGATGTGGGGAATCTCCTCAGTTATGGCCGCTTTCCTTATCTGGCTAAATAGAAGTGACCCTACGCCGACGGCCGCGTTAGGGGCGACTGTAATCGGGATGTACGGTCTCTTTCTTGCCTTTGCCTATCTAGCGACTGCCCCCGTGGCTAGAAGCATTACGATTCTCGAATCTGGTATTCGCATCGAGGAACGAAGACCGCTCAGACCGGGAGACAGTGTGCGAACGGTTGACTGGTCGGACATGAGGCGTGTTTCCTTGGGCTTGGGAACGGTAAACCTACTCCTTCGGGTTCAGAAGCCTGTTACTTTAACGTATGCCCAAGCTAGGGCAATCCTCACAGATTCGAATTGCCCGATCACTGACGTTCCGATGAAGACTCTCGTCAAGCTGGGCATCTATCACTAGGATTGCGCGAATGTCGACGAACGATCGGGTTTCGAGTGGTTTCATGCGAGGGGGAATCGAACAAATCGACGATTCCCTCCCTCGGCTTCGTGAGCTTGCCCGCCCTCGAACTCGGTTCGAATCTCCATGAGTCTAGTTTCGCGCTGAAAATGATCCCCCGTGTCTCGCAATGCACAGACACTCTTGGAGTGGGTTCAATCTAAGTTGAACACATGAGCCGGGAACGTACCGGGGAGAATTCGAAGGATGAGGGGTTTCGATCCTGTTTGGGAGGAATCGAGAAAAGAGCCGATGGAGCTCGAGGCTCCATTCGTCTGGTCCCGGTAGCTCCGCTCGTGAGCGTAAGCGCGGTGCTATTCGGTCCGGAAAGGGGCGCCTATCCCAACCAGTTCCAGAAATCGTCCCGCCAGAAATCGACCGACTCATGGACGTGTCGCAACCGGGACGGCTTCATTCCTTCCCGTTCGGCGATTTCGAACTGCTTCCGCAAAGCCTCAACGGTCTCGTTTGAGAGAGACTCCAGTAGCTGCCTGAGGTTGTGTTCTATTCCGATATCGAGGACGCGATCGGGGTGGCGGATGACGAGTCTGAAGTGGTGACTGGTCGAACCATCGACTCGCACTACCTGCCACTCGAGTGACTCGCCGCGTTCCTGCTGGAGTCTGAAGGCGGCCACATTGCCTAATGCTTCTGCGATGAAATTCTCGTTAGTAAGCCCGGGTTTGAGGTGTAAGCCGATCTCGAGACCACGATGCATGGAGATTCGAGCACACGTCAGCGGATACCATCTCCGGGTCTGACTGTGACGCGCTGTTTGATCCGTGGTGGCAGATCCAGATCGCGGCTCCCCCGTCGGCTCTAT
Organism: Thermoplasmata archaeon; assembly: GCA_049675585.1. GTDB lineage: Archaea > Thermoplasmatota > Thermoplasmata > Lutacidiplasmatales > UBA184 > Lutacidiplasma. The sequence continues at coordinate 70,498 of JBAUAJ010000035.1, forward strand.
GCCAAAACATGCTGTTCTGGGTATGACGGGTCACGGGTCAGCTGGGGACCAAGCCGCGGAGCGGCGCTACTTAGGAGACGTGAATGACCAGTTTTCCTCGCGCCTGGTGGAGTTCGGCACGGGCCATCGCTTCCGGCGCTTCCGGAAGCATGTAGACGTGGTCAATGACGGGTTTCAGCTTCCCCTGGGCCACGAGGCTGCCAAGCGTCGCCAGGTCCTCCGCGTTGGGCTTCGCCATGAGACCCCGAACGCGCTGACGAAGCAGCCGGCGACGAAGTCCGGCCTGGATGAATCGACCGAAACCACCCCGGCCCCCCACCACGACCAGGGTGCCGCCCGGCTTCAGCGCCCGCAGGAGCGCCCCCATTCCCTTTAGTCCCGAAATGTCGAAGATGACGTCGTAGCGCTCGGGCCCGCGCGTGAAGTCCACCTTGTCGTAGTCCAGGACCACGTCGGCCCCCACCGTACGGAGCATCTCGACGTTAGCGGCCCAAGTGACCGCGGTCACCCGGGCCCCCATCCACTTGGCGAGCTGAATAGCGAAAGTCCCGACGCCACTGCCCGCCCCCGTGATCGCCACGGACTGGTCCGGCCGAATGTGTGCCTGGTCCCGTAGTCCCTGGAGGGCAGTGAAGGCGGCGATCCCGAGAGTGGCCGCATCGTCGAAGGAGACTCCGTCCGGCTTCTTCGTGAGCTCGCTCTCGTCGGCTGCCACGTACTCCGCAAACGACCCGCTTCCGATGCCGAACACGGCGTCGCCGACTTTGAACTGCGACTCCGGCTTCTGCACCGCCACGACCTCGCCCGCCACATCTACCCCACGGATCCTTCGCTTGGGCCGCGTCAGGCCAAACCCAAGGAAGCGGAGAATGATCGGTTTGCCCCACATGAGCCGCCAGTCGAGGCCGTTCACCGACGCGGAACGCACTCGGAGGAGGACGCTGGTCGAGTCCGGGACGGGCGTCTCAGCCTCGCCGAGCTTCAGAACGTTAGCTTTCCCGTATCGATCTTGGACGACTGCTTTCATGCTGCACCCGATTCCGCCGCGGCAACCGGTCCCACGAACATTTTGCGATCGCGCCGCCGGGAGTGCCTGTGGGCCCCGGCATCGTCCTCTCGAGTCACAACGCGCTCGAGACATTGCTCCCCAGGCGCCCAGGTCGTGAGCGGGCCCATCATCCCTGCGCTCTCGAGATTCATGGCGATTTGGTAAACAGGTGAACTACTTAACAATTAACCATACAGCAATTGCTTTAACAATTTGCTGCCTTAGAGTCCGGGACAGGCTGTCAGCGTAGGAGCATCACAATGCCAATCCGCCGACCAGGAGGCACTTCCACCGGGGACAAAGGGCCGAAGCGTGCGCCCCCGCCTAGCCCTGAGGATGTATTTCGCGCCATGAATTTGGCCAGCAAGAAGCTGCCCCACTACTTCGACAAGGCTTTCGGGATTCCCGACCTGAGACTGACCGAGTTCGGGGTGCTCCAACAGCTGTCGGAATCCGGCCCGACTTCGATGGTCAGATTGAGCGACGAAAACCTCGTCACGAAGGCAGCAATTACAGCGATAATCGACGAAATGGAAGCGAAGGGCTTGGTTCGTAGGGCAAGAGACTCCCCGGACCGACGGGTGGTGAACATCCGGATGACTCCTGCCGGCAAGAAGCTGTTTGCTGTGGCGAGGCGGCGACACAAGGCGATCATCACTGCCTTCGTCTCTCTGCTGGAGCCTGCCGAGATCCGGATTCTTGTCCGAAGTTTCGAGAAGCTGTATAGATTCGCGGAGAAGCAGGGGGTCTGAACATCATTTCCGAAAGTTGAGACGATTTACCGGAATTCCTCGACTGAAAATTGAAAAGGAATAGGGGGACCTTGACTACGCCCGAGATGGGCGGCTTTCGTGAGACCGCGATAAGTTCTGAATGGCGGGTTACTGACTCTTGCGTAAGTAGGTTATTATCCGGGATGCCCTTTCTCTCTCCGCATGGGACGGTGGGCTCAGCGCCATCGTGACGCCGCCACTCTCGAAGAACGACGACAAACCGGACTCACTCTGTT